>CAKRVX010000014.1 GCA_934409175.1 uncultured Blautia sp.
ATTTTCCAGAGAGAGTTCCTCTATATCCAGGAACTTTATAAGAAGGGTGAACTTGGACGTCTCCAGTACATGACCTGCGCCCATTATCAGGATATGGAAGGATGGCCGGAATACTGGGAAGGTTTCCCACCACTTATGCATCCTACACATGCGGTTGCCCCCTGCCTGATGCTTGCGGGTCATCTGCCGGATAAAGTTTATGCAAGAGGTTCTGGAAAAGTCCGTAAAGAACTGGCTGATAAATATGGCTGCCCATTTGCATTTGAATCTGCATTCATTTCCCTTCAGGACAGTGATGTGACCATTGAAATGGAACGTTTTCTGTATGGTGTAGCCAGAAGCTATTCTGAATGCTTCCGTGTATACGGTGAAAACGAGAGCTTCGAATGGCAGCAGCTTGCTGATGAAGATCCAGTCCTCTTTACCCGTACAGGAGAGCTGGAAAAAGTAGATATTCTAGACGAGGACAGTGAGAAATCTAGCCGCGGATCTGAAATTGTAGAAAAACGAATTCAGATTCCGGATTATGCACACCTTCTTCCGAAAGAAATCGCATCTTTTACAACCAACACTGTATACAATAACGAAAATACTCATCTGTCTTTCACTCAGGGCGGCGGCCACGGCGGTTCTCATCCTCACCTTGTACATGAATTTATCCGTTCTATCCTTGAAGAAAGAAAACCTGCCATCGATGACATCATGGGCGCCTACTGGACAGGTACCGGAATCTGTGCACATGAATCTGCCATGAAAGGCGGCGAAGTTATCACCATTCCTCGTTTTGAATAATTACTGTAATTCAATATGATACAGGAAAGGATCCTGCACGAAAAGCTTTTTATATACTCCGTAATGTTCCTATGATATAAAAAACAGGCCGCAGAGTCATATCGACTCCCGGTCTGTTTTTGAAATTAGAAACCATATACTTTCTTTCCACTTTTCTTTTTTTCAGCAGTAGCTGCTGCCTCTTTTCTGGCAAGCTGTCTGCGTCTGATCGCTTCATCCAGACTTCGATATTCTGTTTCTCCTTCTTTCTTCATCTGCAGCTCCTGTGTAATCAACCTTTCTAATATCTGCTGAAACTCCAGCATTTTTTTATCCGGTTCTTTTTCTCCTTCCAGCAGTTTTACTTTACTTTCAGTACTGCCCGGTGCCGTATGTGCGATCCGTGGAAGCACATCTTTAATAGCACGCAGCGCCAGTCCCCGTTTCTTAAGTTCTTTTATATTGGCCAGAAGCGTAATATCATATCCTGTGTAGTAGCGATGTCCCTGTTCATTTCTGTTAATATGAAGATCCAGTTCTTCCTCCCAGTAACGCAACACAGAAGCTCTTACTCCCAGCATCTGAGCTGCCCGGGTTACAGTATATCGCTGCTCCATACTACCCCCTCCTGTCTTTTATATTTAATTATAGGAGGCGCAAATACAGAATGCAAGAAATTTTCATCGACAAAATCTTTTACAATAAAAGTTTCTATAAAATAAAAAACAGCTTCCGAACAGACGCAAATATCTGCACAAAAGCTGTATATTAATCAGATTTATTTTTTCATATTCACAAACTGAGTATACCTTGGCAGCCATACCAGTTCAACAGTACCAATAGGACCGTTTCGCTGTTTCGCTATGATAATTTCAGCGATATCCTTTTTCTCCGTGTCCTTATGATAATAATCATCTCTGTAGATGAACATTACAACATCGGCATCCTGCTCAATAGCCCCTGACTCTCGAAGGTCTGAAAGCATCGGTCTGTGATCCGGACGCTGTTCTACTGCACGGCTGAGCTGTGATAATGCAATGACAGGCACATTCAATTCTCGTGCCAGAGCTTTCAGGGATCGGGAAATATCTGAAATCTCCTGCTGTCGGGAATCGCTTTTTCCACTGCCGCTCATAAGCTGCAGGTAATCAATCATGATAATTCCAAGATTATGCTCCAGTTTATACTTTCTGCACTTAGAACGCATCTCCGCAATGGAAATACCCGGCGTATCATCAATAATCAGATTGGATTTTCCAATAATGTCTGCACCTTCCACCAGTTTGGTCCAATCCTCATCTTTCAGATTACCGGTACGCATATTCTGTGAATCCACATGGGACTCCATGGCCAGAAGACGGTTTACCAGCTGCTCCTTCGACATTTCCAGACTGAATATGGCTACCGTAACATCCTTGCGAAATGCCATATACTGAGCAATATTCAATACAAAAGCAGTTTTTCCCATAGATGGACGGGCCGCGATCAATACCAGATCTGAAGCATGCATGCCTGAAGTCTTATAATCCAGATCCACGAACCCTGTAGGGATACCTGTGACAGATCCTTTCAGCTTGGATGCCTTTTCAATATTATTGATGGCATTCAGTACAACCTGCTGGATTGGAACATACTCGTCATTGTTACGCTTCTGCAGGATATTAAACAGCTTTTTTTCAGCTTCCTCCAGAATAATCTCTGTATTCTCCTTCTCCAGATAACAGGTATTTGCGATCTCTTCATTTGCTTTGATCAACCTGCGCAGCACTGCCTTTTCGCTGACAATATTTGCATAATATTTGATATTTGCAGATGTCGGAACTGCTGTGATAAGATCCTTGACATACTCCATACTACTGATATCCGGCGGAAGCTCCTTTTCTTTCAGACGATTCTGAAGAGTAACAAGATCCACCGGCTTACCTTCATTGCAAAGTTCCACCATGGCATCAAAAATAATTCCATATTGCTGCTGATAGAAATCATCACTGGTAAGAATCTCAGATGCCACAAGAATAGCTTCCCGGTCCAGGATCATAGAACCGATAACAGACTGTTCAGCTTCTATACTGTGGGGGAGAATCCTCTTAATCAGCGCTTCTTCCATTATGTCTACCTCCCGGAAGGATTAAGCTTCTTTTACCCATACCTTAAGAGTTCCTGTAACCTTAGGATGAAGACGTACCGGAACCTGTGTCACACCAAGAGTACGAATCGGTTCAGGCAACTGTAGTTTCTTTTTATCAATATCCAGATTTAACTGCTTCTTCGCAGCTTCTGAAATTTCCTTAGAGGAAACAGAACCGAAAGTTCTTCCACCCTCTCCTGTTTTCAGTGTAAGGATGATTTCCTTTGTCTCCAGATCTTTGGCAAATGCCTGTGCTGCTTCATAGATTTCTTTGGCAACCTTTTCCTCATTGGCTTTCTGAAGTTTCAGATCATTTAAGTTTTTCGGTGTTGCTTCCAGACCTAATTTCTTAGGAAGGATCATATTTCTTGCATATCCGTCACTTACATTGACAATCTGGCCTTTCTTTCCAAGGGACTTTACATCTTCCAGTAAAATTACTTTCATTTTATATTTTCCTCCTGATATTCCTGGTCTATAATTTCTTCCAGCATTTTCTCCACTTCATCGGGAGATGCCTTCACCTGGGCTCCTGCGATATTCATATGTCCGCCGCCCCCCATTTTTTCCATCATCACCTGCACATTGATTTCATCAATGGCGCGAGCACTGATATAAACCTCATCGTTATACTGTGTCAGTACAAAAGATGCCTTTACTCCTGCAATGTTCAGAAGTTCATTGGCAGCCTGAGCACCTACAACTGTAGGGCTGTCCACCCCTTCACTTGGACACCTTGCAATAGCAAAATAATCTCTGTAAATCTTCGCAGAACGAACCGCCTCCGCTCTGGCCTTATAAGATTCCAGATTATCACGAAGTAGTTTCCGCACTCTGGTCACATCCGCACCGCTTCTTCGCAAAAATGCAGCTGCCTCAAAGGTACGCACACCGGCCCGTGTTGTGAAGTTGTTTGTATCGATCATAATGCCCGCGTAGAGACAATCTGCTTCCATATTTCTGATTCGAAGGTCATCTGAGAAATACTGCAGAATCTCAGCGACCATCTCGCAGGCTGAGGATGCATAAGGCTCCACATAAGAAAGAACAGCATTCTCAATGACCTCGCTGCCTCTTCTGTGATGATCAAGGACAACTACTGTTTTAGTCATATGCAACAGATCCTGACACTCTGTATAACTTGGTTTATTTGTATCTACTACTACCACTACGGTATTATTATCCACAAGTTCTTTTGCCTGAGTACTGTTTATAAACATAGAAGGTTCATAATCCGGATTGTTCATATACCCTGCCATCAGAGGCCGAATAGAAGTGGTAGGATCATTTACCACTATATTGACGGTTTTTCCCAGAGTTCTGCCTGCACGATAAATACCAATGGCCGCGCCGAGGGCATCCACGTCTGTAATCTTATGTCCCATTACGACCACTCGTTCCTTGGTGCTCATAAATTCCTTTAGCGCCTGAGCTTTTACTCTTGCTTTTACACGCGTTGTTTTCTCCACCTGCTGAGTTTTACCACCATAATAAGTAATATTATTACCGTTTTTGATAACGACCTGATCACCACCGCGTCCCAGAGCCATCTCTATGGCAATTCGGGAATATTCATAATTCTGGATATAATTGGCAGCATTCAATCCAATACCAATGCTCAATGTAATTGCCATTTCATTTCCAATATTGACAGTCTTTACTTCTTCCAGAATGTGGAACCTTTGTTCTTTCAACGCTTCCAGTGAACTCTGTCGCATGATCAGAAAATATTTATCTTTCTCCAGTTTCTTTACCAGTCCGTCAAAATTAGAAAAATATTTCGTGATCTTTCGATCGATCAATGCTATAAGCAGAGAGCGCCGCACATCCTCCACGCTTTCAAGAGCTTCTTCATAGTTATCCAGATAAGCCAGCGCAACAACCAGTTTGTTATCTTCATTTTTCTGAATATACTCTTTCAGTTCGGTGTCATCATACATATATAATGTAATAAGATCCGGCATTGTTTCCATTTTTTCAAAAAGCCCATTTCCTGAGATTACTTCTCCCATGGACACTCTCTGCATGGAAATCCGGTAGATTCTGTCCCCTACCAGGGTACTGATCTCACTGATTTCATTCTTTCCGGAAACCGGAAGTTTCTCCGGTGTTACATCCGGAAAAACGGAGCTGATATTTTTTTTACAGAACTGATCCTTCCCTGTAAGCTCCGCAAATACTTTATTTGACCAGATCATTCTGCCATTCATATCCATTATGGCATAGGGCATAGCCAGTTCCTCAAGGATCTTTTTCTCCAGAGTATCATACTGGCTGGCAAAAGCTATGAGATCATTTACAACAAATGGTTTGTGACAGCGTAAAACTACTACTGCAATCCCAATGTAAACAACGATTCCCACAGATACTATAATACCGGCTTTTACATTAGTAATGTAAACCAGTATATTCAGCACAACCAGTAAAGCACAGAGAATCAGAGGCCAACTCATAAAAGCTTTCATATGCCCTTTCAGTTTTAATTTATCACTCATGTCTTTCTTTCCGTTCTCTACCTTTTTTCAGACTTACGGTGCAGATGCCTCTCCACACCACGCTATGATAGACATTATAACAGATTTCTGTCCGGTTTACCATAGCAGCGCAAAAAAAAGAAGGGCTACCGCAATTATGCGTAGCCCCTGTTTTATCTCAGATTAGTCCTGGATGTATGGCATCATAGACATATGACGTGCTCTCTTAATAGCAACAGTCAGTGCTCTCTGATGTTTTGCACAGTTTCCTGTAATTCTTCTCGGAAGGATTTTTCCTCTTTCAGAAACGTATTTTCTTAATTTTGCTACATCCTTGTAATCGATTTCGTTATTTTCTTTACCACAGAATACACAAACTTTTTTTCTTCTGCGGCCGCCTCTTCTCTTCATTGGAGAATCTGGTCTTTCGCCTCTATTATAAGCCATGGTTGCTTTCCTCCTATCTTATTCTATCAGTTTGTTAAGCTTTAGTTAAACGGCAGTTCTTCATCAATTCCATCTGGAATATTCATAAAGCCGTCTGCACTGGCTGCTCCCGGTGCCGGCATGGACGGTGCAGGTGCTGCCTGAGGATGAGAAGCTGCGTAATTATCGCTGGCTGCTTTACTCTCTGCAAATTCCTGTTCTTCGACTACAACCTCTGTGGTGTAAACCTTCTGGCCATCACGGTTGGTGTAGCTTCCTGTCTGAATGCGGCCTGAAACAACAATCTTCAGTCCCTGACGGAAATACTTTTCTGCAAATTCTGCTGCACGTCCAAAAGAAACACAGCTGATAAAATCTGCAGTAGCTTCACCATCACGACGAAATCTTCTGTCTACTGCCAGAGTATATCTGGCAATTGCCAATGCGTTCTCTCCTGCGGAATATCTCACCTCAGGATCTCTTGTTAAGCGTCCCATTAAAACTACTTTGTTCATATAAATACCTCTTCGTTTCTATTCTGAATGGTTGAACGGGTTTCTTAATGGTGCTTTCTAAATTCACTCTGTATTAGATTATGCGTCTTTTCTTACGACTAAGTATCTTAATACGTTGTCCATGATACGAACGTGTCTTTCAACTTCTGCTGGACACTGTGCGTCTGCTTCAAACTGAATAAAATAGTAGAAGCCTTCATGCATTTTCTGAATTTCGTAAGCTAATTTCTTCTTACCCCATTCTTCTACTTCTGTGATAGTGCCGTTGTAACGTGTGATGTATCCTTTTGCTTTCTCAACAACTGCATCACGTACTTCGTCTTCAACTTTTGCACTAACAACTAATGCTAACTCGTACTTGTTCATGTCTTGCTTTACCTCCTTATGGTCTGTTGGCCCTTTGCCTGTCAAAGAGCAAGGATATAAAATATATCACGATTTCTGATTCTAACATAGTTTCTTCTGTCTGTAAAGCATTATTTTTCTTTTTTTGTAAGATTTCTGGTATTTTTTTCTACCATTTTGCGCGGTACCATGATCTGATGTCCGCAGCCTGTGCATTTCAGACGGAAATCCGCCCCTACTCTGAGAATTTCCCAGTCCTTGCTGCCGCATGGATGGACTTTTTTTAATGTAACGATATCTCCTACCTCATAGAGAAGTCCCATTTTTTCGCTCCTTTTTATTTTCCGTACTTTTTTCGAAAGCTTTACCTTTCTGAATCTCCTGCAATCATTTTACCTGAATCTGTGAAAATACCTGTCCGATAGGTTCCTGTATCAGAAGATCTGCATATCTGTCTCTGGGCGTAGGCGATTTATTGATCACTACCAGATGCTCTCCCCGGAAATAATCGATCAGACCAGCTGCCGGATAAACAGCCAGTGAAGTTCCTCCAATGATCAGGACCTGTGCCTCCGAAATCACTTTTACAGCTTCTGTGATCGTATTATTATCCAGTCCTTCTTCATAAAGCACCACATCCGGTTTTATGATTCCTCCACATTCACACCTTGGCACACCCTCAGATGCTTTCATGTGTGCAAAATCATAAAATCTGTGACATTTCATACAGTAATTGCGGTATACACTTCCATGTAGTTCCAGAACCTTTTTGCTTCCTGCCATCTGATGCAGATTGTCAATATTCTGGGTGATCACTGCTTTCAGTCTGCCTGCCTGTTCCATCTCTGCAAGTTTAAGATGTGCTGCATTTGGTTTTGCAGTATCACAGAGCATTTTATCTCTGTAAAATTTAAAAAATTCTTCCGGTCTTTTCATAAAGAAAGTATGACTTAAGATTGTTTCCGGCGGATAATCATATTTCTGATGATAAAGACCATCCTGACTTCGAAAATCCGGTATTCCACTCTCTGTAGAAACGCCAGCTCCGCCAAAAAACACAATGTTGTCATAACTGTCCACAAGTTCCTGCAATTTTCTGATCTCTTCTGACATTGTACCTCTCCTCCTTATTCTACTGTCAGTTATAGGATTACTGCACTACATCCAGGGTATCTACTCTTTTTCCCTGAACTACATACCGGGTTGCCTCATTTCCGGTACAGGTTGACAACGTTACGATCTTATCCTTCATATTAAGTTCACCTGCATCTGTTTTAATATCAGAATATCCCTGAATCTTTTTCAGATAATTTTCGAATTCTTCACCTGGTCCTTTAAACAGTGTATATGTATCACTATTTACACCTGTGGTATATGCCGATACGATCTCATACCTGTAATTTTTCTCCGGTGTAAAAATCCAGAAATATTTACTCTTATTATAGGTATCGCTGTTCTGTGAAAATTTTTTCAGCTGGGCAAACATGGAACCATTTTTCATATTATGTCCGTAAACGATGGTATTACAGTCACTGAAATCACCTTTGTTTTCATAATCTACAAAAATAGTTCCTGCAAAATTGTAATTCATCTCATAAGTTCTGTGCAGATAGGTATCATTATCTTTTCCGTGTACGATAGGATAATTAATATCCGGAACCGCCTCAATATAAATCCATCCTACCACATCTTCATTGACACTTTTTAATGTTTTAAAATCAATATCCATAGGTGCCTTCAATGTCTGGGCCTCCGGTCCTGCCGCCTCCTGATCCGGATCTCGTTCCGTGACTGCCATCTGGGCAATATGATTGTATTCATCTGTTCCTTTTTTATATTCTGTATAGATATGAAACAGATTATATCCGGCATAACAGAATACACAGATTGCTGCCATCAGTACGACCGTAAGCACAATATCTCCTGCTGTTTTCTTTTTTTTCGGTTTTTTTACTGCCATAATTCCTCCTTTTCCTGCCTTCCGTCATATTCATTTCTGCTGTAAGCTGATTATATAGGAACATTTCCACGACTCTGTAGTTCTTTCTTATTCTCCCAGTATGTCCATACACGCATGCTGAAGTTCTTTTTCTTCTTTATTATACAAAAGCATGCCACTATATTGAAAATATGCCGGGCATCCATTTTGTGCAATAAATGATGTCATTTCTTTATCTGCGGTAATGCCTGTCAGAAGCAGTAACATCTCCTGGCCTTCACCAAAACATTCCTGTATAAATGCAAAAGCATTCTGTAACTCTTTCTGTACTGTTTCTTCCAATACATGTCTGTATTCAATTTCTTTTTCAAAATATATGCATATTTTGTCAAATCCTTCTTCCGCATAACTACAATGTTCTTTCTTTAAATCAGTCACATACTGTTCAAGTTTTCTGAGCACTGCATTCTGATCCTCCTGTTCTCTCAGAGAAATCAGTTCCATCTTGAATTTTACCTGAAGACTGTTTTTCTGATTTTCTACAAATTCTGTGATCACAGATAAATCTGCAGTTTTTTTCAGATATTTTTTCAGATATTTTTTCAGATATACCAGTGTTTCATACAATGCTGTAATCTGCCGGTCAGCCTTTTCATACACCTGCAAATGTTCTCTTAATGCGCTTCGAATGAGATTTACCACTGCAAATCTCTCTTCGAATCCACCTGCAGAAGCCATCTTCTGTTTCTCTTTTAGTTTCTCATCACTGAGACTTCCCTGCAGAATTGCCGGAATCTCATAATCCTCTCCATATTTCATATAAAGCTGATAAAAAGCAGAAAAATCTCTGGCCGTCTCTTCTCTTTGGAGAAATTCCCCTACCAGTTCTGCGTTCATCTCAATTCCCAGACTTTCATAACTCTGAAGCAGCCTGGAAAGGTCTTCCCATCCTCTGGCAGTTACAAAAAACTTTCCGTCAACAGTATTCTCCACAAAATAAAACTGCTCCTTTTTTATCATAAGATAAGAAATCACCGCTGGATGTACATTATGCTGTTCTGCATACTTTAACCATACCCCACAGTCAGGTTCAATGTTCAGACGCCGTACACGATCCAATGTAACTATGTCAAACTCCCGGACCGATTTATTATATTCCGGAGGATTTCCTGCCGCTACAAGAACCCACCCTGCCGGAATCCTGTGACTGCCAAAAGTTTTATTCTGAAGCAATGCAAGCATGGCAGGTGCCAGAGTTTCTGATACACAATTAATCTCATCAATAAACAAAATACCTTCTTTATGTCCAGTCTTCTCCATGCAGTCATAAACAGATGCCACAATCTCACTCATGGTATAGTCCGTCACAGTTATTTCTCTGCCACCGTAATTCTTCTTTACGATTTCCGGCAGACCAATGGCACTCTGCCTGGTATGGTGTGTAATCGTATATGCAACAAGCCCCACCTGACATTCCTCTGCTGCCTGCTCCATAATAGCTGTCTTTCCGATTCCCGGAGGACCGATCAGAAGAACAGGCCTCTGACGAACCAGCGGATAAATATAATCTCCCCTTTCACTCTTCGCCAGATATGCCCTCAGCGTATTACATATCTCTTTTTTTGCTTCCTGTATATTCATCCTTTTATATACTCCTTATCAATGGGACAGCCGCTTATCTGTGAATTTCCTGTAATAAGGCATTTCGCCCATGATGGTACCAGCTTCATTTTTTCAGTCCGTCTCAGAAATACAAACGCTGTTTCATAATCTGTTTTCTGCCTGGGATAAATGCCGTCCCCATCCGTAAAATAGATTAATGCTCTCAGATCCTTCAGTTCTTTTCGTTCCTGTTCCTGCCTGATGAATTCAAATACAGGTCGAAAGTCCGTACCTCCTCTTCCCTGTATCGTAACCTTTCGGCTGTATTCCTTCCATTCCTCTTCTGAATGAATCACATCCATCTGCTGAATAAAGCAGTCGCATTGAATAATATACACTTTCATTCTGTGGAAAAAATTTTCTTTTTCACTGAGTATTGCATAAGTTTCCCCCAGAAAACTCTGTACTGTCTCTTTTGAACAGGAACCCGAAGTGTCAATTGCAATCACCAGTTCTTCCAGCCTGTTTACTTCTTTATATTCCAATGGCTCTATTAATGGAATATTTCCATAATGCTCCATCCCGAAATGATAAAAAACATAATCAAAACTTTCCGTATCCAGTTCAACTTCCTCACGCAACCTGCAAAACTGCTTCAGAAACTTTCTGTAATCATATTTGCTTCTGTAAATTTCGTCCAGTTCCTCCTGGCGGTTATCTGTCCGGTTTCCTGCGCGGTTTTGATTTCCGGTCTTATTCTGTGCGGTGTATGCAAGAATACGCTCCCATTTTTCCTTTGTTTTTCTACCCTCAGAACTATGACTTCTATGTCCGCTCCAAAGAGTGTGATCATCAAAATGACAGTTTCCGCCGGCTGAATCTGCATTCAAAAAATCGGCTTTTTTTCCTATCATCCGGTCTGTCACCTGCTCCACAAAAATATCATATTCATTATCCCGCCTGCCATTCTCACCGGCCCCCTCAAAAACATGAAGATACAGACAATGCAAAAGCATATGAAGATATCCCCTTCGTACATTCTCAGGGCTTATCATATATTTTCTCATAAGAAACTCCGGATTAAAATAAATTCGTTCTCCATCTGTCCCAATAGAATCAATCCCCCAATCTGCCTCATATTCCAGACTTGCAAAAGCTCCGTCCAGATACGGCAGATCCAGATACAATTCATTTCTACAGTTTTGAAGTATTCTTTTTCCAAGAAGTTCCTGTCCTGTTCTGTCTCTCATCTCTCACATTTTCCTTCTTGTCTACAATGAAAAATCCTTCTCCTGATAGCCATACTTTCTGTCTTTCAAATACAGAAGCCACACCAGTGGCCTTAGTTTTTCTTTTTTCTGGGCACATTTGATAAAACCATCCAGTTCCTTTACCGAAAACCATCCATATTTCTCCAGTTGTTCCATTTTCTCCATATCTTCATTTTCTATCAGCAGTTCCATGGCAGGACGTATTCTGAGTCTCAGGTATTTCTCCGCATCCTGAAATTCTTTCGAATCTTTATCAGGCATATCCTGTAGAAATATCTCCAGTGCCTGCATAAGTTTTCTGTCCTGCATATTTTTTCACTCCTTATTTCAGATAACTCTTTTGTTACTGCCTCCAATATAGCACAAAAAGCCCCGAAGAGTAAATATTCTCTTCGGGACTTCTGTTATTTAAGGTTAATTAATCCTGAAAATATAACGCCAGACCTTCTATCAGATCTTTTCCAGCTACTGCTCCCTGATCTTCGGTTCCTTTTGCCTTTGCTGCAAATACAGCTGCTTTTCCAAATTTTGGAACCATATCTTTCGTGTTTTCCACGCCTTTTTTCGCTCCTTCAAGAGCAGCATTTACAACTTCAGCGAGTCCTGCACCTTTCTGTGCAGCCTCTGCTGCAGCCTCCCCTGCCGGAAGAAGTGCGTCATAGATGGTTCTGTCACCAGCCTGACACTTTCCTCTTTTGGCAAGTCCTGCTGCAAAATTGCTGATAAAATCTGCCATCTCAGCAGGTCCCATAACGCTTTTTCCTGCGATAGATTTTCCACCTGCCATGATTCCGCTTGCCATTAATGTTCCCATTGTGGACGGAACGAGACCTGCCATCTTCATTCCTGCTTTCATAAGGGTTTTTCCCATATCATCCGGTGCGATATTAGCACGGATCAGATCCGGTAATGCGCCATATCCTTTGCTCATTGTCAGGCCCAGGTCGCCATCACCCATCTGCGCATCCATTTCACATAAATGATCTTTTTCTTTTGCAAAGACATCAGCTACGCTTTCAAAAAGCAGCGGCAGCTCTTCCATTGTGATTTCCGTTTTACTCATGATACTCGGCTCCTTTTTATATCTGTGTATAGAATGGTGTATGTACTGGCATGTTAATCTGTTCTTTCATCTCGTCATCTGCCATTTTGCAGATACTGATAGAAGCTCCTGCCATTTCCATACTTGTGGCATATTCACCTACGAAAGTTCTGAATACTTTGATTTTCTTTTTATCCAGAATTTCACGGACATTACCGGAAAGAATGTATAATTCCTCAAGACTTGTTGCTCCCAGTCCATTGATCAGAACGCAAACTTCTTCCCCTTCTTCTACAGGCATGTCTTTGAAGATAGTATCCAGAGATTCCTCTGCCAGTTCCGCAGCAGTTTTGATCGGTCCGTTCCAGATTCCTGGCTCACCATGAATTCCCATACCCATAGCCATTTCATTTTCACCAAGAGTAAAGTTTGGATGACCTATTTCAGGAATAATACAAGGAGTCAGTGCAAAACCTACTGTACGTGTATTGTCTTTTGCTTTCTGTGCTGCTGCAAGGACTTCATCCAGAGTTCCCATCTTGGCAGCTTTGGCACCTGCACATTTATACATAAAGAAAATACCTGCCACACCTCTTCTTGTATCTGGATTTTCATTGGAGTTTACATCATCCGCACCAACAATACTGCGTGTTTCAATATCATCCATTTCCAGCATCTCAGCTGCCATATCAAAGTTCATGATATCACCGGTGTAATTACCATATAAGAAAAGGACACCTGCTCCAGCATCTACTTCTTTCGCTACATTATAGATCTGTTCAGAAGATGGTGACTGGAACACACCGCCTACGCCGCATCCATCCAACAGACCATCACCTACATATCCAAGAAATAATGGTAAATGACCGGTTCCTCCACCTGTAATAATAGCAACTTTTCCTGGCTTCTTCTCTGCTACACAATAGCAACGTAAATCATCTTCCACATATTTAACCATCGGGTTTGCAGAATAAATACCGCGAAGCATGTCGTCTGTATAAGTTTCAGGAGCATTAATAATTTTTTTCATGATAGATCAAGTCCTTTCTGTCTTTATGTATATATGAAATTTGCACTAACTGCGTCTTGCCCTTCTTGTAACAGTAACTTTATCAATGATCAGAGCCAATACCAGAAGACATCCGTTTACCAGTGTTCTTGTAGTATCCGGAGCTCTCATGATCGTGAATGCATTTGCAACCAACTGCAGCAATACGATAGATAACAGCACACCACCTACTTTACCTTCTCCACCATCCGGATTGATTCCTCCCAGAACTGCAATCAGAAGACTTAATGTTGTGTAAGAAGATCCATTTGAAGATTTTGCAGAATTCAAATGAGATGTAATAACGATTCCGGCAATACCGCCAAGAATACCAGAACACATATAAGTCATGACTGTAACTTTGAGGTTGTTGATTCCGGAATATCTGGATGCCTGTGCATTAGTTCCAAGATAATAAACTTCATGCCCGAAAACTGTACATTTCATAATAAATGTAACAGCAAGCACTACAGCAATAAATATGAAAATTACAATAGGAATTGATCCTACAGATCCATTTGCAATATTTTTAAATGCATCCGGAAGACTGTTTATCGCCGGACCTCCTGTAATTGCCAGCGCAAGTCCGGAATAAAGTTCCAGACCGCAAAGTGTAACCAACATGGCTGGAATATTCAGACTTCCAATAATAAATCCGTTAAAGGCTCCGCAGATTGCACCTACCAGAACTGCTACCACGATACCGATCATAATAGATACACCGTTGCCACCCATATTTTTGATGATCAGGGCGCAGACAACACCTGCCAGATTCATAATACCAACCAGAGACAGATCGATTCCCCCTGCGATCATACACATCATCATACCGAAAGTCAGAATTCCATATTCAGGAAACTGGAAAAACATAGATCTTAAGTTCGGGATGGTAAAATAGGTGTCACCTTTAAGAATTGCCATTAAAATAAGCACAAATGCCATCATACCAAGCAAAGCTTTAATATGAGGGTCAATTTGTATTTTTTTCTTCTTTGTGTCCATCTTAAATTCCCTCCCTCTTTGCAATTTCGTATGAACGCTTTGTCTGCCAGGATGTAAGAATAGTTCCGATCAGAATTACAAGACCGACAACAAAACGCTGCCAGGATGTAGAAATTCCCATCATATTCAGTGAGTTCTGTACCAGAGTGATAAGCACTACACCAAGAACTACGCCGGAAACATCTCCGTATCCACCAGTAATACGTACACCGCCGATAACGCAGGCTGCGATTACGATCATTTCATCGCCCATAAGAGCTGATGTTGTTGCTGAATGCATCAGGACTGTATACATCATTGCTGTCACACCTGCAAAACATCCGGCAAATACATAAGCAAAAAACTGAAGTTTATGTACATTAAATCCTGCAACTCTTGCTGCATTTTTATCTCCGCCAATCGCATAAAGTCCACGTCCCAGCATGGTCTTTTTCAGCATAAATGCAATAACGATACATGCAATGACCGGAACCAGGATCAAAACATTCAGAGGATAGGAAAATCCTGTACCAGGTGCAGTATATGTAATAATATTAAAATTATAAATTGCCTGCAGACTGGATGGAAGTGTTGTGAACTCTCTTGTTCCCAGAAGTGTTACTACGCCTCCGGCGGCAATAGAGCTTGTAGCCAATGTTGCAATCAATGGTGGCAGTTCAAGAATACTTACCAGTACAGCATTAAACAGGCCAAATAACAGTCCGATCAACAATGCAAATGCAAATGCAAATAATGCATTGTCAATTTTCCATACACGGTTCATTACATACATAGGTACGTACATTGCGACACAACCAATAGCCGGAAACGATACATCAATACCTCCTGATATGATAACTATCATTTCACATAATGCAAAACACATTGTGAATATTCCTGCGCGGCAAAGTGTGATCAGCGTTGCCGGACTGAAGAATGCCGGCTGTCGAAGACTGACTATAATGCAGTACGCTACGATGATATAGATCAGGATCATCTTTGTGCTGGTCAGCCGCATTTTCTTATTTTTAGTCTTCATAATCTTTCTCCTTGTATTAAGATACGGTCACAGTTTAATATTATCAATATTATTATCCGTGATACCGCTGGCTTTCCCATTTTTCATGACCATGATTTTGTTACAATTTGTGATCAGCTCTGACAGGTCATCTGAAATGATCACCACTGCCATACCCTGGGCGGCCAGCCCCCTGAGTAATTCATGTATTTCCGTCTTTGCACCGATGTCAACACCTACAGTAGGTCCATTGAGAATAAACAATTTCGGATGGGTATTCAGCCATTTGGCAATTACAACTTTCTGCGCATTTCCTCCTGAAAGTGTCCGTACCGGAACCTGTGAGGATGGTGTCACAACACCCAATTCTTTTACCAGGTTATCAGAGGCTTCCCTCATTGCTTTCTCATCCAGTTTCAGACCTTTGAAATATTTTCTCAAAGAACTTGCCATCATATTTTTCTCGATGGATTTTTCAATAAAAAGGCCTTCTGTCAAACGGTCTTCCGGAACATAGGCAATTTTATTTTCAATGGCATCTGCTACAGAATGAATCGTAACTGATTTTCCATTCAAAATAATATTTCCGCTGTCCGGGGGAGTAATTCCAAAAATAGCCTCTCCAATCTCACTTCTTCCAGAACCAAGGAGTCCGGTAATTCCGAAAATATCTCCTTTTTTCATTGTAAAGCTTACATCTTCAAAAGCACCTTTTAATGTAAGGTTCTCAACTCTCAGAACTTCTTCATTACTCTGTGCAGGAGTATATTTCGCAGAGCTTACTTCATGTCCTGTCATATCTCTGGTAAATCTTGCACTGTCATATTCATCAATTGTACCAGTAGAAACAAAAGCACCATTTCTGAGAATGGTCAGTCTGTCTGCGATCTCATATATCTCATCCAGCTTATGATTAACGATCATTACCGCGATACCTTTTGCTTTCAGGCCACGAACAACAGTCCACAGTTTTTCTACTTCTCTCGCTGTCAATGCAGTTGTTGGTTCATCCAGAATCAGAAGTTTTGCATCATTAATAATAGCTCTGCAGATGGCAACCATCTGTTTACCTGCAACAGGAAGCAGTTCCACCGGCATATCCGGATCCATATTGGCCCCAACCTGCTCCATTGCTTTCTGTGCAAGTTCATGAATTTCCTTCCAGTTTACAGTCTTTTTTCCATTCTTTACTTCACAGTTCAATGCAATATTTTCTGCAACTGTCAGATTGGGAAATACTGCAAAATCCTGATAAATAACCTGAATTCCCTTATTGATCGCATCAATCGGTTTAAATTTGCCCATCTTTTCGCCGTCGATCCAGATAGTACCTTCATCAATTTCATGAACACCGGATATAGATTTGATCAAGGTCGATTTACCACATCCATTTTCACCGGCCAGGCAATGAATTTCCCCTTTGCGGATCTCCAGGTCTACGCCTTTCAGTGCATGTACACCGCCGAAAGATTTTTTGATGCCTTCCAATTTCAAAAATACTTCGTTTGCCATAATCTCGTTCCCCATTCAAATAGTCCAGCCGGTAAAAAAGAGAAAATTCATATAGTTTTGGCAGCCATATGAATTTCCTCTTCAGATCAGCTTTTACTTGTAATTAGAAATCATAATCGTCCATATTGTCTTTTGTTACGTCAATACGGGCATCTCCGTAATAAATACCATCCTGTTCAGTAACTTTCTCATATCCAGGTACATTCAGATTCATGCCATCTTCTACTGTTCCATCAAGAGCTGCCTTAGCCATTTCGATCATTGCTTTACCTGCATCTGCCGGATCCCATACAGAGAAGGAAGCGATTGTTCCGTCTTCAACATACTGTCTTGCAATAGATGTCATGGATGTTCCGACAATCTGAACTTTACCAGCAAGTCCAAGTTCTTCAACTGCCTGTGCAGCACCTACAACGTCTGTAGAAGCAGAACCTTCAATAGCTGTGATATCCGGGTTAGCTGTAAGAAGCTCTTTTGTCTGGTTGTAAGATGATGTGGTATCATCACCTGTTTCATAACGTCCAAGTTTCTCCATATCCGGGAATTTATCTTCTGCAACTTTATCTGCTGCATCACACCATTCATTATGAGATACAGATGTAAGAGAACCTACAAACTGAACATATTTGCCTTTACCGCCTGTAAGATCACCAAGCTGTTCCATGAAGTTTGCGCCATAGTCTGCATTCTGGAATGCTTCAATATCGTAATCACGAACATCTGCATCCATAGAAGCTGCTTCATGAGTAATTACCTTGATACCCTGTTCTTTTGCTTTTTCAAGTACAGGTGCAAGAGATTCTGAGTCAAATGGAACTACACAGATTGCATCCCAGTCTTCAGCCAGAAGAGACTCTACATAAGAAGCCTGATCCGCACCCTCAGCAGATCCTCCATAGAAAACATCTGTACCATTCTCATCGTTGTATTCTTTGACTCCATCTTCCATTCTCTGGAACCATGCGATATTTGTCATTTTTGGTACAACTGCAATCTTATAATCCTTTCCGTCCGCTGCCATTACACTGGCACAGGTACCAAGAGATGCAATTGTTGCCGCTGCTGTACAGATACAAATAACCTTCTTAAAATTCATGATAAAACCCTCCCTTTTGTTTAGTGTACATAGCTTTTTGTTTTTCTTTTGTTGAGTTAATTGTATACTAATCATTTTATCTTGTCAATGTTTTTTTATCTTTTCGTTATATTTAAACACTTTTTCATTTATTTTTTGTGCATATTTTATATTTTGCTTTCATTTTTCAGCAAAAAGATAGCTAAACAACATATTTTGTTTAGCCATCTTTCATTTTATGCATTCTCACTTTTCTTTTTCATGGAGGTTCTTACTATAAGTTTACCTGAAATCCTGGTTTTTACTTTTGTGTATTCTTCATTCTGCATTCTCTCTACCAGTTGTCTTGCAGCTACCTGTCCTATCAGATTTCTCGGAACATGAACCGTTGTAAGACTCGGTGAACAAACTGCGGAATATGGAATATCATCAAATCCTACAATTGCCACATCATCCGGTATTTCATAATGTCTGTGTTTAAAAGCTTTCATGGCTCCCAGAGCAATGGTATCATTATCCGAAAAAAAGCAGGATGGAATTTCGTCTTTTGTATGGCAGTCAAGATATGCTTTCATTTCTTCATAGGCTTTCATCATGGAACCGCTTAGTAATATTTCATCTTCTTTTCCCGCCTCCAGCTGATACATCCCGGCAAAGTGGTAAAAAGCTCTGGTTCGTTCCCGGAAATTCTGCGCATCATAGCTGCTCCTCAGGTAGCCGATCCTTCTATATCCACATTGTGCTGCATATTCCAGTGCAATACGCACATTTTCTTCATTATCAATTCCCACACAGCTGTATTCCACTCCAGGCATCATATTGTCTACGCATACAAAGGGTATCGGTATCTTTTCCAGCATTTTATACTGTTCTTCCAGTATCTCTGTTGCAATGACAATAACACCTTCATACTTGCCAAACTCAATATGATCCAGTACACTCTCTGTATTCAGCTGCACCCTCATTAACGTAGGAGAATATCCCAGCTCCGCCAGAGTCTGCATAGAGGCATCAACGATCATTCCTACAAATCCCTGGTTTTCTTCAGTAAGCAGACCTTCTCCCCATACACATTTCAACATCAGCACCTGCCGTGTCACTTTTTTCTTCCGTGCAGCAGGCACATACCCTGATTTGTCTATCACATCTTTTATTCTTTTCCGGGTTTCTTCACTGACACCAGGTCTATCATTCAGCACAATAGACACTGTAGCAGGCGATACACCGATTTCAGCTGCCAGTTCTCTTATATTCATTATTATTCCTCCACCATCATCTGCATGTCAGGTAAACATCTAAAAACATTATCACATGTTCAGTAGTGTTTAGTCAATACTTTTTCTGTTATATTTTTTGTATCTGTTTTATTACTCTTTATTTTGTGGTATAATCACGCCACAGTCATAAACAAGGAGGTTGTTACACTTATGCTCAAAAAGAATCTGATCGTCGGTCAGTCCGGCGGTCCTACCGCAGTTATTAACAGCAGTCTTTACGGCGTAGTTTCTGAGGGAATGCGCCATCCGGAATCCATAGAACATGTTTATGGAATGATAAATGGAATTGAAGGTTTTTTAAACAGCACGATCCTGGATTTCGCAGAAGCTCTTCCTGGACAAGAGCTGGCCGGACTGAAATTTACTCCCGGAGCTTACCTCGGTTCCTGCCGCTACAAACTTCCTGAATCTCTGGAAGATCCTGTTTATCCCAGACTTTTCCGAAAATTCGAAGAAATGAACATCGGCTGGTTTTTCTATATAGGCGGAAATGATTCCATGGATACCGTGAGCAAACTTTCACGTTATGCCGCACAGACCGGTAGTGATATTCGTATTATCGGTGAACCCAAAACCATCGACAACGACCTTGTACACACAGATCATACTCCCGGCTTTGGAAGTGCTGCCAGATATGTAGCTTCCACAGTCCGTGAAATCACTCTGGATGCCAATGTCTATGAAAAAAAATCAGTCACTATAGTGGAAATCATGGGACGCCATGCAGGCTGGCTTACTGCTGCATCCGCTCTGGCCCGCAGATATGAAGGAGACAATCCTCTGCTGATCTATCTTCCGGAGACAGCTTTTGACCAGGAGACATTTCTTTCCGCAGTAGAAAAATCCTTTGAAAAAAACTGTAACGTAATCGTATGTGTTTCCGAAGGAATCCACGATGCAGACGGTACCTTCATCTGCGAATATGATAATTCTGTAGGTACAGATAATTTCGGTCACAAAATGCTGGCAGGATGTGGAAAATATCTGGAAAATCTCGTACGAAACCGTCTTGGCGTAAAAGCACGTTCCGTGGAACTGAATGTATGCCAGCGTTGCTCCGCTTCTACAATGTCTCTTACAGACCAGCAGGAAGCTATTGCAGCAGGAGAATTCGGTGTCCGGGCTGCTCTGGATGGTGAGACTGGAAAAATGGTCTCCTTTACCCGCAGTGAAACACCTGACGGCACTTATAAAATAGAATGCAGTCTCGAAGATGTCAATGCTATCTGCAATGAGGAAAAATCAGTTCCTGCAGAATGGATCACAGAAACTGCTTCCGATGTGACAGATGAATTTATCCGTTACGCTCGCCCGCTCATTCAGGGAGCTGTAGAAATTCCTTACGGTAAGGATGGACTTCCTGCATTTGTATCCCGCAAATAATCAGAACCTTATTTTAACCCAAAAGAGTGTGCTTTCACATTTCTGTGTCAGCACACTCTTTCTTATTTTTCATGTTTGTTTTTACTTTTATTCCCCAAATTCCTTATGATCTTCTTCCAGCTTATGTTTTACTTCAACCTTTTTTTGTGCCTCTTCTATTTCCTCTTCCCGTGTCTTTGGAAGGACAATATTCATGATCACCGCTATAATAGTTGCCAGCACTACCGGCGATTTTCCAAAGATCGTAGTAACCCACGCAGGAAAGCCTGCCAGCGCTGCTGTTGCCTGAGATACACCCATACCCAGTGCCGCTGCGAGGCCAACGATAGATGAATTCCGGTAATCCATTTCTGCAGAAGCTACCAGTTTCATACCTGTCATTGCAATAGATGCAAATACGGATACTGTAGCACCTCCGAGGACACATTGTGGAATTGTAGTAAGAATTGCAGAAAATTTCGGAACAATTCCTGCAATTCCCAGAATCACAGCAGCCAGCCCCAGTACCCAGCGATTAATTACTTTTGTAGTAGTAACAATTCCCACATTCTGACTGTATGTAGCAGTCGGCAGACCTCCAAATAAAGCTCCTACAACGTTGGAGATACCATAACCGATAATACCTTTCTGCAATTCCTCATCCTTGGGTGTCCTGTCCATGGCTCCGATCGTTGTAGCAGAATAATCACCAATAGCCTGAATGGAATTGATAGCAAACAAAATCCCGATAGCAATACATGAAGATGGCTCAAATTCAATTCCAAAGTGCAACAAAGACGGCAGCTGACAGACTCCAGCTTCTCCTATGCTGGAAAAATCAACCATTCCAAAAGGAATCGCCACCAGATACCCGGCAATAATGCCGATCAGAATAGAAGCCAGTTTCCAGATTCCTTTTCCGAAATGATTCAGTGCAGTTACCACGATCAATGTAAAAAATGCAATTGCCCAGTTCTGCCAGGAACCATAATCCGGATTGCTGGTTCCGCCTGCCATATAGTTGATAGCAGTAGGATATAATGACAGACCAATGGTAAATACAACCGTTCCGGTAATCAACGGTGGGAAAAAGATCCTGATCTTCTTTACCAGAATTCCCATAACTACAGCCACAAGTCCGCCTACCAGTTCCGCCCCCATAATCGCCGGGATTCCATAAGACTCCGCAATTGCCTGCATACTCGGAACATATGCAAAACTTACTCCCATGATTATGGGCAGTCCTGAACCAATGGCAAACTTCGCTTTTCCTCCGATTGGAAAAAGCTGAAGCAGTGTAGACAATGCTGCCATCACCAGCGCAGACTGAATCAGTATTACCTGTTCCTCTCTGGAAAGTCCTCCGGGTACTGCTCCGGAAATGATGATTGCCGGTGTAACACAGCCTACAATCATAGCCACGACATGCTGCATGGCAAGTGGAAAAGCTTCCGCAATACGGGGAATTCCATCTGTTTCAAAAATACTGCCTCTCTTCATGATAACCTCCCGATTTCTTTTGTATATTATAACATTCCAAATCGCAAAAAACAATTAGGCATCCTAATTATTTTTGGTCAAAAACTACACAAGAATCAGCTATAAAATTTAGCTATTATTTTAATGTTTCAAATGCATGATACAGGTTCAATCTTCCATACCCCCAGAACGGATTAGGATAATTAACATTTTCGTCCCTTACAGCCCCTTTTTGCAATGCATATTTCACTGTATTTCCAGATGCAAAAGGAATATTTCCTCTGACTATAGCCCACTCCAGCATTAATGCTGCTGCCCCCGAAGTAATGGCTGCTGCAAGACTGCTTCCTGATGCAGTTCCAAACTTTCCTCCCTTCAATGGAATCAGCAGGTTTACTCCAGGCGCTGCCAGATCCGGTGTTACCTGATTATCCGGCGTAAAGCCTCTGCCAGCCTGATAAAACAAACTGTTATCCCGATACTGGTAAGCTGTTGCTGTAATACTTTTTACAGAATCACCGGGTGAAGTAACTGTATTATAGGGATTAGACTGCAGAAAATAAGTATCTGCCGAAATCAGCCCCTGTACAGGAAGCCACATATGAAATCTGCTTCCAGGTCCTTCCTGCCGGCTTACATGAATCTTCCAGATCCCTGCGGCAGGATAAAAAAATCGAAAATATACCAGTTGCTTTCCTGTAATTCTTTCCATTCCGACATAATTCACCAGAACTCTGGTTTCTGTAAAAATAAACGACAGCTGCTGTGTTCCTGCTCCCAGTGAACTGCTCACATATAGCGTCTCCCCTGTAGGAGACTGCACGGATATTCCATACTCATCCGGCGGATTTCCCCAGAATTCCAAATAAAATCCCTGTTCTCCTTCTGCCACCCGAAGTTCCGCTGTCTCTTGGCTGTTCTCCCCTGACAGCTCTGCCGTAAAATGATGTTGTGACGCCCCTTCATTTCCTGCAGCCACAGACACAGACACATTGGAATCTTCATTAATATAATTCAGATATCTGCTCAGCTCACTGTCACCAACATGGGCCCCCTGACTGGTACCGAGTCCCAGACAAATGGATATTGGCATTCCCATTTTCTTAGCCATTCTGACTGCAAAGGCTATACCCAGCATAATATCATTTTCCTGATATACAGCCGCGTTCGGAGGAAACTGATAAAATTCCCGCAGATAAGTTTTCGCAGGTTTTAATTTCACGATGATGAGTGAAGCTTTCGGTGCAGCTCCCGAAAAATTCTCTGCCGGAACTGTATTTCCCGCGGCCAGTCCTGCCACAGCAGTTCCGTGCCCAGTTTCATCCGTGGACAAAACCGCTTCTTCCGGTCTGTCTGATGACAGACTCTGTTCTATATCTGACTGAAAAAAAACCTTTCCATATGGTACATCCTCGCTCAGCTGTCCTTCTATCGTCTGATCCCAGATACAGGCAATACGACTTTTATCTCCTTCCCAAAAAATCGGATTGGCATAGTCGATTCCTGAATCAATCACAGCAATTGCCACTCCTTCTCCCTGCAGTTTCAGGTAAGGGTGGCTTTGCAGTCTGCTGATACCAGCCGCGTTTAATGCATCCACATCCATAAAAGTGTAACATTTGGGAATAGATGCATATGTATAGGAATTAATCTCAAGGGTACCTATTTCATCCAGAGGAACATAACGTACCCCGAACATTTCATTGACAGGCAGAAATACACTACCCGGACGACTTCCATATTCACTTTCCAGATTTTCTCCATATTTCAAAATAAAATCCCCATATTTCTCATTCTGCGCAGGTGGTACTGTCTGTGCAGAACAGGAAATATCAGGGATCTTTTTTTCATAATCTTCCGACCTGAACATAGGACTCCTTTATCAGATCACTTTGTTACAGACTATGCTTCATTTTTACTTTTATTCGCTTTTTCTGTAAGAAAAAACAGCAGAAACCCTGCCAGCATTATAAAAATACTGATAAACTGTGAGGTAGAAAGCGGACCTACACTTCCTCTTTCCAGATCACCTCTGAAAAATTCTATAACAAATCTTCCAATACTGTAGAAGATCAGATAACATGCAGCTACCTGTCCATCTGCTTTTTTGTGACGCGCCACATAAAGGAGCAGGAAAAAGTGTCCAAAATCCAAAATACTTGAATATATCTGTGTAGGAACCAATGGAACATTATTGGGTGCAAAATCCGAATGTCTGAATGTAATCGCCAGTGGTCCCGATGTTTCTTTTCCATAGCAGCATCCCGCCAGGAAACAACCGATTCTTCCAAATCCCTGAGCCAATGCTATGGATGGCATTATTAAATCAAAATACGTGAGAAATTTCAGTTTTTTTATTCTACAGTACAGCCAGCCACTGAAAATTCCTCCTATGATTCCACCATAAACCACAAAACCTTCCGATCCGATCAGCTGCAATGGATTCTGAATAAAACTCTTCCATTCCGTAATGCAGAATAGAATCTTTGCTGACGCAAATCCACCAATTGCACACCAGACTACCAGATAAAAAACATGTTCATACGCCAGATGAAGCCTGCGAGCTCTCTGTTCAGCCGTGTACCATGCACTCAGTACACCTATTGCAATCATAAAGCCATAACCATAGATTGTTAACGGCCCGATTGTCAGAAGTTCATTTTTCATTAGTCAGCTCCTTTCCTGTCGGTAAATATTTTGATCAATTCCTGATTTGCATAATCATTCGCAGTATTGTCATGAATATTTTCTGCATCGGCTTCTCCACAGATATCCACACCTGTTATCTCAAACAGCTTCTGTTCTGCACATTTCATTGTAAACTTTACACATTCCAGAAGAGTCTGCAGTGTCATATCTCCCTGACTCCAGGTCGTCTGTGCAAATTCTGCTGCCAGAACATCTTTATCTATGGATATATAAAGTGGCAGATCATTTTCTGCCAGAATATCTCCCAGTTTCCGTACAGTGGATTTTTCATCCATTTCTCCCATAATTTCCCTGGATAAAAATATCACTTTCCTTTTAAATTCTTTCTCAACCTGACTGTATGACTCATTATCCGGTCCAACCAGGATTACCTGCTTTAAATTTTCCAGTTTTTCCAGAGATGAAGCGATCCAGCCTCCACATGATAACAGATCTCCAAATGCCGGAAGCTGCATATCTGTATGATTATCAAATACCAGCAGCCGAAAAGGCGTCTGTATTCTTTCAAGCCATAATCGTGTCATATAGTGATAATTGCCGGAATCAATAAAATGGATTCCGGCAACAGGAAAATCTTTTATTCTTTTTTTTATTTCTCTGACAGCTTCATCATCACAATAGCAGTTTGTACCGGAAATATCCCTGGCCTCCACCCAGGATATTTCCTGTTCCTTCCAGAATTTCTCTTCTCTGTAAATTCCTGAAAAATTCATAATTATAACAGACTCTTTATTTTCCATATATTCAATCCTTCCACTCTTCTAAAGGTTCCTCATGACTGTTCAGCATGTCACGGATTTCTTTGGCAGGGCTTTCATTCTCCTGACTGATTTCTTCATCATACTCTGAACTTTCCTCTTCCTTCTGAAGTTCCACAGTTTCTTCGGCACCTTCTTCTGTTTCCGGCTGTGTCTCCACAGAGTCTTCTGTTTCTTCTTCCGTCTCTGCAGATTCCTGGTTCTGTTCAACTTCTATGTTTTCACTATCTGCAGATATGTCAGCTGTTGGTTCTTCTTCGTTTTTCTCCTCAAATCCGACTGTTTTCTTCTGAGAATTCTCATCTCTCTCTGCCAGACGTTTCCTGCCCTTTTTCAGACATACTTTAAGCATAATAAGCATGACAATATCCACAGCACCGTCTGCAGTCAGAATACAGCCACAGGTCAGCAACATTTTCGACACAGACGCAAATGGGATAAGAAGGATTCCCAGCCCAAGTACAACAAAAATAATACTGACCACCAGTAATATTTTCCATTGCCACTGCTCTACCTTCTTAAGACGTTTACAGCCCTTTAATTTCCATATACTGTCAACAAGAACAAAAGATCCTAATAAATAAGGAAAAATCTTAATTACAATCTGCGGAGTAAAAAAAAGAAATACTCCCAGCACCAGCACGATCACACCCGTAAACAGATCCAGAATCGTAGCTTTCCACTTCTCTGCTGCATAAATCACAATATGGTAAATTCCTACAACTATCATCAAAAGTCCAAAAATCACTTTACAGATAATATTTACAGTCTGATCCGGAACAATGAGCAGACACAGACCAAATGCAATATAAAACACTGAAGAAACTATCTCACCTTTCAGGAAATCCAATATTTTTTTCACCACAAACATTCCTCCTGACTTTTTCTTTTTGTTGCGCAAATCTCCTTAACAGCAGTATAACCCCTTTCACATTTTCCGTCCACAGACATATGTAAAAGTTTGTGTAAAATTTGTGAACTTTTTCTTGAAGTTTTTTCCTTTCGTATTATAATAAATTCGATATGTTTCGCCAATCCGCAAGCATATACTGAAAAACAACAGAATGAGAAAGGATTTATTTTGAAAAATAAACAAATAAACAAATTTTTACTGCTCATTCCGGCAGGTGTGATCCTGGCCGGCGTACTTCTTTTTTTGGGGTTTCACAGGTCCGGAGATGACAGTACATGTCAGAATACTGTAGCAACCCTTCAGGCTCTTGAAAACAGCGATGTTTCTGAAACTGAACAGCAGCTTCAGGATCTGAAGACTCAGGAAACAGATGCTGCCACTGAAGTTACAGATAATACCACATTGCTTACAGATGTTCAGATCCGCCAGGTATTTGCAGGCAGCGTAATTCTGGGAGATTCTATCACAAACTCCATTGTTGAATATGGTTACCTGGATACAGATGTAGTCGTTGCCAAACTTGGCCTCAGTGTTGCCGGAGCAGATGAGCAGATTGCAACTGCCATCGGTCTGAATCCAACTCATGTATTTATGGCTTTTGGTTCTAATGATCTGGAAACTTATGGATCAAATTCCTCTGAATTTATATCTGCCTATAAAACTCAGATAAAAAAAATACAGGACGCTTTACCTGATGTTCCCATTTACATCAATTGCATTCTTCCTATTACTGACGATGCCATTGCTGCAACTCCGGATCTGGCATATTATCCGGAATATAACGATGGACTTCAGACCATGTGTCAGGAAATGGGATGTACATTTATCGATAACTCTTCCATTATAGAATCCAGTTCAGAAAACCTGTATGAACCGGACGGTGAGCATGTTATTCAGGATTATTATCCGAAATGGCTCACACACATGGCACAGGTAGCGGGGTTACAGGCATGAAAAATATAACCAGACATACATTGATCAAATCTGCCATGGTAATTTTTCTTGCTGTTTATCTTACTGTGCTCTATACAGCCGATAATGCCCGAAATGTTCCTATGGAACAGATCACCGCTTCCATGGAAGCAGATGACACCATTACTACATTAAATAAAGAAGGCCGTACTGACCTGAAGCATTATTATCAGATTGACGAACGTGATATTGACGGATATTTCTTCTATAAGGCAGCCTCACCTATGGCAGTAGAAGAAATCTGCATTATGAAAGCCAGAAACAGCAGTCAGGCAGAAACTTTACTTGAAAGTGCTCAGTCACATCTTTCCAGCCAGAAAAATGTATTCGAGGGCTATGGTACAGATCAGATGGCACTTCTGAACAATGCCTTCACAGGCAAAAAAGGCAACTATGTATATTATATGTGCGGAGCCGATGCAGCCAGCTGGCGCAGTGCTTTCCTCGCCCTGATATAACAGCCAGATTGGAGAACATGAATTATGGTATTTAACAGCATCTTTTTTATTTTTTGCTTTCTTCCGGTTTTTATGCTGATTTATTATCTGGTCCCGGGAAAGCTTCGCAACCTTATACTTTTTCTTGGAAGCCTTATTTTCTATGCATGGGGCGAACCAGTTTACGTAATCCTCATGTTTTTTTCGTCCCTCTTTAACTATTATATGGGAACAGAATTTGAAAGACTTTACTATGACGAAAAGAAACAAAAACTGAATCTGATCTTTGCGATCGTCATCAATCTCGGGATTCTGGTATTCTTCAAATATTATGGTTTCCTTCTGAATACAGTTGGAGGAATTGTCGGTATACAGATTCCGCATCCGGAATTGTCCCTTCCTATTGGACTTTCCTTTTACACTTTCAGGAATCTTTCTTACCTCTTTGATGTTTATCTCAGCAAGATCAGTGCTCAACATAATTTTCTGACCTTTGCCACATACAGCACCATGTTTCCTTACACTTCCGCAGGACCTATCGTTCGATATGCAGATATTCAGGAACAACTGGAAAAACGAAGTATCAATATTTCCAGATTCGGCATGGGTGCTGAACTTTTTATCAAAGGCCTTGCAAAAAAAGTAATACTTGCAGATAACCTTTCTGCATTATACGCAGGAATCTGCGGAAACTCACACATGTCAGTCATGACTGCCTGGATTGGAATTTTCGCCTATACAATGCAGCTTTACTTCGATTTCAGCGGATATTCTGATATGGCTATTGGAATCGGTAAAATGTTGGGATTTGATTTCAAAAAGAACTTTGATTATCCCTACATTTCAACCAGTGTTTCTGAATTCTGGAGACGCTGGCACATTTCCCTTGGAAGCTGGTTTCGTGATTATATTTACATACCTCTGGGCGGAAACCGGGTTTCCACCCTCAAACATATACGTAATATTCTGATTGTATGGGCAC
Organism: uncultured Blautia sp.; assembly: GCA_934409175.1. Taxonomy (GTDB): domain Bacteria; phylum Bacillota; class Clostridia; order Lachnospirales; family Lachnospiraceae; genus Blautia_A. The sequence goes on from CAKRVX010000014.1 coordinate 29,037, forward strand.
TCACTGGATTATGGCATGGTGCCAGCTGGAATTTTGTTCTGTGGGGTGTTTATTATGGACTGTTCCTTCTTTTGGAAAAATTTGTTCTTGCCCGAAAACTTGAGCTTCTACCTGAATGGGTACGCGTTGCCTATACCATGCTGGTTGTCATGATCGGATGGGTATTTTTCAGCCAGACAAGCTTTTCAGCTCTTGGACATTACCTTGGAACACTCTTTGGTATCGGTGCAGCAGGATTTGCAGACAGTACCACTCTCTATTATCTGAGAACAGGACTGGTCCTGTTTGTGATAAGTATTCTGGCATGCAGACCCGGATTATATCAACGTTTCAAACGACTGCTTCAGCGCAGACCAATGACTGCAGTTATCATTAATATCATTTTACTGGCATTATCTGTCGCATATATGGTTTATAATTCATACACACCATTTTTATATGCGAAATTTTAGAAGGATCATATTATGAAAAAATCAATTAGAAATTACCGGCTCTTTCTGGGTCGGATGGGGATTTTCTTTTTCTTTATCCCCATTATAGTACTCATTGCAGGAATCATCATTCCTGACAGAGGTTTTTCCGAAAAAGAAAACAGAGTTCTGGCCTCCAGACCCGCTCCGAAAGCAGATCAGATTGCATCTGGAAGCTTTGAAAAACAATTTGAAACTTACGAAAATGATCAGTTTCCTCTCCGTGATATGTGGATTACACTCAAAGCCGGTACTGATCGTCTCATGGGAAAAGTAGAAGAAAATGGTGTTTATCTCGGAAAAAACGGATACCTTATGGAGGAATTCACCGCTCCTGTTCAACAGCAGTATGACGCAACAGTCAATGCAATGACTACTTTTGCTGCCAAACATTCTGATCTGAAACAGTACGCTCTGATTGCGCCAAACTCCGTCAATATCCTGAAAAACAAACTTCCGGCTTTTGCCCCTGTTCAGGATCAGAATTCATGGATTGATAGCCTGAAAAATTCTCTGACAGACGCAGGTGTAACTTTCATCGATGTAAGAGATACTTTCCGTGATCATAAATCTGAGGACCTTTATTATCACACAGACCATCACTGGACTACCCAGGGTGCTTATTATGCCTATCAGCAGGCCGCCAATGCCATGGAGATCGACACCAGTTCAGATTCTTATGAAAAGGCCCCTGTAACCCGCTCTTTTCAGGGAACACTTTCTGCCAAAAGCGGTTTCCGCTCCGGCGAAAAAGATGAAATCGATGTCTTTCTTCCAACAGGAGACCATCTTTCTTCTGTGATCAATTATGTCGATGAGCAGAAAAAATCCGCAAGTTTCTATGACACCGAACAGCTGAAGACCAGAGACAAATATGCGCTGTTCTTTGGCGGTAACCATGCACAGGTCAAAATCAGTACACCTACAGAAACCAACAATACCTTACTGGTATTAAAAGATTCCTATGCAAACAGTCTCGTTCCATTTCTTGCACAGCATTATCGCAAAATCATCATGGTAGATCCTCGTTATTATTACGGAGACCTTGAAGAACTGATTCAGGTAGAGAATGTTCAGGAAGTTTTATATCTTTACAATGCCAATACATTTTTTTCAGACACTTCACTGGAACTTGCTCTTTCATAAAAAATCCCCTCAGGAACTGATGTCGCGGACACATCTGATCCTGGGGGGATTTTTTAACACACATTTTCCATTTTCTTTTTCATTTTCATACTTGCCATTCTTATTATGCGGCTGATGGACACGTTCACCGCTCCGCGATTCTTGAACCAGGTCTTACCCTTCATGATCATTATATCAAAGTATCTCTGATATTTTCCATTTTTGCATATTCTTCAAGTTTTTTTACACAATCCTCACATGGTATCCTTGTTTTCTTTCGCTTCATCACTGAAATGATTCATAAAATATTCATAATACAAATCCAGAATTTCTTTTCTTCCACGCACACGTATGGGAACAATTGTCCCATCTTTCAGCTCAAAATCATCCTTTATATCCTTCACATAATCCATATTTACCAGATAGCTCTGATGACAGCGTACGAAACGTTTTTCTCCAATCCTCTTTTCTATTTCACTCAGCTTGTCCTGGGTTACGATCTCCGAGCCATCTTCCATATGAAGAGTTACTGTATGACGATCACTGTCAATGTACATAATATCATCCGTATAAGGATAACGATACTGTCGTTTATTTTTGATGGCTACCCGACGCTTCATATCCGTCTTAAGGATCCGATTCAAAAGGGCTTTCAATTTATCCTCCGAATAATGTTTCAGCAGATACCCAGATGCCTGTACCTCATAACTCTCAATTGCATAGTCCGGTGAAGCCGTCAAAAACACAATAGGAATTTTGCACTGGAGTGCACGGAGTTTTCTGGCTGTTTCCATCCCGTTAAGCTGATCCATATAAATATCCAGAAAAAGCAATTCACCTTCAAGATATCCCTCTTCCGCATCAGCCACAAGTACCTCGCCGGAGGAATATTCAGTAATAGAAACCTCCTCATGAATTTCTTCAAAATACTGAGTCAGTATATCTTTTAAAAGAAGTCTTTCAAGTTCCATGTCATCGCAGATAACAATTTTACGCATTTAGTTTTCCCCTCTGGAATATCATTTAATCATAATAGACAGATACGCCGGAACTCCTGATCATAAAAGAAGTTCCGGCGTACATTTTCATTTTATCTTAAACAGCTGCTTTCTTCATACTTAATAAAATCAGACCGTTTTATTATATACAAACAATACTTTGAAAACAAGTACCTTTCTTGATTTTTTCCCAATTACGCCTTTCTTATTACAATTTTTCTTACGATCATACAGATTAATATGGTCACAATCATATCCGGAAGAGTATTTCCTACCGGAATATCTACATTCATCAGATATCTATATAATATAAATCCTGCTGCCCATATAAGGATATTGACTCCATCCAGTGATCTCGTCATGCTCTCTGTTCTTTTCAGAATAAAGAAATCTGCAATCTGAATGGCGATCATGGGTGCAAATACAGATCCTATCAGATATAAAAAATCTGTAATATTGTCCATGGGATAAATAATGGCACCAATCATACCGATCACAGTTACCACGATTGCTGCATATTTTCCATTTATTTTTGCAAAAACGGACTCTGATGAGATTCCGGCAGAATACGCATCCAGAAATGTTGTAGTTACTGTAGAAAATACAATGATCAAAAGTCCGGCAATACCAAGACCTGCTTTTACCATAATGCTTGCAATATCTGATTCCCCTGTATAGATTGCAGCTCCCATGCCAATCACATACATCCAGCAACTTACAATTCCATAGACGATCGCACTGACCGCAGTTGCCTTTACAGGTTCTTTCGCTTCTCTGGTATAGTCGCTGATCAATGGAAGCCAGGATAAGGGCATTGCCACTGAAAGTTCTACTGCTGCACCGAAGGACATCGCATCGCCCCCTGCAGCAGCCTCTGAATCTCCAAAAAAGATCACCTTGCACAAGACAAGAGTAAGAATAAACAATGCTGCCATGGCAATGGTATTGATCTTTCCAAGATTGGTGATCCCGATAACAATCCATAAAATGATCAAAACGCCAATTACCAGACACCATACCCATCTGCCGGTATTCAGTACTCCATCTGCCGCCAGCGCTCCATCATAAATCATGATAGCTGTCCAGCCTACCAGCTGAAGAACATTCAGGAACGAAAAGAACATTCCTCCCTTTTCTCCAAAACTCATTTTTACAGTTTCCATAGCACTGCGTCTTGTTTTTCCACCTATCACACCAGCCAGGAAAAGCATCGCACAGCCAATGATATGTCCAATGATCACCGCAAGCAGACCTCTTGAAAATCCCAGAGGTGCAAAATACGTACCTGTCAAAATCTCTGCCAACGATACACCGGCCCCAAACCATATCAGCCCGTTTTCAAAGATTGAAGTCCTTTTTTCACTCATTGTGCCTGTACCTCCGGTGTATTCTCCTCGGTATATTCATTATGAACAGCAAAACCATGATTCATAGGTCCACTGCCTTTTCCAAGGTCAAGCATGGCTGCCAGTGCTCCTGAAATATACTTTTTTGCTCTTTCCACAGAACTGTCCAGATTAAATCCCTTTGCCAGATTGGAAGCAATTGCGCTGGATAAGGTGCATCCTGTTCCATGTGTATTAGGATTATCAATTCTTTCACCGTAAAACCACTTATATTCCCCTTCGCGCCAGAGCAGATCATTCGCATCATTTAATTGATGTCCGCCTTTACAAAGAACAGCGCAATGATATTTACTTCCTATTTCTGCTGCTGCTTTGATCATATCCTCCTGGGATAATATCTTCATTTCGGATAAAACTTCTGCCTCCGGAATATTAGGTGTCAGTACTGTTGCCATTGGAAGCAGTCTGTTTTTCAATGCATCAACAGCCTCTTCACTGATGAGACGAGCTCCACTGGTTGCTACCATAACCGGATCTACTACAATATTATCTGCTTTATATTCCTTCAACTTATCTGCTATAGTACAGATAAGCCCACTGGAGGATACCATACCAATTTTCACTGCATCCGGATAAATATCTGTAAAAATATTATCCAGTTCTTCTGCCAGAAATTCTGGCGTCACCTCCATAATTCCTGTTACACCGGTCGTATTTTGTGCTGTAAGTGCTGTGATTGCACTCATCGCATAAACTCCATTGCTGATCATAGTCTTAATATCAGCCTGGATGCCGGCGCCTCCGCTGGAATCACTTCCTGCGATTGTTAATGCTGTTCTCATAACATTTCTTCCTTTCCGTATTCATGTTCTGCATTAATTTTTTTAAGCGACTGAAAGTGGTGCCCCCGGTCAGCCGCTGCCTGATATCTTTCGTATAAAATCTCCTGACATAAAAAGACACCTGCCTTACGCCAAGTGTCTCCGAAAAAATCATTATGACTTCCTACGGCGGCATTATCCGCATCAGGTTAAGGGTCGAAGTTCGCTTAACTTCCTCTCAGCCAGTCATACAAGCTCCCCTGTTTCTTTTTTATTATATATAATTCTTTCCATAATTGTCAAGATAATATAAACATTTCACCTGAGCCATGCTATAATAATGTTATTAAATAGAAAGAAGGTCTTTTCTATGCGTCAGGAAAAGTTTAAAATGGAACGCCAGGGACTGATTGAGATAGGAGACGAAATCGAAATTTCTGAATATCAATCATTTATGAATTACAGTTATATTATTGAACCGGCTGTTGCAATGTCCGGCTGTTATCCCAACTCCCAACGTATCAAAGCCCGAAAGGGGATTGTAAAAAATATTGAACATACGCCTCGCGGTTTTATTGTTACTGCAGAATTTGAAGAATAAAATATCCCCCGAACATTCTCTTTTCCGAAATGTCCGGGGGAATTTTTTATTCTTCGTTTTTTGTTTGTTTCTCAAATTCTTTTGCTACTTCTTCCAGAATATCCCGAATCTTAAGATGCTGAGGGCAAACTTTCTCACATTTTCCACATTTAATACAATCTGAAGCTTTTCCTCTGTTTGCAGTATGTACTACATTGTAATAATAATCGGCATTCCAGTCATGAAACACCATTTTTGCATTCATACAGGAAAAGAGATCCGGAATGGAAATTTTTTTCGGGCATCCTTCTACACAATAGCGACAGGCTGTACATGGAATCATATGCTTCTGATGGAAAATATCTGCAACTTTACGTACAGCTTCTCTTTCTGCCTCGTTCAATGGTTGAAAATTCTTCATAAAACTGATGTTATCCATCATCTGTTCCATATTGCTCATCCCTGAAAGCACCATCAGAACTCCCTCAAATCCAGCTGCAAAACGGAGTGCATAACTTGCAGGACTGCCACTGTTCAAGTCATCCAGCACTTTCTTGGCATCTTCTGGAAGATTTACCAGATTTCCGCCCTTTACCGGCTCCATGATCAGTACCGGTTTATTATATTTGCGACAGACCTCATAACATTTGCGGCTCTGTACTGCAGGATCCTCATAATCCAGATAATTAAACTGAATCTGAACTACTTCAATCTGTGGATACTCTTTCAGGATTTCCTCCAGAACCTCAGCTCTGTCATGAAAAGAAATTCCAAAATGACGGA
>CAKRVX010000015.1 GCA_934409175.1 uncultured Blautia sp.
TATCAGGATGATAAAAGAAGGAATAGTGACTTCGGTAAATGGAAAAGAAATTCCAATTCAGGCAGAATCTATATGTGTACACAGTGATAGCCCTATGGCATTAAATTATGCGAAGAAGGTAAGAAAAGCATTGGAGCAGGAAGGTATCCTGATTTGCAATATGGAAGAATTTCTGAGAAATAAATAACGAGAAAGAAATATATAAAAAGGAGGCAAAATCGTAACAGTTCGATTCTGCCTCCTTTTTTGGTGCTTTGGTTAAGCGTTGACCATGAACGAATAACTGTGAAGCCATTATTTGGTGAAATTGTCATATAGAATATGTATTCCAAAGATTTTTTACACTTATTCGTCCAGTTTGATCTTCTCTTTCAGAACCACACATCCTGCCATATCGCCGATAACATTAACACAGGTAGCTCCCATATCGCAGAGGGTATTGATACTGATATAAACACCCATAACACCTGCCGGCAGGCCTGCCATTGTTGCAAGTGCAGCGAAGGATGCAATGGCGCCTCCAGGAATTCCGGGTGTTCCCACTGACAGGAGTACATTTGCCAGAAGGATTACGACCATCATGGAAACACTTACGTTAATTCCGCAGGCATTTGCAAAGAACATGATCATGAATGACATCAAAATAGATACGGCATCCATATTTACAGTAGCACCAAGAGGAATGGCGATACTTGTGATCTTGTTGGAAACACCCATTTCATTTTCCATACGCTGTTTGCTGATCGGAATAGTTGCTGAACTGGAGCAGGTTCCGAATGCATTTAAAGCTGCCGGCAGCATTGCTTCGAAAAATTTAGCAGGGCTTTCTTTTCCGATAAATTTCACGGAACCACCGTAAACGATCAGGGCAAATCCGAAGAAGGCCACATACAGGATAATCAGTTGGGTTGCCAGTGAAACAATTGTTTCTGTACCATTAGCTTCAACAACCGGAACGATAGTACAGAAAACACCAACCGGTGTGAAATACATAACTGTGCTGATTACTTTCAGACAGACTTCGTTGCAGGAATCAATCACGTTCAGAAGTGCTTTGCCTTTTTCACCGATGGCAATGAGAGTGAATCCTACGATTACTGCGAATACAAGTACCTGAAGCATGTTCCCGTTTGCAAAAGCTGCTACCGGATTTGATGGAATCAGGTTCTTGATGGTATCCAGGATGCTGGTCATTTCTGTTGCCTGGATGTCTGAAGTTGCCATTTCGAATTTGACGCCCTCGCCAAGATGGATCAGTCGCGGAATGATCAGTCCTGCCAGGCTGGCCAGTGCTGTTGTGCACAGGAAGAAGATCATGGCACCGGCAGTGATCTTACCGGTTGTACGGGCATTGCCAATGCTGGAAATTCCCATGATGATTGAACAGAAGACAAGTGGAAAGATCATCATATTCAGAGCATTCATGTAAATGCTTCCGATAAGACTGGTAACAGTAAGTACCGGCTCAAATCTGCCTGCCAGAAACAGTCCGGTGAAGATACCGAGGATCAGACCGATAAAAATTGCTGTGGTAATGTGCTTTTTATACCACGAATAGAAATTTTTCATTTGTTCCCTCCTTCATTTTCCTGAATATTTCCAGATTCAGGAAAAATAACATGAAATTACTTTACCACAATAACGTGTAAATTACAATGCCAGTATAATTTGTGCTGGCCGGCAATCTGATTCATGCAGGATAAATTTTTATCTGCAGGGTGGAGGAATGAGGCATAGCGATGAATACGGCGATTGACGCAGGTATTGAATATGACGGATTGTCTATGATATGATAGAAAAAAATAAGAAAGAATACCCGATTCGTGCCGGTGAGGTAAGAACAGAAAGGAAAATCTATATGAAACCAACGATTTTATTAATAAATTTTAAAGATCAGCAGAAACTTCGTAAATTAAAAATGGCACTACTGCCATTTAAGATCCGTTTAAAAACAATAGAACCGCAGGACTACTGTCAGCCGATTGGTTATCTGGCGGGAATAAAGGAAATTTCTCAGGCAGAGATTCCATCAGCATTAATTTCGCAGGAACAGATGGAAAAAGAAATGTTGATTCTTGCAGCAATTACTGGCAATTTATTTGATCAGGTGCTTTATACACTGCGAAAAGCAGGAACCCCTGTGGACTATAAAGCAGTTCTGACAGAGCATAATCAGAACTGGAATTGCATCCAGCTTTATAAAGAACTGGAGAAAGAACATCTGATGTATCATCCGCAATCTGGAAAATAAAACTGTACAGAACCCGGAATTATATGGCAGAAGCAGGAAAGCAGTTGCAATAAAAGTATGAGGCATTGAATTTGATCAGATGATAATCTGATTTACACCCAAGAGGAGAAGCTATGACATTAACACAGATGAATTACATCATTACAATTTCGGAAACCGGTTCATTAAATAAGGCTGCCGAGGTATTATATATTTCTCAGCCATCATTGACAAATGCAGTGAAGGAACTGGAGAAAGAGCTTGGAATCACCATATTTAACCGCAGCGGCCGCGGTGTGACACTGACTAATGATGGTACAGAATTTCTGATGTATGCCCGCCAGATTTATGGTCAGTATGAAAGTGTTCTGGAAAAGTACAGTGGGGGCGGCTCTTATAAGAAGAAATTCGGTGTTTCCACCCAGCATTATTCCTTTGCCGTGAAAGCGTTTGTGGATATGGCACAGGAATTTGATATGTCAGAATATGAATTTGCCATCAGAGAGACAAAGACAGCAGAGGTGATCAGTGATGTCAGTACTATGAAAAGTGAAGTCGGTGTGCTTTATCTGAGTGATTTCAATCGCAAAGCATTGCTGAAACTTCTTCATTCTGCAAATCTGGAATTTCACCATCTTATAGACTGCCAGGCGTATGTATATTTATGGAAGAATCATCCGCTGGCAAAGGAAAGATCTATCAGTTACAGTCAGTTGGAAAGGTATCCATGCCTGTCATTTGAGCAGGGAGATAAGAGTAATTTTTATCTGGCAGAGGAAATATTGTCTACCAATGAATATTCCAGAACAGTTAAGGCCTCAGATCGTGCAACTATGTTGAATCTGATGGTAGGTCTGAACGGATATACTTTGTGTTCGGGAATTATCTGTGAAGAGTTGAACGGCAGTGATTATCTGGCAATCCCGTTCGAGGGAGATGAACAGAACCAGAACAGTGATATGGAAATTGGCTACATCACAAGAAAGAATTCTATTCTCAGCAAGATGGGGGATATGTATGTATCTTCCCTTAAGAAATATCTGGAACAGAATGTGTGAGACGATAATTGAGGAAAGATGAGGGCATATATATGAAAAAGTGTAAGGCGTGTAACAGTAAAATAGAGGATGACTGTATTTATTGTCCCATCTGTGGGACGAAGATAGAGGAGCCGGCATACGAATCCTATCCCCACAAAAAGAAACGAAAAGGAATTGTGGTCACAATAATAGTTTGCTTTGTTGCGGCGGCAGTGTGTATTACTCTGCTGATATTAAATAAAAAAATCTTTTCGTATGATCACAGGATTGATACTGCAAAATCTGCAGCCGGTCTGACTCAGGCTCCGGAACCTGTAGCAATGGCAGCATCGACAGCGACACCGGAACCTGCTGCTGTATCAGAATCTACTGCTGTATCAGAACCTACGGCAACACCAGAACCCACTTCTGCACCTGAAGTCTATGCTGCGTCCGATATTGTTGCCAGTCTGGTCGCTAAAGATTTTGCAGATACAAGTGAACTGATGGATGCCCCGGTTCTGTCGGCGAAAGCCACATCTGTGATCGATCAGGAAAATATAAATAATAGCCCTATGTGTGCTTTTGATAACGACACTCAGACAAATTGGCAGGAAGGAGTAGATGGTCCGGGAATTGGGCAGGGGATTACAGCACATTTTGATGGAAACGTGAAAGTCAGCTGTATGTTGTTTAAACTTGGAAACTGGAAAGATGCAAAGAATTTTTATGGAAATAATCGTCCTTCAAAACTGGGAATAACTATTGGTGATTTTAGTACAGAGATAGAATTTCCGACGAGCTGGGAAGAATTTTGCGTAGAGTTAAATCATCCTTATGCGGCAGATTCGATTACATTTACCATTGATGATGTTTATCAGGGAACAAGCTGGGATGACACCGCAATTTCCGATATCAGGATTCTTTGTGTTAAGGAGTGATATAAAAAATGGAACAGAACAGGCCACCTGCTTACCGGCAGGTGGCCGTTATTTTATATTCCCGCAAGTTTGACAAATGTGGGTTTGTGTTTTACAGCAGGAAGAAAGATATTTAACACATCATCAGTTTTTATGCGAAGACTGGAAGTGTTGATACATGGGTGACAGCCAAGATAAGGCTGGGCCAGCAGATCCTCATCCATCAGCAGCTGCACTTTGTTATTTTTATCATTCATAAGCCCCATTACGCTGACAGATCCCGGGGTTATGTCCAGAAATTCTTCCATATATTTCTCACTGGCAAAAGAGAGACGGGCTGAACCGATCTGAGAGGAGAGTTCCCTGGTCTTGAATTTTTTATCTCCCGGCATCAGCAGAAGATAAAAATCGGTTTCCTGTCTGTTACAGAGAAACAGGTTTTTGCACATATGTGTTCTCATTAACTTGTCCACATCCTGACATTCCTCAATGGTCATGGCCGGTTCATGATCTACCTGATGGTAGGAGATTCCAAGACAATCCAGAAGGTCATAAACGCGGATTTCTTTATCAGGTCGTCCGGATTCATCTGTAGGGCGTCCATTTAACATTTCCATGATATTTTATTCCTTTCATTGTCCAATAGTAAATGTATAAAAATTGTAACACAGGAGCGTAAAATTGACAATAAATTCCCCATTTCACATCTTATAAAATTGACAATATTATATATGAAGATTTATAATACCAATATCAAACAGAAGGGGGAGAAGAAGTATGAAAAGCTGCAGTTGCTGTGGAAAAGAGATACCTGAAAATACAGCATATTGCCCACATTGCGGACAAATACAGAACAAAGTGGAAAATGTAAAAGAATCCGCGGAAAATAAAAAAAGGATTCGGTATTGTACTGCATGTGGAGAAAAAATAGAAGGAAATTCAGCATTTTGTCCGGCCTGTGGAAAACAGCTTAAAGATGCAGTTCCAGATATTCATGTAGAACCAGAACACAACAATATGGAAGAAAAAAGCACAAAAACTGAAAAAATCGTGCCTGTAATACAAAGTGCGGTATTTCTTGCTCTTGTTATATGTTATACAATCAATCTTGCGTATGGATTATTTTCTGCATTTTCATTTTTTACGTTGATTGCCAGCACATTTACGGTTCTGATATGTATTGCAATGTGGATGATTTACTGTAGCGGCAGGAGGGGAACATTGAATACTGTAGGTTTTTCCATGATCAACGTAGTGACTGCCATAAGATTTGCCTTTCGGATTGTGTTGAGCATTATTTTCGTGATTTTGGCCATCGCTGTGAAGGCAGAAATTGAGGTATATCTGTTCCTGGCAATCATAATATTTCTTGATCTGTTCTACTGGGGTTCTGTTATGAGGATATTCAGCGGTATGACGGCAAATGCCAAGGGCCATGAGACCACGGTCAAAGTAGGTATTTATCCTATTGTTATTCTTGGTGTGAATGCAGTGATAAGGTTAGTAGTGTTTACATGGGCAAGTTTCCTGCAGATGACTGCTAATCAGATTACAGGGACATTGAATCAGTATGGGTACAATACATCATCTGCAATAGGAGAAATGTTTGCAGATGCGGGACTTGGATATGATCTGGGATATGGTCAGTCTTCGGCATTTGTTCAGTCAATTCTGAATCCTGTCAATGGAGGAGTCCAGAATATTCTCGGATATGGTCAGAATCCGCTTATTATGATAATTGCGCTTGCGATTCCTGTACTGGAAATGATTCTTTTGATAAAATTACATTCTTATATGAGCTACAAAAAAAAGTGAATGGGGGGCTGTACATATGATCTGCAGAAAATGTGGAACAGAAAATCATGAATACAGTTCATATTGTAAAATATGCGGAGCACCTTTGCCGAAAGAAGAGACGGGAGAAGTTTCCAAAGCACATAAAGTTATAGGAACGTGGACTTATCTGGGATTTGAAATTTTATTTGCAATTCCTGTGGTGGGTCTGGTCAGTCTTTTGTTTCTTGCTTTGGGGGGAACAGATAACGAGAATCTCAGAAATTTTGCAAGGGCTTATTTATGTAAGATGCTCATTGTGGTAATTATTGTAGCTGTTTTGTTTTTAACGGGAATAATTTCAGTTACGGATTTACTGTACCTGTAGAATTATTTTTTATGTTATAGGGAATTACTTCGTAATGTTCCGATGACATAAAAAACTTGTTGTTGATTGGGACACAGGAAATATCAGAGAAATGCAGAGGGGCGTATGGATATAGAAAAAGGTAAGCATAAGAATGCCGGAAGATATGGTATGCAGGTGCATTTGATGTTTGAATCAGGATATATGAGAATAATCTGGCTGCCTGAACCTCCGGAAGGTAAATATTTTCTGAGGGAAAGAGAACGGAAGATCCCAACAGATGCATTTATTGAAACAAGGAAAAATAAATGGTATTTATGTGAGCAGAATGTTGAGCAAGGCGAAAACGGATCAGATGGAAGTATCCGGTACAGTGAGATAGTGGATCAGTGCAAATATTATGTCCGAATGAAAGAGGATAACTGTATTTTATATGCAGAACAGGTATCTCCGGAAAGCCTTGTATTTCATAATTACAGAATTCCGAAAGACAGACCTGTTACAATCGGACGGTCTGCAGATAATGATCTGATCTGTATGGATCAATCCGTGACACGGCATCACGCAACATTAATAAGAACAGATGACGGCATGGCAATTCAGGATCATGAAAGTTTAACAGGAACTTATGTCAATGGAAAAAGAATAAAAAAGCAGTTTCTTAATATTGGTGATGTTGTATCTATAATGGGTCTGAAGATTATTGTTGGTACAGAATTTATATCTGTTAATGACGGAAATGGCCGTATCAGAATATCATCCAGAGAGGTATGCCCGTTTGAGGGAGATAGATTCAGTTCTCTGCCAGAAAGAGAACAAAACGAGGAGTTTTTATTTAATCGTCTTCCAAGAAAGAAAAAAAACATTACAGCAGATCAGATTCTTGTAGAGGCACCACCTTTTTCACTAAGTGATAACCAGGCACCGATGATACTTAGTATGGGTGGCTCCATGGTTATGGGAGGATCCGCACTGCTGAGAGGAAATGTGACCTCAATTTTAAGCATGCTTTTGTTTCCGGTTATGAACCGTATGTATACGGATAAGGACAAAAAAGAGTACGAGAAGCTTCGTCAGGAAAAGTATACGCAATATCTGGCAGACAAGAGAAAAGAAATATGGAATGAAAAAGCGAGAGAAGAAGCTGTTCTGAATGAGAATTATCCACCTTTGAATGTCGTAATATCTTATCCCTCAGACAAAAAGCATTTGTGGGAAAGAGGATACAGGGAGGAAGATTTTCTCAGGTTACGTATAGGATACGGTCAGTTGCCTCTTATGGCAGAAATTAAGTATCCGGAAGAGAAATTTAATCTTATAGAGGACCCACTTGATAAAAAAATGCATCAGCTTGTCCAGGAGAACGTTTTTCTGGACCGGGTACCGATCATGCTTTCACTGACTGAAAATTTTGTGTGTGGTGTGTTAGGAAAAACCGAGGAAAAAGAGGCATTTCTCAAACGCATGATCATGAGGATTGCGTTTTTACATAGTTACGATGAAGTAAAACTGGTGTTGCTGCTTGACAAAGAAACATTGAAAAATATGGAATATATCCGTTTTCTTCCGCATATATGGAATGATGAAAAAACATTCCGTTTTCTGGCAACAGATACAGCATCTGCATATCTGGTTGGAGAATATCTGAACAGACAAGTGGAACAGGAACTTGAAAAACCCCGGGAACTTTCTGAATTATTAAAAGAAAAACCTTACTATGTAGTCCTGGCATGGAATAAACAGATTTTTGACAAGCTGGAGATTCTGAAAAGGATCATGAAAGAGGAAAACAATCATGGAGTATCGGTAGTGACATTCTTTGATGAGATTCCTCAGTATGCACAGGAAATTATAAATCTTCATTCTGACAGAGCAAATGATATTACTTATCTGAAGGAAGCTGTGAATTATGGAGAAAAATTTTTCCTGGATGATATATATGACAGATTATCAGAACAAATGCTGCGGATCATGTCCAATACGAAGTTAAAATTGGTCCAGGGTTCTTATATGTTGCCAAAAATGATCACATTTCTGGAATTATTTGGAGCAGGAAGAGTTGAATACCTGAATCCGCTGAAAAGGTGGAAAGAAAATGATCCTGTCAAATCTCTTGCTGCACCTGTTGGTGTTGCCTCTGATGGTTCCGTATTTTCACTGGATCTTCATGAAAAATATCAGGGGCCTCATGGTCTGGTTGCCGGTATGACAGGTTCAGGAAAAAGTGAGTTTATTATTACTTTTATTCTTTCACTGGCATTGAATTTTCATCCGGATGAAGTTTCTTTTGTGCTGATTGATTATAAAGGTGGCGGACTGGCAGGTGCATTCGAGGATCCGGAGAGAGGAATCCATCTTCCGCATCTGGTGGGTACGATTACCAATCTTGACGGATCTGCTATCCAGCGTTCACTGATGTCTATCGAAAGCGAACTGAAAAGACGGGAGAAAATTTTTGCAAAGGCCAAAAGTATAGCAGATGAAGGAACCATGGATATTTATACCTACCAGAAGCTATACAGAAACGGAAAGGTAAAAACACCATTGCCCCATCTGTTTATTATTTCGGATGAGTTTGCGGAATTGAAAAGTCAGGAACCGGAATTTATGGATCAGCTGGTCAGTGCAGCCAGAATTGGCCGAAGCCTCGGTGTGCATCTGATTCTGGCTACACAGAAACCGGCAGGTGTGGTAAGTCCTGAAATCAACAGTAATTCCAAGTTTCGTGTATGTCTGAAGGTACAGACACGTGCAGACAGTGATGAAATGTTAAGAAGACCGGAAGCAGCAGAACTGAAAGAAACAGGAAGATTTTATCTTCAGGTAGGATATAATGAATATTTTGCTCTGGGCCAGTCTGCATGGTGTGGTGCACCTTATACGCCACAGGATGAAGTGGAAGTTCACAGAGATGATACCATACAGTTTGTAGATGATGCGGGACAGAATATCGTGCAGGTCAGACCGGAAATGGAAAAAAAGGATGCAGGGGTTTCTCAGCTTGTTGCCATTGTAAAATATCTTACCATGGTGGCAGAGCGTGAAAAAATTCATCCCAGAAAACTGTGGATGGAGCCGCTGCAGAAGAATATTTCCATACAGGATATTTTGAAGAAGGAAGATTATGAAGATGAAAACGGATTTGTTGTACCACTGGGTATGATTGATGATCCGGAAAATCAGAAGCAGTATGTTTTCCATCTGAATCTGCAGGAATGTAAAAATTATCTCATCATCGGTGGAAATCAGTCGGGAAAAACAACTCTTCTGCAGACGATTTTGTATACGGTAATCCGTAAATATTCGCCGGAAGATGTAAACTTCTATGTGTTGGATTATTCCGGAGGACTTTTGCAGATATTTCGTCATGCAGTACATTGTGGAGGTGTGTGGCTGGAGGGAGAGGAAGAACAGGCAGAGAAAATGTTTGATCTGTTAAGAGAAATAATCGCAGAAAGAAAAGAGGCTTTTCTGAAAGCAGAAGTAAACAATTTTGATGCCTACAGAAAAATACAGAAAATACCGCTGATACTGGTGGTGATTGATAATATTGCAGGTTTGTCATCCTGGAATGGCGGTAAAAATATCTGTTATGAGCTACATACTCTTATAAGGGAAGGAAATACAGTAGGAATTAAATTTCTGACCACTGCCGGAAGTTATGATGATATAATGTATAATGTAAAAAAGGAACTTGGTACCAGGTTTGTGCTGGATGCGAAGAATCGCTTTGAATACGGAGATATTCTGGGGGTAAGATGTCGATTTGAGCCTCCGCATATGCCCGGGAGAGGGCTTTTACGTGAAGATGAAAGAGCACTGGAATGTCAGATCGCCAGATATATAACTGAGGGGTCGGAACAGCAGGTTATTCAGCAGTTGAAAGAAGATATCAGAAAAATCTCTCAGAAGTACGGCGATATAAACAGAGTAAGGCAGATCAGACAGATCTCAGAGACAGAAACGTATGAAGAATTTTACGGGGATATTGCTCTGAATCGGATACCACTGGGATATTCGGTACAGGATATGAAAAAAATTTCCATGCCGCTGAAACAGTTGTACTGTATGTCTGTGTATATTGGAAACACAAAACATACATCGGCTATACTGGATAATTATATTTCAGCAGCATTTCGTGATCACATGCATCTGCTTATTGTAAAGAGAAATCAGAACAGTGTATTCGACAGAGCAGTTTTGAAAAGCAGACTGGAAGGACATCAGGAGGTTACCTTTTTTGAAAGTACGAAGGAAGATGGAATCCGGCTGTGGAAAGAATTATATCAGGTGATCTGTGATCGGAAGCTGATCAGAAATGAATACTGTGATGCCCATAAAATTTCCAGAACAGGAAGCGAAACCATGAAAATGTGTTTTTCCTATATGCAGGCCAGAACCTGGCCTTTACTGGTGGTTTTTGAAAGTTTCCGGGACTTCTGCGATTGTGCGGAGGAGGAGACCAGAAATATCATGCAGAAAATTTTTGAGGATGGAAGGGGATATAATTATTATTTTCTGAGCTGTTATTATCCGGATGATGCAGATGCATTGAGAATCAATGCAATGCAGAATGCTTTTAATCATGATAAATTTGTTCTGCTTTATGGAGGGCAGTTTCACAGACAGGGATTGATCTCTCTTCCTATGGAATACAGAAATGTGACAAAACCCTCCAAAAAAAGTGGGTCCTGTCTTCTGCATTATCACGAAGAAATCTATCCGGTATGGATGCCATGCAAATCAGAAGAAAAGGAAGAAGACCCGGATGATGCAGATATTATCGGATGACATAGAACAGGAAAGATGACAGATGGAGAAAATATTGGTTACTTTAAAGGTTCCTTCTGTACAGTTGGAACAAGACGTTATGATTCCGGATTTTCTGCCGGTGAAAGAGGTTATAAAACTGCTCACAGAGGCAGTGGCGGATCTTACACAGAATATGTATGTATCATCAGGGCAAGAGGTTCTGTGTCGAAATGCCCCGACTATGGTATTAAATGGAAAATATACTTTGCAGGATTACGGAGTGGAACATGGCGAAACTTTATATCTGTTTTAAAATACAGATTTGAAATTACAGAGTAAAGCCCATGATAAATCTGCTTCCGATTTATAAATTCTGAAAATCTGTGAAGGAAGGAGGGTATGAAATTGAAAAACAGGAGGGAGGAGATAATTTAAAAGTATGGAATTGACGAACTGTATAAGTTTATGCGAGAGACTGAAACAGGAACTGAATGATGCGGCGGATATTCCATCTCAGAAATTATCAGGTGAAATAAGAAGCGCATTGACAGAGGCAAGAGATTTCCAGCAGGCAGAGCTGGATGAGATTCTGAGAAAAATATTGATTTAAAGAAAGGATGAAGAAATATGGCAATGGATTTGACCGGTGCGTCACTTACGACAGCAGAAGTACGTGAAATTACAAAAAATATCGAACAGATCGGAAATGATCTTGATGATACAATGAAAAGTGTAAATGATATTATGACAACTTTGACTGGTCAGTCAGAAGGTGGACTGATAGAAAAAACTACAACAGCAGTTCAGCAGTTAAATAAGCTGATGGATGTTCTTGTATGCAGTATTTTAAACATTGGCCTTAAAATTGGAGATTACCTGAATGTTATGCTTACTCATGACAAGGAGGCAGCAGAAACTCTGAGAAAGTCCATAGAAGCTAATGCATATGGAACTCGATGATTACTTGTTGAACCTGAACAGTAAAGATTATCCTGATATAAAGCAGAGAGGAGAAAAATTATGGCAGATGATGCAATCAGACTTAAAGTTGACAGGAGTTTATATACCCAGACACTGAGCAGCCTTGAAACTCAGCTTGGAAATTTAAAATCTCATGAAGAAAATTTACAGAGACAGATAGACAGATTGAACAGCGGAAATGTTTTTGCAGGTAGTGATGTAAAAGCTGCTATAAAAAAAGCAGAAGAGGCATTACAGGCTGTAAGGGATGGTATTTCGAGAGTTACTGGTTATAAAATGGCAATTCAACAGCAACTTGGAGGTGTTGAAAGTGCCAAGGAAACTCTTGCGAGTGATATGTCCAGTATTGATATTCCAAACATGTTCGAGTAACGGAGAATAAGAACGAAGTTGAGTGCAGACCTAATTTTATATGACCGGATGTGGCTGCAGGAATATATTGATCATGTGCGGCAGCAGAGAGTACTGACAGGAGAACTGAAAGCAGAAATACGAAGAGTAATGTTTCAGTGTTCTCCGGAACGAAAAATACTTTATGCAGATGCGTTGTCTCATATTCGTATACTGGAACGTTCTCTGGAGATTACAGAAACTGTGTTGAGAAGATATCTTGATCAGGCGCAGGAAGCTGCGGTTCATTTTCAGAATGCATGTCTGGATACAGAAATTCCGGATTTTTTTGAATGAATGTATTTTTTATTCCAGAATCAGAATGGGCGTCAGAGATTTTTACATCAGGTCCATTTTGATTCCGGAAATTGCAGATTTATCTAAAAAACAAATAACAGAAGATTTGTTTTTTAGATAAGTCTATAATTATATGGACATAGGTTTCAGGTATGAAATGGATGAATATTTATTTGGACGAAGGAGGAAAAGAATGGAATTTTCGTATAACTATCAGGGCGGAAAAGAAGAAGTTATCTGCCATACACATATGAAAGAGTTTGACAGAACATGCTGGGAGAACATGAAGGGACAGGATTTTTTGCAGGCAAGGGTTGCAGAACAGGCCGGGGAATATATAATGATCTATAATATCGAAAGAATGATCAATCTCCGAGCCTGGATGTATGAAGCATCCGAGAAAGAACGGGCAAGAATGCGCCAGGAGATTGCAGAAGGTCAGCGCAGAATTTTTCAGATGGGAATATTACAGGAACAATTGATCACAGAAGATAAATATATGTATGTGGATGAGATGACACAGCATATAAAATTCATGTGTATACCGTTGATATCCAGAAAAAACGTACAGCGTGAAGAAAAAGTTCGTAAACCTTTATATGAATCAGAAATTAAACTTGAAGAAGAGCCGGAACTTCCTCCAGAACTGCCTGTTCCATCAGAGGACATTCTTGATATAAAGTCAGAAGATTCAGATCCTGTTATGCCGGAAAAACTGGAATTTTTACAGGAACCGGAAAATGATGACACTAACCGGGAAGAAGAAAAAGCACATTTATATGGAACCTCACGTAAAAATTCATTTCAGGAAATACATTTATCAGAAGAAAAAAAAGATGGGTCTGAAACTGTTTTTGGATTTACAGACAGAAATGCTGAAAAAAACCAAACAGAAGAGGATGATGAAGACAAAACAGTTCTTTTAAAGCAGGAGGAAGAGGATGACGGAGAAGATAAGACAGTTCTTTTAAAACCTGTATTTCAGATTAAAGCATCCTTATACAGAAACAAAACAGGAGAAGAGTTTAAATTACATAAAAACAAGAATATTATCGGGAAAAGTAAAAAGCGTGCAGATATAGTGATTACAGAAAACCCTGCTATCAGCAGAGAACATTGCAGGATATGTTGTGAGGAAGGGACTTACTATCTGCAGGATGATAGTTCCCTGAACGGAACCTGGGTAGATGATGAAAAAGTGCAGCCGGAAGAAAAAATTGTTTTACAGGAAGGATGTAAAATTCGTCTTTCGGATGAAGAATTTATTTTTCACATTAATTAAATAAGGAGGACAGTATGATGAAGGAGAATAAGAAGAAATCCGGGATAAAGATTTATGTGGTTGTTCCGGCTATTGTCGGGGCTGTATGTGTGATTGCGATTGCTGCTGCACTTATGATGGGGGCACCAGAGAAAGTAAATGCGGCCAGAGTGGGAAAACAGCTGGATCTAGGGAACAAATATCTGGCTTCGGCGGATTATGATAATGCGGAAGTAGCTTTTAATAAGATTTTAAAGATTGACCCGAAATCTGTAGAAGGTGCAACGGGAATGGCAAAAGTATGCAACAAAAAAAATAATCCCAAACAGGCTGTGAAATATCTGAAAAAAGCATCCGACAATCTTACAAGCCCGGATCAGGCACAGGAACTTCAGAAAGTATTAGATGAAACAAAACAGGAGATGAAAAATACAGGAAATAAATCAAACAGCGATACAGATAATAGCACAAAAGAACTGGATAAAATCCATGAGAAAATTTATAAAATTGTTATAAACATAGTAACTCCCACACCGACACCAGAAGAAAAAGATAAAACGGCTCCTGGTTATAATTCAGATGACAATACTGGTAGTGGTTCAACAGGAAATGCTGATCCGACAGGAGATCCCGATCCAACAGGAGATCCTGATCCGACAGGAGATCCCGATCCGACAGGAGATCCCGATCCGACAGGAGATCCCGATCCGACAGGAGATCCCGATCCGACAGGAGATCCCGATTCGACAGGAGATCCCGATCCGACAGGAGATCCCGACCCAACAGGAGATCCCGATCCAACAGGAGATCCTGATCCAACAGAAGATCCTGACTCCGACATGGAGGCAGTTCAAAAAACATATCCGGCAACGGATACAGATGGAGATACAGACTCAGCTCAGACACAGGACCCTGTAAATGACACAGAAAACTGGAATGTTGAGACAGAGACAGATATCAATACAGATACAAACACTGCAGACAGTCAGGAAAATATAAATGGAGAACAGACCAGCGAGGCGTACTATCCTGCAAATGGAACAGGAACAGATGGAATGGAAACTCAGACATCCGGACAGCCGTCATCTCCGGAAGAAATTCTGAATGACTATGAAACCAATACGCTTCCATCAGAAATTCCGTTGGGAGGATTTAGCGGAACATCAATTCCATATACCTATGGAAATGGAGCCAGCGCCTCTGCTGTAATAACAGGTCGCCTGACCGAAAAACAGCAGGATCTGGACGGAGATGGAGTTCCTGAACTTCTGGTTGTGGAAATGCAGAATGGAAAAATGGCTTTCAGAATTTATAAAGTCAATAATGGAACTGTGGAAATGACAGCTTCCCAGACAGCCTCATCAGGTATGGAAAATGCTCTGGACAGTGTTTCTTATGGAAATACACAGGTGTGTTTCTTTATGAATAATAATGGCATTAATGAAATAGGATTTGCCAATTACTGTTATGGATATGACACCGGAGATGGAACTCCTGCGGTCAGAACAAATGTAGAAGTATACAGCGTATCAGGTGATGGCAGTGTATCTTTATGTGCTTCCGGTTCTGTTCAGAATGGGGAAGGACAAGAAGGCTTAGCAGGAAGTCTTGCACCCGCGGGAATGAATGGTTCCTGGAACAGCAGTAATGCAGAAACGTTACAGTCCATAGGATATGCCGAAAATCCGTACCAGGATGTGGCTGGAGCACCGAATCCGTTAAAGAGTGGAATCGCCTCAGGAGAAAGCGGAGCAGAAGATCTTGCAGTTGTAGATGCGGAAATGTCTGCCGGAAGTGGAATGCTTGCTGTAAAATAAAATGCAACAGATACACGTAAGTGTGTCCGGGGTTTTGAAAAAAAGATTCTGCCAGACCTTTTCAGGCCTGGCAGAAATTGAATAAAGGCAAAGGTGGAAAAATGCATAAATATATTGCAAATACATATGAAATTATATCACGAATAGGGGCTGGAAACAGTGGAATCATATATAAAGCCCGCCATATAAATCTGGATAAATATGTAGTCTTAAAAAAAATAAAAACAGATATTAAGGATATTGTAAATAACAGGGCAGAAGTAGATGTGTTAAAAAATCTGAAGCATTCATGTCTGCCTCAGGTACTGGATTTTGTTGAAGATGATGGAGATATTTATACGGTAATGGAATTTATATCCGGAAATTCCTTTAAACAATATCTGGATGCCGGAAGAGAACTGAAAGAAAGTTCTGTAATCACCTGGATGAAACAGATCAGTGCTACATTATGTTATCTGCATAATCAAAAGCCGCCGATCATTCACAGTGATATAAAGCCCGGAAATATTATGCTGATGCCGGATGGAAATATCTGTCTGATTGATTTTAACATTTCTTTCAGTCTGGGATCCGAAAATGCATTTGCAAATGGATATACCAATGGATATGCATCACCGGAACAGATTGAGGCAGTGAAATATAATCAGATGGAACCTGATTCATCCAAATGGAAAAAAATTGATAAAAGATCGGACATTTACAGTCTTGGAGCTACTGTTTATCATATGATGACAGGCGAAAAACCGGTAGTAGATGAGAATGGATATGTAGAAGACATTATGGAGAGAAAACCGGAGATGAATGAGGTTTTTGCATCTATAATCATGAAATGTCTGGAACCTGATCCTTCCAAACGTTATCAGAGAGCAGAAGATGTGCTGGACGATCTGCAGAATATGGCAAAGAAAAGTGGAGAATACCGGGAACTTCTGAAAAAGCAGAAAATTATCGTAGGTGTTCTGACGGGTATAATGATTTTCTCGGCGGTTCTTACCGTAGCAGGGTATTTTCGTATGGATGGAGAAAAAACATCGTCTTATGAAACTGCTGTTGCAGAGGAGGAGGACTGTATCAGCCAGGGAAACTATGATCAGCTGGATAAATACTATCAGGAGGCTATAAAGTTGTTTCCAAACAAAATGGATGCATATCTGCAGAAAGCAGTGGCGCTGAACAGGCAGAAACAGTATAAAAATTGTATAGAATTTATCAACAACCAGATTCTTACGAACCAGGAAGTTATGAAAGACGGTTCTCAGGACAGTGTCTACTATCTTCTTGGAGATTGTTATTCACAGCTGGAAGACTATGAGAAAGCTGCCGGGTATTATCATTCGGCGATAGACATAAATCCTGATAATGGAAGCTATTATAGAGACTGTGCGATAATGGAAGCATATTGTGGCAATACAGATACAGCACAGGAGCTTCTGGCAACAGCGAAAACCAAGGGAATTGATAATACAGATGTAGACTATGTAGAAGGGGAAATTGAATATACCAGTGGTGATTATGAAACGGCAAAAAATACGTTTCAGGGATGCATAGAAAACAGCCAGGATTCGTATATTCAGATGCGTTCATATATTATGGAAGCCAAATGTATGGACAAACAGGATGATAGTACAGATGGCAGGATAAAAAAAATGAAGTTGTTGATAAAGGCCCAGAAGGAACTTCCAAAAGAAAATAATATAGGTGTTCTTGAAGAACTGGCGCAGACATGCAGTAATCTGGGAAATGATACCGGTGATACAAAATATTATAAAAAGGCAATTTCTGTATTTAAACAGATTCAGTCGCAGGGAATGGGAGATTATGATACCAGCTATAATATAGCGGTTTTGTATCAGAATATAGGTGATTATTCCAGTGCAGAAAAAGAGTTGACAGAGATACTTGACAGTTACGGAGAAGATTATAAAACTTATAAGAGTCTTGCATTTCTGGAGGTGTCCAGACAAAGTCAGATAGCAAATGAACAACGAGATTATAGTAAATTCAAAGAGTATTATGAAAAAGCACATGAGCTTTATCAGAAACAGCTTTCTTCCAATGCAAATGACATGGAAATGGACAGACTGGAAGAACTATACAGTCAGGCAGTAAGCAGTGGGTGGATATCCTGACAATAAGGTTAGAAGAAGGAGATGGAACGGATGATCACATTGGGAACAGTGATGTTTATAGCTGGAATTTCGGGAATGATTTTATGTGGAGTGATTTTATGCTTTCTTCCGAAAATATTTCGGAAGCAGAGGAAAAATCTGTTGGACAAAATAAAGGAATAGAAAATATGCGCCGGAAAAATGCCCTTAAGAGACTGGTTACTCTTTAAGGGCATTTTGTTTTCTGTATTTCTGTGGACTACAGCCTTTGATTCGGGAAAAAACCTTGGCATAATAATTGGAGTCTGTAAAACCGGATTTCAGGGCAACCTCCATAATACTGTCATCGGACCCAAGAAGAAATTCGAGGCTTCGTTCTATCCTGTATTCCTGTAGAAAAGTAAATAAAGAGATATTCATGTAGCGCTTAAACAGCCGGCTGCATTCACTTTCGCAGAGATGGATTTCTTCTGCGATATCCCTCATTTGAATTTTATTCATGTAATTATGCTCCAGGTAATCCATAATTTCACGCATACGATGCCGTTCCAGATTACTGTGTTCTGTATAGGGAAGGTTTTCCGGGAGATTTTGCAGCATGCAGCGCCAGAGTTGTTGCAGAGTACCTGTGATATCCAGTTCATAGAAAGGCTCTCTGGACGCATATAAACGTATGATTTTCTGTACATATTCAGCAAAAAGCTTATGCCAGGGCTGGGAGTGATCTATATAAACGGCAGGAAGAGAGAAATTTTGCAAAAAAGGTTCCACATATTTTCGGCGAAGTATACTTTCATAAGATCCGTAGATGATCTTCGGCAGAAAAGTAATTGAGACATATTTTCCGTCCTGCATGTCTTCCATAAAACCTGCATGGAGAACATTTGCATTTCCAAGCAGAATATCTCCTGTTTTCATATGATAAGTATACTGATTTACCTTATAAAAAATCTGTCCTTCCAGAACAAGCGTGATTTCTATTTCGGGGTGCCAGTGCCATAGAAATGAACCGGATTTATAGCCGGAAAGCTGTTCATAGCTTACCAGCAGTGGAAATTCATCGCTGCCGTGCTTTTTCAGTTCTTTTTGTGAGCCGTCTGTTATGATCTCTGCCACTATGTATCCTCCTGTTATGATATACTGCCGGTTGACCGGAACATGTATGGATATTAATAAGCATATTGTACACTTTTATGGAAATAAACGCAAGATTTTACTATTTCCTCTCTAAATTGTCAAGGAATTTTATATTGTGTTAAGGTATACTGAATTTTAAGAGTGCGGCCTGAACAAGACTGCACCTGAACTCTCATACACATATTCCCGTCTGCTGCCAGTGTTTATGCAATGACAGTGCTGCTGGTGGTGGAAACGGAGAAAGCAACGGAGGATTTTTACAATG
Organism: uncultured Blautia sp.; assembly: GCA_934409175.1. Taxonomy (GTDB): domain Bacteria; phylum Bacillota; class Clostridia; order Lachnospirales; family Lachnospiraceae; genus Blautia_A. Next base: position 19,318 of record CAKRVX010000015.1, read on the forward strand.
AATATTCCAAATAAAAATGAGTTAACACGCATTTACGGTGAAGCAGAGAAATCAGCAGTCCGTTTTCAGGCTGTCGCTGATCACTTCGCAGAAATTTACCATCATGATACAGCAGAATTTTTTACAGCACCAGGAAGAACAGAGATTATCGGAAATCATACAGATCACAATGGTGGTCGTGTACTGGCAGCCAGTATTGATATGGATACCATAGGTGCAGCATATCCCAACAACAGCAGCATTATCCGTATCACAAGTGAAGGATATGATAAAGAAGTTGTTGTGGATATTGAAAAACTTTCCAGTGTTCCGAAGGCTCAGGGAACGGTATCCCTTGTAGCTGGTATGGTAGAGGCCATTCAGAAATTCGGTTTTAAGACAGCAGGATTTGACGCTTATGTGACAACGAACGTAATCCGTGCAGCAGGTGTGAGTTCCTCTGCATCTTTCGAAATGCTTGTATGTTCTATCATTAACTACTTCTTCAATGATGGCGCCATGACATATATCGATTATGCAAAAGCAGGTCAGTACGCGGAGAACGTATATTGGCTGAAAGCATCCGGATTAATGGATCAGCTTGCATGTGCGGTAGGCGGACCGATCCTTCTTGACTTTTCTGATAAAGAGAATCCGAAATATGAAAAAGTAAACTTCTCTTTCCATGATTACAACCATCATCTTGTAATCGTAAATACAGGAAAAGGACATGCTGATTTAAGCCAGGAATACTCTGAGATTCCGATGGAAATGAGAGAGGCAGCCAAAGCAGCAGGGGCAGAACTTCTCTGTGAGACAACTCTGGAAGAAGTACTGGCACATATGTCCGAGATCAAAAATGACAGAGCAATCTTAAGAGCGATCCATTTCTTCAAAGAGAATGAACGTGTAGAGAAAACAGCCAAAGCTGTAGAAGAGAAAGATGGAGCAACTGTACTGAGACTAATCAGTGAGTCCGGAAAATCCTCCTGGGAATTACTCCAGAACTGTTATCCGGCCAAGGCATATACAGAGCAGAAAATTTCTGTTGCGCTTGCACTTACAGAACTGTTCCTCGAGAAACTGGGCAAAGGCGTCTGCCGTATTCATGGTGGCGGATTCGCCGGCGTTATCATGTGCGTAGTACCGGAAGAAGAGACAGAGAACTATGTTTCCTATATCTCTGAGTTTGCAGGAAAAGAGAATGTATATCCAATGAATATCCGGGCGGTAGGTGCGGTACATATTGAATTATAACAGCTGACTTCACGGTTAAAGCTGAAACCATAAAAATCCTTGTTTTCTACAGAGAAAGTTCTGTCGGAGACAGGGGTTTTTATTTTTACCGAAAGCTAAAAAACTTGATTTCGATCAAGCTAAATGTTTGCCGTTTATTTATCAGTAAGTTATAATTAAATAAACTGTCCACTTATAACCGACCCTGATACGTAGTACTGAAAAAAGTGAACAGTAATTTTGTATATCCGGCAAATATATAAAGGCTGTATATCATTAAAAACACAGATAATATGTGTAATTACGAAAGAAAATATTTATAAAGGGGAGATAGTATGATATACAAATGCAAAATGTGTAAAGGAGATCTGGAGATCATAGATGAAGAAAATGGTCTTTGCGAGTGCGAATACTGTGGCAGCCGCCAGACGATTCCTTTGGAAAACAATGAAAGGAAAGCAGAATTATATAACAGAGCGAACCAATACCGTAAGAGCAATCTTTTTGACAGAGCCGCAGATGTTTATAACAACATGGTAAAAGAATTTCCCAACGAGGCAGAGGCCTATTGGGGACTGGTTTTGTGCAGATATGGAATTGAATATGTGAAAGATCCGAAAACCGGAAAAATGATTCCGACATGTCATCGTACAATACCAAAGTCAGTTTTTGATGATTCTGATTATCAGCTTGCATGCCAGAAAGCAAAGCCTGCTGCCAGAAAACAGCATGAAGATGAAGCTGCTGAAATAGATAAAATCCAGAAAAAAATCTTTCAGTTAGTGCAGAAAGAAGAACCATTTGATATTTTTATAAGTTATAAAGAGCAGGAAGATGCTACCGGTCAGCGTACAGAAGACAGTGTCCTTGCACAGGATATTTATTCAAGACTTACGAAAGAGGGATATAAAGTATTTTTCTCGAGAATAACCCTGGAAAATCGTCTGGGTGAAGATTATGAACCGATTATTTATTCTGCTTTGAGGAGCGCGAAAATCTTATTGCTCGTAGGAACCAGCCGTGAGCATATGAATGCACCGTGGGTTCGTAATGAATGGATGAGATATCTGGCCATGATGGACGAGGAAGAAAGTACCAAAACGCTGATACCGGTATATTCCGGGATGGATCCATATGATATACCACAGGAAATTAATGGTCGTCATCTGCAGGCACAGGATGCAACAAAAATAGGATTTCAGCAGGATCTGCTCCATGGAATTCATAAAATAATGAAAAGCAACCGAAAAAAGGTGGCACCTGTTTCCGAAACAGCAGGTATGGGAAATGCCAATACCGGTGGTATGATCGAGAGAGGATACATTTGTCTGAAAGACAAAAACTTCAGAGAAGCAAGTGAAGTATTCAATCAGGTGTTAAATCTTGATCCGCATTCGGGGGGAGCTTATCTGGGAAGATTGATGATCAACCGAGGCGTAAGCGATATTGATGATCTGGCAAATGAAACATATGCTTTATCTTCTGAGTCAGATTACCGACATGTTCTGGAGTACGGAGAACCTCAGATAAAAAAGAAATTAAAAGAGTTTAATCAGAAAATTATTCATGAAAATGAGGAATATGCAAAAGGTGTCATAGAAAACAAAATAGAAGGTATGACTCAGGCTGCGAAAGATAAGAGACAACGAATATTACAGTTGCAGGATGAAATCAAAAGCTATGTGGACAGTGCACGTTCCCATCAGGAAATCCTGGATAAAAGCGACAAGGCAGCATCAGGAGTAAAACTGGCACAAAATGTTGTCTTGATCCTGTATATTCTGGTTTTTGTTCCCAGTCTCCTGGTTTCGCTGGGAAAAGGAGATATACTGGAACTGATCCTGAATATCATAATCATGGTCATTATATATAAATTTATAATAGTAAAATTTGTAAATCCAATCGTAAAAAAGATTACAGAGCTTTACATGGGCAAGCCCAAACAGGAAGTAATTTACACTTCTATGGAAAGACTTAATTTTGCTCAGACCAAAACAGATATGGATAGAAATGAAATTCAGGAAACCCAGGTAGATATTGAAGATCTGGAGAAACAGATGCAGTATCTGAGAGATAATACCGGTGATATTGCAGATACATTGTCTATGCTGAGACGTTCTGATATTGAAGATGAACTGAACAGAATGTCATTTTAACCAAAGACATATAAGTACTGTTTTATAAAATACAGGAGAGTAAAAATGGGAAAATTTGCGATCATGTGTCCGAAGTGTAACCAGTATGTTACGGCATATAATGGACTTCGCGGACTTGTACATAATAAAGTAACCTGCCATTGCGGAAATGAAATTGATGTAAGAGCTGAGAGAATGACATCAGCAATATGCCCAAGTTGTGGAAATTCAGTGGTTTATGATCAGGGCAAAAGTATTCCGGTCTGCCCGGTATGTAAAAAGAAAATAGAGCCCAGTGCGGAAAACAGGGTAGTTTCATTTAAGTGCCCGGAATGCGGTATAGGGTTAAATGTAACAGAAGGAACAGAACATTATGTATGCCCGATATGCGATAACCACATAGATGTTCAGCGGGAAATCGCAAAGGAGCGCTATGCAAAGCAGGGACTGATCAGCGAACTGAAATATGAGGGAGACAATAATACTCTTATATGGAAACATCCGATTGAAGATTTTGCTACAGGAACACAGCTTATCGTACATGAAAGTCAGGAAGCTGTATTCTTTAAAGATGGTGAGGCACTGGATCTGTTCGGACCGGGAAGATATACGCTGGAAACTCAGAATCTTCCGTTGATGAACAGGATTTATCATATGCCAAATGGAGATGCAAGGGCAGTTTTTCACTGTGAGGTGTATTTCATCAACACAGTAACGATCATGGGAGTCAAATGGGGAACAGATACAAAGGTCAAGCTGTTTGACCCTATGTCCGGGATGCATGTTTCCATTGGAGCCAGTGGTGAGTTTAATATCAAAGTTACAGATTCCAGGAAGTTACTCCTGAAGAGTGTGGGAACCACGAATGGACTGATCATTGAAGCGAAAGAACATCTGGAGAATCAGGATGCATATGAAAAAGCCAGACAAAAAAATTCCTATGATTCCAGAGCAGGAGAATTCAAAAAGTATTTCCGATCTCTGATCGTAAGCAGAGTGAAAAATTGTCTTGCCAATGTTATTAAGGATGAGAAGATCAGTATTCTGGAAATTGACGCTCAGACAGAGAGACTCTCAGAAGCCCTGGGTGAAAAGATCAACGAAGGACTGGATGAGTATGGCCTTACAATGCCGGAATTTTATATCACACGTTTCGTAACTCCGGAAGATGATGAAGATGATCCGGCACATGATGACTATATGAGAATGAAATCCCTGTTTTCTCAGTCATTCCTTAATGTTAAAGAAGAACAGGTAAAAAAAGCAACTGCAGAAGCTGCCAGAGAGAGAATGGCAGTAGAAGAACAGACCAAAGCTCAGATGAAGATCATCGGAGCTCAGGGAGATGCAGCGGCGTTGAAGATTCAGAAGGAAGCAGAAGCAGAAGCATATCGTATGAAAGCAGAGGCAGAAGCTGCTGAAATGAGAATGAAAGGATATACATATCAGCAGGAAACTGCACGTCAGGTAGGTGTGGAAGCTATGAAAAACGGACTGGGCGGCGGTAGCGGTCTCGGAGATATTGCAGGGCTGGGTGTAAGCCTGGGGGCTATGAGTGGTGTTATCGGAATGACCCGTGAGGCAATGCAGCCCATCACAGAATCCGCATCTCAGATTGGGCAGAGTATGAATAATGTAATATCCGGAGCCTGGGATTGTCCGAAATGCGGCCAGAAGGGACTTACCGGGAACTTCTGCCCTGTATGTGGTATGGAAAAACCGCAGCCGGTACCTGGAAATTCAGATACCTGGGATTGCGCATGCGGCCAGAAAGGACTTACCGGAAAGTTTTGTCCGGAATGTGGTGCAAAGCGTCCGGAACCTGTGAAAAAAGATGAATGGAATTGTCCGAAATGTGGCCAGAAGGGACTCACCGGAAAATTCTGTCCGGAATGTGGTGAGAAACGTCCGGAAGCACAAACAAGTTGGGACTGTGACTGTGGTGAAAAGAATATAACGGGAAAGTTCTGCCCGGCATGCGGAAAGAAGAGGGAGGAGTGATAGTATGAAACAGTCTTGGAAAGTACCGGCCATATACGGAATATTAATGGTTGTTTTTAACATTGTTGTCTTTGCGTTGCCGATTCATAAAACTGCGGTTTTACTGATTTCGGATATTGCAGTGATTCTTGCTATAGCAGCACAGGTACCGATTGCCGGTATTGCAATGAAAAATGGGTCAACAGTTACCAGTAAAGTATATGGTTGGCCGATTATGAGTGTAGGCCTGAGATATCTGGGAGCAATAACAGTATGCGCCATAGTATTTACCCTGATTTCAGGGATCACTTTATTTTTCCCGATATGGTTGCCGGTTATTGTATATGTAGTTCTGTACGGGGCAGCGGCTATCGGACTGATCGCAGCAGAATCTGCCAGAAATTATGTGGAAGTTCAGGATGTCAGACATGAAGAGAGAGTAAGCTTTATGCGTAAATTGTACAGCGAGATAACAACATTGAAGAGAAATGTGTCTGACAGAGAGATGGCTGCCTGTATCAACAGGATATCAGAAGCTGTACGATTCAGTGATCCGACCAGCTCAGCAGACGTATTTGATAAAGAGTCAGAATTATATAGTATATTTGGTGAGATCAAGGATGCAGTAAAAGTAAATGATGCCGGAACGGTAAAATCAAAATGTGAAGAATTTCAGCAGAAACTGGAAGAAAGAAATGCTTTATGTAAACTTGCAAAACGAAATAAAGCATGAATAACCGGGAAAAAGAACAGATAAAGAAATTTTACCGCGATGTGATCAGAATAAAGTCGGAAGCTGTAGTGGAAGAACTGACAGCAAATTCTCAGATTCATAAATTAAAAGCGAAAACATTGCTCATCAAAGAGAATGAAAAAGTTGATCACATATATTTTCTGTACAGGATGGGTGATGTTGCAAAATCTTATTATGAGAATCCCAAGGGTAAAAAGCAGATTCGATGTTTTGCGCATTTACCGGGGGAACTCCTGGCAGGGATCATGAATCTGGATAAAAATATGACATCTTTTCTGACAGTGGAACTGGTAACTGACTGCGAGATCGTGAGTACATCTGCAGATGTTATTCAGAAACTGTCGCGTAAAAACATAGAAGTGGCATTAGTCTGGAATCGCATTCAGGGCGTATCATCAATGCGGCAGTATGAATATGAAAAAATGATCATTACCTGCAACCCGGTGCAAAGATACGAATATTTTCTTGAAACCTATCCGAATCTTATGGATAAAGTAAACAAAAAAGATGTGGCATCGTATTTAAATATAACGCCGGAATGCTTCAGCAGGGTGTTGAAGAAATATAATACAAAATTATAGTATAAAAAAAATCTTGACTTTTTTACCCGGAATCCGTATAATAACCAACGGTAAATTTAAGAAAAGATATTTGGTTTTATTGGAAACGGTACATCCTCCCTGGATGGTTATGAACAACACAAATCTCTAATTTATGTTATTCACACACTATCTAAGGAGGATTTTTTTATGCCAAAAAACAAGTTTCAGGAAGTTATTTTTACAATTATCATGGTATTCATAATGGTTTATGCCATGATCTGCTACAATATTGTACTGAATACAGGAACAATGACAAATCAGACTTTTCTTGCTGCATTTCATGAGCTGACGTTTATGGGACCGATTGCGTTTATCCTTGATTTCTTTATTATCGGTGGTATTGCGAAGAAGATTGCGTTTGGTATTGTGGATATGAGAAGAGACAATCCATTTCATCTGGTACTTGCAATTTCTGCATTATCCGTAGCATTTATGTGTCCGTGTATGAGCCTTGCGGCAACTCTGCTGATCAAGCATGCAGCAGTAAGTCAGATCATTCCGACATGGCTTCAGACAACAGCAATGAATTTTCCGATGGCATTTTTCTGGCAGATTTTTTATGCAGGCCCGTTGGTAAGATTTATCTTCGGAAAACTTTTTGCGGAAAAAGAAGAAGTCATGACTTCTGCAAAATAAATTAAAAATATAAGGACCAGAATCTGGATATAATCCGGATTCTGGTTTTTTGCATTTATTTCAATACATTTATTGACAGATAATGGAAATTCGTGTAATATCATATAAAACCTATCAAGTAACTATGAAAAGTAGAAAATAACCTTTGAATTATGTGTTAAGACCTCAAATATATGATATGATAAGAAACGCAGGATAAATATAAAGAGAAAATTCCTACAGGAGGAAAGAACAAATGGCAGATTATGCAGCATTAAAAAAGGGCGGGTTTATGCGCCAGAAACAGAAAGATAATTTTTCATTAAGAATCCGTGTAGTTGGCGGACATCTGGATGCCAAACAGCTTGCGAAAGTAGCTGAGGTTTCAGAAAAATACGGTAAAGGTTATGTACATCTTACGTCCCGTCAAGGTGTGGAGATTCCATTCATCAAATTAAGTCAGATTGATGAAGTGAAAGCGGCACTGGAAGAGGGAGATGTAGTTCCTGGTGTATGCGGACCGCGAGTTCGTACTATTACAGCCTGTCAGGGTGCAGCGATCTGTCCAAGCGGATGTATCGATACTTATGCACTGGCACAGGAACTGGATGAGAGATATTTCGGACGTGAGCTTCCCCACAAATTTAAATTCGGTGTTACCGGATGCCAGAACAACTGTTTAAAAGCAGAAGAGAATGACGTAGGAATCAAGGGTGGTATTAAAGTAGCATGGCAGGAAGATAAATGTATTCAGTGTGGTGTCTGCGTAAAAGCCTGTCGTGAGAATGCCATTACACTAGAAAATGGGAAGATCAGCATAGATTCTTCCAAATGTAATTTCTGCGGCAGATGTACCAAAGCCTGTCCAACAGACGCTTATGACAACACTCACGGATACATCGTTTCCTTCGGAGGAATCTTCGGAAATCATATCAATAAAGGAAAAGCAGTGATCCCATTTATTGAAGATCATGAAAAACTCCTGAAAGTATGTGATGCAGCCATCGGTTTCTTCGAAAAGAATGCGAAAGCAGGTGAACGATTGAAATTTACTATTGACCGTGTAGGTGAGGACAAATTCAATAAAGAAATTCTGGAGGCATATGAAAATGAGTGAGATTAAGTTTGATGATACAGTAGATATTACAGATGTTGTCTGCCCGGTAACTTTTGTAAAAGCAAAGGTAGCTCTGGAAGAACTGGATGAAGGACAGATTTTATCTATCCGCATGAATGACGGTGAACCGGTACAGAACGTACCGAGGAGTATCAAAGAAGAAGGGCATCAGATCCTGAAGCTGGATGATAATGAGGATGGAACTTACACACTTTATGTAAAGAAAGTAGGAGAATGATTAAAAAAGCAGGAGACAGATAGGAGCGAAATCATGGCAGAGAGATTAAACGGCGAGACTTTTAAAGAAAAGGCTTTTCAGGCAGGGAAACTTACACTGATTGATTTCTATTCCGACAGCTGTGTACCGTGTAAGCGAATGGTTCCGGTATTTGCGAAACTGGAAGAAAAATATGGTGATCGGATTTATATAGGAAAAGTAAATGTAGCTTATGAACCGGAACTTGTAGAGGAATACAAAGTTATGTCAGCACCAACCCTGATCTTCCTGAAAGACGGAGAACAGATTGAGAAACTGACAGGAGCGAAAAAAGCAACGGAGCTGGAAGAGATTATTGACAGAAACCTTTGAATCGTAAGATCTGAAGAAGGACTTCTCAAGGGCATAAGATGAAGAACAAAAATATACAGAAATGGAGAATGAGGTTATGGTTATCACAGTAGCAGGAGATAAAAAAGAAGTAAAAGACGCAATCACAGTTTCAGAGCTGATCGTACAGGAGAATGTGGAAACACCGCAGTATGTTACAGTATCAGTAAATGATGATTTTATTGATAAAGCAGAATTTGATACCTACGCATTAAAAGAAGGCGACAGCGTTGAATTCCTGTATTTCATGGGAGGTGGAAGATAGTGGCATTCACAAACGACCAGCTCGAACGCTATTCCAGACATATTATTCTGAAAGAGGTTGGAGCAAAAGGACAGAAAAAACTTCTGAATTCCAGTGTTTTGATCATTGGAGCAGGCGGTCTGGGAGCTCCGGCAGCTCTTTATCTTGCAGCAGCAGGTGTGGGAACTATCGGAATCGCAGATGCAGATGAGGTAGACCTTTCCAATCTTCAGCGTCAGGTTATCCACGCAACCAAAGATATCGGAAAACCGAAGGTGCTTTCTGCAAAGGAATCTATGGAAGCCATCAATCCAGATGTGACAGTAAAAACTTATCAGACTTTCGTGGATTCCGAGACGATCATGGATCTGATCAAGGATTACGATTTTATCATTGACGGAACGGACAATTTCCCTGCCAAATTCCTGATCAACGATGCATGTGTTATGGCAAAGAAACCATTTTCCCATGCAGGTATCCTTCGTTTCCAGGGACAGTTAATGACGTATGTTCCGGGAGAAGGACCATGCTACAGATGTGTGTTCAAAGATCCGCCGCCCAAAGATGCAGTACCTACCTGTAAGCAGGCCGGCGTCATCGGAGCAATGGGAGGCGTTATCGGAAGCCTTCAGGCAATGGAAGCTATCAAATACCTTCTGGGTGTGGGGGATCTTCTTACAGGATATCTTCTTACATATGATGCGCTTACAATGGAATTCCGCAAGATCAAACTTCCGAAACATGTGAAAAACTGTCCTGTATGCGGTGAACATCCGACGATCACAGAACTGATCGATTATGAGCAGGCAGAATGTGACGGAATCTGATTTGCAAATTAAAGGAGCTTGAAAACGTCATGATTACAATGTCAAAAAATGACTATGAAATAATTTTGAAACATGCCAGAGAGAATCTTCCGGAAGAAGCCTGTGGACTGATCGCCGGAACAAAGGAAGGAAATGATAAATCCATTCAGAAGGTTTATTGTCTGACAAACGTTGACCATTCCAATGAACACTTTTCACTGGATCCGAAAGAACAGCTGGCAGCGGTAAAGGACATGCGTGCCAACGGTCTGGTGCCTCTTGGAAACTGGCATTCCCATCCGGAAACTCCGTCCAGACCATCTGAGGAAGACAAGAGGCTGGCTTATGACAGCACAGCAAGTTATATGATTCTTTCCTTGATGGATAATGAGAATCCGGTTCTGAATTCTTTCCATATAGAAGGAACAGAATCTGAGAAAGAAGTGCTGATGCTGCTGTAAAAGATGATTTTGTGATCATCTGACGGAGGAAAGAGATTATGAGAACACAGAGAATTAGGACTGATGTGCTGATTATCGGCGGTGGAACAGCCGGCTGCTTTGCTGCCTATGTGCTGGGTCAGAAAAGCAGTAAAAAGGTGCTGATCGCAGAGAAAGCGAATATTAAACGGAGCGGATGTCTGGCGGCAGGTGTCAATGCATTAAATGCATATATTACAGAGGGAAGAGTACCGCAGGATTATGTAGACTATGCCAAAAAGGATGCCCACGGAATCGTCAGAGAGGATCTTCTTCTTACTATGTCAGAAAGACTCAATCATGTGACAAAGGTGATGGAAGATCTTGGACTGGTCATTCTGAAGGATGAGAATGGTAAATATGTTGCCAGAGGAAATCGAAATATTAAGATCAATGGTGAAAACATGAAACCACTTCTGGCAAAAGCTGTTGAAGAACAGGAAAATGTTACGGTTTTAAATCATGTCAACATTACAGATTACAAAACAGAAAATGGAAAGATCACCGGTGCGGTAGGATTCAATGTAAATGAAGCTGTCTTTTATGATATTGATGCAGATGCAGTTCTCTGTGCTACAGGTGGTGCGGCAGGACTTTACAGACCGAATAATCCGGGATTTTCCAGACATAAGATGTGGTATCCACCGTTTAACACAGGTGCAGGATATGCTATGGGACTTCTTTCCGGTGCAGAGATGACCACTTTTGAGATGCGTTTTATAGCGTTGAGATGTAAAGATACCATTGCTCCCACAGGAACTATTGCACAGGGTGTAGGAGCCAGACAGGTCAATGCGCACGGCGATATTTATGAAACAAAATATGGACTCACAACTTCTCAGAGAGTATACGGTACAGTTATGGAGAACAGAGAAGGAAACGGTCCATGTTATCTCAGAACAGAAGGTATTTCCAAAGAACAGGAACAAGATCTTTACAAGGCTTACCTGAATATGGCACCTTCCCAGACATTGAAATGGCTGGAAGCAGGCAAAGGCCCCTCTGAGGAAAATGTGGAGATTGAAGGTACAGAACCTTATATCGTAGGCGGCCATACCGCCAGCGGTTACTGGGTGGATAACAACAGAGCTACTACCATCAGGGGACTGTACGCAGCCGGAGATGTGGCTGGCGGATGTCCACAGAAATATGTAACTGGAGCACTGGCAGAAGGCGAAATCGCTGCAGAGGCGATTCTGGAATATTTGAATGATAAAACTGATAACAAAGTATCAGCAAATAGCAGAGACCAGAAACTTTCTGAATTCGCATCAGCCAGAAAAGCTGAATACGAGTCTCATTTAAGTGCTTCCCCATCCCTGATGAATGTAGAACAGCTTGAGGAGGCCATGCAGAAAATCATGGATCAGTATGCAGGAGGAATCAGCACAGATTACAGATACAGTGAGACAAGTCTTGCGAAAGCAGATGAAAAGATTGCAGCGTTGCTTCCTGTAGTGGATACTCTGGCGGCGGCAGATACGTATGAACTGATGCAGATTTATGAACTTCGTGAACGGCTGATCGTTTGCAGGGCAGTTATCGCACATCTGGCAGCCAGAAAAGAAACCAGATGGCACAGCTTCGGGGAGAATACAGATTATCCGAAGCAGAGCGAAGAGTGGATGAAATATGTAAATTCACGTATGGAAAACGGAGAAATCCGGATTTTATATAGAAACCTGGTCACAAAAGAGAATGCTGATAAGCAGGAAACTGATACAGCACAGAAAGGAGCAGGTGAAAAATGAGTATTCGGATTCAGAAAAGCAAATGCATAGGATGTGGAAAATGCATGGAAGCCTGTCCTGGAAACCTGATTATAAAGGATAAAGAAGGAAAAGCTTTTATCCGCCAGGTAAGAGACTGCTGGGGCTGCACTTCCTGTATTAAGGAATGCAGCCGCGATGCCATCTGCTTTTTCCTGGGAGCAGATGTAGGGGGCAGAGGTGCAGACATGGTCGTGTCAGAAAAACCTGACATTTCCATATGGACAGTGGAGAAGCCGGACGGCACGAAGATCACTATTCAGGTAAACAAAAAGGATGCCAATAAATACTAGATCAGATATCACTATTCAGCAGACAGATTTGACAAACAGAAGGAGGATAATGCAATGAGTAACTTATCTCATCTTGATGAGCTTGAAGCAGAAGCGATTTATATTATGCGGGAAGTAGCAGCCGAGTGTGAAAAGCCGGTTATGCTTTATTCTATAGGAAAGGACAGCTCCGTTATGCTCCATCTGGCGATGAAAGCGTTTTATCCTGAGAAGCCGCCGTTTCCGTTCCTGCACATTGATACTACCTGGAAATTTCACGAAATGATCGAATTCCGTGATAAGATTGCCAAGAAAAACGGAATTGATATGTTGGTATACACAAATGAAGAAGGTGTGAAAGAAGGAATCAATCCATTTGATCATGGCTCTGCGTACACAGATATCATGAAAACACAGGCATTAAAACAGGCCCTGACGAAATATGGTTTTACAGCTGCATTTGGCGGTGGACGCCGTGATGAAGAAAAATCCAGGGCAAAAGAAAGAATCTTTTCTTTCCGTAATGCAGCTCAGGCGTGGGATCCGAAAAACCAGAGACCGGAAATGTGGAAACTTTATAATACTAAGATTCATAAAGGTGAAAGTATGAGAGTATTTCCGATTTCCAACTGGACAGAAAAGGACATCTGGCAGTATATCAAACGCGAAAATATTGAAATCGTACCGTTATATTTTGCCAAAGAAAGACCTGTCATTTACAGAGACGGAAACATTATTATGGTAGATGATGACAGATTAAAACTCCGTTCGGGCGAAAAAATCGAGTACAAAAAAGTCAGATTCCGTACACTTGGATGCTATCCGCTGACAGGTGGTATCGAATCCGAAGCAGATACACTGGACGAGATCATTGACGAGACATTAAGTGCTGTTTCCTCCGAACGTACCAGCCGTGTGATCGACCACGAGGCTGCTGGCAGCATGGAGAGAAGAAAGAGAGAGGGGTATTTCTAGGATGAAAGGATTATTGAAATTTATTACATGCGGAAGTGTGGATGATGGAAAATCCACTCTGATCGGACATATTCTTTATGATGCAAAGCTTCTCTATGCAGATCAGGAAAAAGCTCTGGAACTGGATTCCAAGGTGGGAAGCCGAGGCGGCGCGATTGATTATTCACTTCTTCTGGACGGTCTGATGGCAGAACGTGAACAGGGTATCACTATTGACGTTGCATATCGTTATTTTACAACAGACAACAGAAGTTTTATTGTTGCGGACACACCGGGACATGAAGAATATACCAGAAACATGGCAGTAGGTGCATCATTTGCAGACCTGGCAGTTATCCTTGTAGATGCTTCTCAGGGTGTGCTGGTGCAGACAAGACGTCATGCAAGAATCTGCGCACTGATGGGAATCCGTTACTTTGTATTTGCTGTAAACAAGATGGATCTGATCGATTACGATGAAAAACGTTTTCAGGAGATTGAGAAACAGATCGCAGATCTGGTAAAAGAATTAAAACTTGAAAATGTAACTGTTATTCCGGTATCTGCTACAGAAGGAGATAATGTTACAAAAAAATCTGATAATATGAAATGGTATGAAGGAGATGTGCTGCTTACTTATCTCGAAACTGTAGACATAAAGGAAGACACAGAGAAAGGCTTTTATATGCCGGTACAGAGAGTCTGCAGACCTAATCATGAATTCCGTGGATTTCAGGGACAGATTGAGAATGGAAGTATTAAAGCAGGAGATCTTGTGACTACTTTGCCAAGCAAAGAAGAGGCCCATGTAAAGAGTATTCTGGTTGGAGATAAAGAAGTTCAGGAAGCAGTGCAGGGACAGCCTGTTACTATTCAGCTTGACAGAGAAGTGGACGTTTCCCGTGGATGTGTGCTTACCATTGATTCCGGTGCAGTACTTACAGATTCTGTAGAAGCCGATATCCTCTGGATGGATGACAACACTCTTACAGACGGAAAGAATTTCTTTGTAAAGATTGGAACAAAGATGATTCCGGGGCTGATTACAAAGATCAACTATTCTGTGGATGTAAATACAGGGGAAAAGAAGAATGCCAATACTTTAAAGAAAAATGAGATTGCATCCTGTACTCTGGAATTTTCTGAAAAGATCGTGGTAGATGAATTTGAAAAACACAGAACTTTAGGGGAACTGATTCTCATCGACCGTGTTACAAATATGACCTCTGCCTGCGGTGTTGTGAGAAAAACTTTTGTTTATCAGGATAAATCTCAGATCAGTAAAGTAAACGAACAGGTTCGTGCAGGGCTGAAGGGTCAGACTCCGATTGTAGTGGAATTCCCTATAGGAAAAGAGGGTATTACACTTGATTTTGCAGAACAGGTAGAAAAAAGTCTGACCATACTTGGAAGACACACTTATCTGTATCATCCGGCAGCAAGTGAAAATTACGCGGAGACTGTCCGCCATCTGAAAGCAGCCGGGCTGATCGTACTTCTTGTTCTTGATGAAAACACTGCGAAAGATGAGAGCCTGAAAGAAATGGATGGATTTTATACAAACTGGCAGCCGGAAGGAGTTACTGTAAAAGATGCGGTAAACTTTGTGAAGAAGAAATCTGCATTTGCTGTACAGAATGCACAGGATGGAAATTATATTTAAATAAGAATACCACCTCAGAGAAAATCTCTCTGCTGGTGGTATTTTTTCGCTCCTGCATTTCTTGACAACCAATAATCCGGGGCTTATACTCATACGGAGTTGATCAGATACAGCTG
>CAKRVX010000016.1 GCA_934409175.1 uncultured Blautia sp.
CTGTCCGCCTTTTTACGGATGTTCAAACAATTAAACCTGTGCACTCCCACAGAATTCCGAAATATGTATGATTCACAATTCCAAAAAGCACCTGCTCCCGGAAAATAATTTATTCCGGAAGCAGGTGCCTGCTTTTTTATTAGTTCAGATATTATTATTCTGCGGTCCCTCTGAAAGGTTTATGTCTGACAATCATTTCAGACACTCACTCAGGATCACATTCCGAAGTTTTCTGGTCAGGGCAAAAGTTCCTGCATCTTTTTTCTGCGTCCCCATCAGAATTGTCATTCCTTCATCAGGGAAATTTGCGAAATACATTCCCAGCCAGCCATCCCAGCCATACTCCCCTTTTCTGGCCATCATCACCGCCTGTGATGGATTTTTGCAGACGCGCATCAGATTTCCATAACTGTAGCCTTCCAGCCCAAGCCATTTATCCATGTCCCGCTGCTGTACAGGAAGAAGCTGTGCATTGCACATATAATGTACAGTTTCCGGCTTCAGAATCTGTTTCTCACCCAAAGAACCATTCTGACGGAGCATCCTGGCAAATTTCATATAATCATCCAGCGTAGAGACAAGACCTGCCCCACCAGCCTCATATGCTGGCGGCTCTGCCATATCATTTCTTATTGCCAGATTATCCCCTGTATAAAGTTTCATGCTTCTGTTTCCATCTTTGTCCCATACTGTTTCATAGGCTTTCGCCAAGCGATACTGTTTTTCTTTCGGAACCCAGAAAGCGGTATCTTTCATTCCCAGTGGTTCAAAAATCTCTTCCTGCATAAATTCAGACAGTTTTTCCCCGGATATCACTTCGATCACGGCTCCCAGAACATCTGCAGATGTTCCATATCTCCAGCCACATCCCGGTTCAAAAGCCAAAGGACATCCTGCAAGACGATCTGCAAGTTCCCTGGTCGTTACTGGATTATCCGTATGCAACCTGTCACAGGCTTCTTGGTATAATCTGTCTACAGCTCTTCCGGATTCTGTACAGTCATCCGGATAGACCAGACCTGACGTCATTCTCAAAAGATCATGTATCCTGACAGGAATCTGAGCCGGGCAGATTCCTTGTGGGCTCTCCACTTTCAGATCAGCATAGGCCGGCAGATACTCTGCCACAGAAGTACCAGGATCCAGAAGTCCTCTTTCCATTAATATCATGGCGCACGCAGCTGTAACTGGCTTGGTCTGAGAATACAGTCTGAAGATCGTATCCCTGTGGATTGGTTTATGATTCTCTCTGTCAGCCATTCCCTCTTCACAATAGATAATTTCTCTTCCATCTTTTTCAACCAGAAGATTTACTCCCATTACTTCTGAATTACTGATTGACTGCTTCATTACCTCACTGATTTTTTCTTTTAAGATCATAACTGTCAATCCTCTTTCTCCTGCTTTTTCTCTGCTTCTTCCTGTTCCTTCCAGATCCTTTCTCTGCGTCGTCTGCGTACCGTATCCCTTTTCATTGCCATCACTCTCTGCACAATAGCAGCCGGCACGAAGATCAGAAACAGAACTGCTGAGATTACAAGTGAAATTCCAATTCTTGTTCCCGGAATATAAAGCTTGTCCGTTCTCAGCCATTCAAAGAAAAAACGTCCCAGCCCATACGCTCCCAGATACCACATAAACAATTCACCCTGAAATTTCTTTCTTCTGCGAAGAGCCAGAAGAACCAGCAAAATCACCAGGCACCACAGGCTTTCATAGAGAAATACCGGCTGTACCTGAATATAAGATATTCCATTGATCGTAAGCAGATTGTCTCTCATTGCACCGGATACTTCACCTGAACGCACTGCTGAAAGTGGCAGCTGCATAGCCACAATGCCACTTGTATATTGTCCGAAAGATTCTCTGTTAAAAAAATTTCCCCAACGTCCGATGATCTGTCCCAGAAGAACTCCCATACAAAGGGTATCTACAATTTCCATAAATTGGAGGCCCGCAACTTTGCAATAAATTGCCACGGCAACTATCCCTGCCAGAAGACCTCCGTAAAATACATACCCGCCGCTTCTCACATCAAAGATTCCCATAGGATTTCTCTGATACAGATCCCAGGAAAAGACCACATAAAACAAGCGTGAACCAACAACGGAAGCAGCCAGAGAAACAATCATAAGATTCAGATATTTATTTCTGTCCTGATGATTTCTACCTGCCTCCAGCACTACCAGACCCATTCCCAGAAGCGCACCTATGGCAATCAGAACTCCGTAAATTGTAACCTCCATTCCGAAGATTCTAAATGATCTGGGGACATAATCCAGAACCAGATTCAGTCCCGGAAAACGTATCGACATCTCCATAATTCACCTGTTATTATACGTTGAAACGGAATAAAATCACGTCTCCATCCTGTACAACGTATTCTTTACCTTCCATTCGTACAAGACCTTTTTCTCTTGCCCCTGCATAGGAACCACAATCCAGAAGGTCCTGATAATTTACAACCTCTGCTTTAATAAATCCACGCTCAAAATCTGTATGAATCTTTCCTGCTGCCTGTGGCGCTTTTGTGCCGATCTTAATGGTCCATGCTCGTGTCTCATCTTCTCCAGAAGTCAGAAAACTCATCAGGCCAAGGAGATGATAGCTTGCTTTTACCAGTTTCTCAAGTCCGGACTCTTTTAATCCCAGGTCCTCCAGGAACATTTTCTTTTCATCATCGTCAAGTTCAGAAATTTCTTCTTCAATCTCTGCACAGATTACGAAAATCTCGCTCTGCTGTTCTGCTGCATATTTGCGCACTGCCTGTACATGAGGATTCTGTGCACCGTCATCAGCCAGATCATCTTCAGAAACATTGGCTGCATAGATTACCGGCTTCCATGTGAGAAGATTGTAGGTTGCCATCCATCCTTCTTCATCTTCACTTTCCAGTTCCAGAGTAATAGCCATCTTTCCATCTTCCAGATGTTTCTTTACTTTTTGGAGGAAATCAAGTTCTTTGGCTGCGTCTTTATCCATACGCGCAGTCTTCGTTACTTTTGCAATTCTTCTCTCAAGAATCTCAAGATCAGAGAAGATCAACTCCAGATTGATAGTCTCAATATCACGAAGAGGGTCAATGCTTCCATCTACATGAATAACATTAGAATCCTCAAAACAGCGGACAACATGAACAATCGCATCAACTTCACGGATGTTTGCAAGGAACTGGTTTCCAAGGCCTTCACCTTTGGAAGCTCCCTTTACAAGTCCGGCAATATCAACGAATTCAATCACTGCAGGTGTTACCTTCTTTGAATGATAAAAATCTCCCAGAAGTTTCAGTCTCTCATCCGGTACAGTAACCACACCTACATTCGGATCAATGGTACAGAACGGATAGTTTGCAGATTCTGCACCTGCTTTGGTCAGTGAGTTAAATAATGTACTTTTTCCAACATTTGGTAATCCAACAATTCCCAGCTTCATAGTTGTATCCTTTCTTTTATGCGCCTGTGCGCTTCTTTATACATGCATTTTTATACATGTGTTTTATCTATACATACTTTTATTATTCTAGCATAACCCCGTATGATGTGCAAGCATTGCCAAACCTTGGGCAGTGTTGCCGGGTACGGAGCAAACAGTAAATCACTCCCTGGACATGATCATCATAAGCTGTCCGGAAGTATAAGTAATTTTTGCCTGCTCATCTTTGATTTCATTGCTGACGGTCAGACCGCTGTCCGCTGCAGTCAGCCAATGCTCATGAAGGGGATATTTAAATCCCTCAAGTGTCAGGCCGCTGACATCACCGCCTATAGAAAAGAATGAAACATATCTTCCAAACTGTTCTTTCTTCTTCAATACAGTTCCACTTGCAGCCAGTGTTATATAATTATATCGATCTACAAGCGCTACCCTTACACCTTTCTTCTGCGCCAGGATCAACAATCCGAAATTTGCCATCAGATGATCCACTCTGCGCCCTGTCACTCCCAGGATGGCAATATCTTTTGCTCCTCTGCTGACAGCCAGATTCATTGCCGACTGTGTATCTGAATCATCCTTTTCCGGTTTCAGACGGATGATCTCCATTTCATTTTTCTTACTTTCCAGGAATTTCTTTCCTTCTGCACAAAGGCTGTCAAAATCTCCTACTGCCACATCAGGAAGAATCCCGATCTTCATAAAAAATTCCAGTCCTCTGTCTGCAGCAATCAGGCTTATATTCTCTCTTCCTGTCCTATTTATGTTTTTTTTCAAAAAATCGAGGGCAAAATCACTGTGGATGTCGCCCCCGCTTACTATAATCGTATCTGTCATACTGTTCCTCAATCAAGTTCTTTGATAATATCATCCATTCTCTTTTTTGCGTGTCTGACGCTTGTCTTAAGATCCCCCTTAAACACATAGGATCCCGCCACTACCAGATTGGCTCCTGCTTTTAATACAGTTTCCATTGTATCATCATTGATACCGCCGTCTACCTGGATATCCACATCCAGATCTTCCGCTTTGATAATATCTCTCAGTTCACAAATCTTTTCTGTACATTCATCCATATATTTCTGTCCGCCGAACCCTGGCTGCACTGTCATAATAAGAACCATATCCACATCTTCCAACATATGGCTTATATCATTTACAGGCGTTGCGGGTTTAATGGATACTCCAACTTTCACTCCGGCCTCGTGAATCTGCTCTATGGTTCTTTCCAGATCCTCGCAGGCTTCCGCATGAACAGTAATAGAATCTGCTCCGCACTCTACAAAATCTCTGATATATCGCTCTGGTTCTGATACCATCAGGTGCACATCAAAAAATAATTTTGATTCCTTTCTGATGGACTTGATCACCGGCATACCAAAAGAAATGCTGGGTACAAAATCTCCATCCATCACATCAATGTGGAGCCATTCAATTCCTTCGTTTTCCAGAATTCTGATCTGTTCGCCCAAACGGTTAAAATCTGCCGACAAAATGGAAGGGCACAACTGATACATAATTAGAATCTCCTTTTCTCTTTTAATTCTTCGTACAGTCCCAGGTAATCATCATATCTTAGCCTGCTGATTTTACAGTTTTCCAATGCTTCCTTTACTGCACAGCCAGGTTCATGAATATGTCTGCAGCCCTGAAATCTGCACTGATCTTCATATTTACGAAATTCCGGGAAATAATTCTTTAATTCCTGTTCTTCCATATTTGTCAGATACAGGGAAGAAAATCCAGGAGTATCCATAAGATACGTTTTCTCTCCTACTGGAATTACCTGTGAATGCCGGGTGGTATGCTTACCTCTTTTGAGTTTTTTACTGATCTCACCGGTTTCCATTCGCACATTTCCCTGAAGAGCATTTGTAATAGAAGACTTTCCTACACCAGACGGTCCCGCTACTACTGTAGTCTTTCCTTTCAGAATACGGCGGATCTCATCCAGCCCGTCCCCCTGCAACGTACTTGAAAGAATTACCTGATACCCACATCCTGTATAAGTTTCATACAAAAATTCCAGTTCCTGGCTGGTTGCCAGGTCCTTTTTGTTAAAACAGATCACAGCCGGTATCTCCTGCTTCTCCATCATGATCAGGAAACGATCCAAAAGCATAAAATTTGGTTTCGGATCTTCCATGGCAAAAATTACAAATGCCTGATCCACATTGGCAACAGCCGGACGGATCAGAGAATTTCGCCGGGGAAGAATGGCAGTAACACTGCCTTCCTTCTCCTGTTCATTCAGAACTTCAATTTCCACATTATCGCCTACAAGAGGCTTCTGATTATCTTTTCTGAAAATTCCTTTAGCCTTGCATTCATATATTTCACTATCGTCTGCATAAACATAGTAAAATCCCGCAATACCTTTTATTATTTTTCCCTGCATGTTCTACTCTGCCTTGGCAAATGTAACCGCATAGTCGCCCAGTTTCTGATAAACACCATTTATCTCTTCATAGAGACAGATCGTACCATCGCTTACTCCCGGTGCTCCTGTCACATCCAGAGAATACGGAAATTCAACAGTCTGTCCATCCAGGATTGTAGAAGCAGTAGGTGTTCCATTTACAGTCTGAATCAGTTCCAGACGAATCGGACCTCCTGAATATCCTTCCGGTGTATTCAGCGCCTGTGTACATTTCCATACTTCTCCACTGGCTGCTGCACTCTGCTGTGTGTTGTCTGCTGCCGTATCTGTACTGCTGTTTGTATTCTGCTCTGCTGCGGTATCCTGAGCTGTATCCTGTGTTCCTGTGCTGACAGTAATCACTATATTTGCAGCATCCGGATCTTCCCAGCTGTCCGCATCAGGCTCCTGTGAAATAACTTCTCCTGACGCAACCTCTGTACTCTTCTCTTCTTTTACCTCTACATTAAGAAATTTACTTAATTTTGTAATTGCATCGTTCTTTGTCAATCCTACTACATCAGGAACCTGAACACTGTTTCCATAATCAATTCCACGGCTGACTGTCAGAGTTACTGTATCTCCTGCTGATACGGAGGAACCCACATCAGGAGTGATGGAATCTACATATCCAAGTTCAACCATTGCGTTTCCATCATCATCTACATCGGAATATTCTTTCTTTATGGTAACATTCAGTCCCATATCTTCCAGAGTCTGCTGTGCATCTACACCTGTACGTCCATCCATATCAGGAATTGTAACCTGCTGTGCACCTTTGCTGATGTAATATTTAATAGTTGTATACTGTTCTACTTTACTTCCCTCAGGTATATCCTGCGAAGAAATAGTACCTTTTGCCTGATTGGACGCTTCTTCTCCCATCGGCTGAATTCCAAGTTTCATATCATTTGTGATACTTTTAGCTTCCTCTTCTGTCTTTCCTACCAGATCCGGAACCGTTACCATTCCATCATCTGATTTGGATGATTCAGCCTGCTCTGTTTTTGTATCAGTTTTCGAATTATCCGTTGTTCCGATCAGACCTGAAGTTTTCCCTATGATAAAAATGATCGCGATGAGAATCACAACTCCCAGAAGCAGAACAGCTATAGTCAGACCATGCCCTCCTGATTTGTGCTTCTTTTCTTTCCGGTTGTTTTTTCTATTGTAATTCTCTTCCGGCTCATCATCATAGTCTGTCTCGTTAATCTCCTCTTCCAAAGCCTCTGGTTCAGGTTTTGAAACCTGCTTTGGCATATGCTTGATCTCTCCCAGTTCTTTATCCGAAATCACAACTGTCTTCGCATCTGTATCCACAGAAGTCAGCTTAACAAAATCCCCCTGAGGATCTATCAGTGAATGTTTCAGATCAGCGATGACATCTTCCATATTCTGGTATCTTCGATCAACACTCTTCTGTGTACATTTCAGTATGATCTGTTCCAGGCTGTGGGGAAGTTCTGGAGTATATACACTTGGCGGTACCATCTCTTCCTGAAGATGTTTTATGGCTATAGCCACTGTAGTATCCCCGTCAAAGGGAACCTTTCCTGTGACCATTTCATAAAGAGTAATACCCAATGAATAAATATCACTCTTTTCATCACTGTAACCACCTCGCACCTGTTCCGGTGAACTGTAATGAACAGACCCCATTACATTGGAGCTGATGGTATTGGAGGATGCAGCTCTGGCAATACCAAAGTCTGTCACCTTTACTTTGCCGTCCATGGAAATAATAATATTCTGAGGTTTCACATCACGGTGTACGATTCCGTGGCTGTGAGCTGCTTCCAGTCCCATGGAAACCTGAATTGCAATACTGGTAGTTTCTTTTACAGAAAGTTTACCCTTTTTGGAAATATATTCCTTAAGGGTTATTCCCTCTATCAGCTCCATTACAATGTAATAAACACCGTTATCGTCCCCTACATCAAATACATTTACAATATTGGGATGCGTCAGAACAGCAGCAGCCTGTGCTTCACTTCTGAACTTACGGATAAACGTTGTATCCTCCCGAAATTCCGGCTTAAGTACCTTGACAGCAACAAACCGATTGAGCTTATGATCCTTCGCCTTGTATACGTCCGCCATTCCGCCGGTTCCAATTTTACCTAATATTTCATAGCGTTCTGCTATGATCATTCCTGTTTTTAACATTTTTCCACCTCATTTGCGAATGGTTCTATCAGTACAATTGCAATATTATCCTTGCCGCCGTTGCGGTTTGCTTCACTGATCAGAGTCTGTCCTCTTTCCTGAAGAGCTATGTCCGTATCGGAAATAATCTCTCCGATTCTCTCATCTTCAACCATATTACTCAGTCCGTCTGAGCACATCAGAACCACATTCCCCGGTTCCAGCTTCAGGTCAAAAAAGTCCACATCCACCGTTCTTTCCGCTCCAAGCGCTCTTGTGATGATATTTTTATCCGGATGATTTCTTGCCTCTTCGGCATTAAGCTCGCCCATCCTTACCATCTCCTGCACCAATGAGTGATCCCTCGTTATCTGTTGAATCTGCTCTCCGGCCACATAAAGCCGACTGTCGCCCACATTTGCCACGTAAGCATAATGCCCCACAATTGTAGCAACCACCATGGTGGTACCCATGCCTCTCAGTGCTTCATCTTTCTGTGCCTGAGCAATAATTTCAGTATTTGCACTTTCGATTGCATGCCGGATTACTTTCACAGGGTTGAAATCCGCATCCTCACGAATCTCCTCTACCACAATTCCAACAGCATGGGAAGACGCATAATCCCCGGCATTATGTCCCCCCATTCCATCTGCAACAACAAACAGATTCGGAAGATTTCCAACTGGGTCAGCAGAGGCGAACACATAATCCTGGTTCATCTTCCGCTTCTGCCCTACATCAGTAGCTGAATATATCCTCATGTCACTTCTCGCTTTCTGTTTTTTCCATATAGCTTTTTCTTAACTGTCCACAGGCACCGTCAATATCGCTGCCCATTTCCCTTCTAATAGTAACATTTATTCCACATTTTTCAAGTTTTATTTTAAAATTCTCGACAGCCTGTCTAGTAGAACGCACAAAAGAACGTTCCTTAATAGGATTAACTGGAATCAGATTTACATGACAGTTGATATCGCGAATCTTCTCAGAAAGTTCTCTGGCATCTTCATCGTTATCATTCACTCCGGCTACCAGACTATATTCAAAAGTAATTCTTCTGCCGGTTTCTTTAAAGTAATATCTACAGGCATCCAGCACTTCATTCATGGTATATTTATTTGCAATAGGCATCAGTTCTTTTCTCTTCTCATCATTTGGTGCATGAAGAGAAAGTGCCAGCGTCATCTGAAGTTTTTCCTTAGCCAGATCATAAATTTTCGGAACCAGTCCACAAGTGGAAACAGTGAGATTTCTCTGACTGATATGAAGACCTCCATCCTCTGTCAGAATATGTATAAAACGCAGAAGATTTTCATAATTATCCAGAGGTTCTCCTGTACCCATTACGACTACATTAGATACCCTCTCGCCTGTCAGCGATTGAATCCTATAAATCTGATCCAGCATTTCTGACGGCTGCAGACATCTGGTCAGACCGCCGATAGTAGAAGCGCAGAAACGACAGCCCATACGACAGCCTACCTGGGAAGAAATGCAGACAGAATTTCCATGTTTATATTTCATTAGAACACTTTCAATCACATTTCCATCCCCAAGCCGAAACAGATACTTCTGAGTTCCATCCAGCCTGGAAGTCTGTACGTCAACAGCTTCCAGCGCTGTAATGGGGTAATCTTTCAGTTTCTCTCTCAATCCTTTGGAAAGATTGGTCATTTCATCATAGGATGTGACCAGATGCTCATGAAGCCAGCTGTATATCTGTTTTGCACGAAAAGGCTTATCTCCAAGTTCTGTCATCAGTTCTTTCAGTTCATCTATTGTCATTGACTTGATATCTGTCATATTTTATTTTCTCCTGAATTTTGCAATAAAAAATCCGTCTGTCTTATGCACTCCCGGCAGAAGCTGCAGATATCCCAGTGCTGTTGTTTCTGAATGAAGTTCCTCCGGAAGATATGGATCAAGACTTTCCAGCTTAAACGGATGATTGTTCATAAACCACATCATGTTCTCTTCATTTTCTTCTTTTGCAATGGTGCAGGTACTGAATACCAGAGCACCTCCTGGTTTCACATACTCAGCAGCACGATCAAGGATCGTTCTCTGGAGGATCACAATCTCCTCCTGTTTCTGCGGAGTAACTCTGTATTTTATCTCGGGCTTCTTGCCAATCACACCATAGCCGGAACAGGGCACATCCGCCAGAACAATATCTGCCTTAAGTTCCGAATCTACATCAAATACTGTAGCGTCCATCACCCTTGCCTGTACATTGATCGCGTCCGTACGGCTGATATTTTCTTCTATCAGACTTACTTTGTACTGGCTGATATCCCTGGAATCTACTGTTCCATAATCTCCCATTTTGTCAGCCACATGAAGGCTCTTTCCTCCAGGCGCAGCACACATGTCAATGATGTAATCTCCCTTTTTCGGATCAGCGACCTCTGCCACCAGCATAGAACTTACATCCTGTACCTGAATTTTCCCCTGAATAAAAGCATCCAGTGCCAGAATGTGATTATACCCCGAAATTTCATATGCATATGGAAGATAGGGTGCAGCTTTCACCTCAACGCCCTGATTTACAAGGCTCTGATAAATTTCTTCCTGTGGATACTTGTGTACACGGCATCGTACTGTAACGGGCTTTTCCGTCAGAAAATCAGCAAGCATTTTCTCTGTTTTCTCTTCTCCGTAGTCTTCCAGCCAACGATTGACCAGATTCTCTGGCATCGAATATCTGACAGATAAATATCTGACCAGATTCTCCTCTCGGGATGGATAACTGAGGTTTTGATGTTCACGGGCAATGGTACGAAGCACACCATTTACAAAAGGCTTCAGATTATAAAAACCTTTCCTCTGTGCAAGCTTCACCGCTTCGTTACATACAGCACTGTCCGGAACACTGTCCATAAATTTAATCTGATACACTGCACTTCTTAGAATCTCCCTGATCGCAGGTTTCATTTTATCTACGGTTATTTTTGAATAAGAATCAATAATATAATCAATCAGAATGCGATATTCCAGAGTTCCCTCACAGACTCTGGTAATAAAAGCTCTTTCCTGTCTGGGAAGGAACTGATATTTTGAAAGAGCATTACGAATAGCAATATGACTGTGCTTTCCCTCTTCATCAATTTCAAGTAATATTTCCAGAATCAATTCTCTGGTATTTATTCCATTAGTCACGATCTCTTCCTCCGGCCAGTATGATCAGTCTTAAGAGCTGCAGAACAGATGATGCCAGAGCCGCCACATAAGTAAGAGCTGCTGCTGTCAGAACCTTTTTGGCGCCTTTCACTTCATCTGTACCAAGCATTCCTGAACTGCCAAGCATCTTCAGCGCTCTGGCAGAAGCATTAAATTCTACCGGCAATGTTACAAGCTGAAAAAGTACAGCCAATGTGAACAGCAAAATTCCAAGTGTCAGAAGCGGACGGATAGAAAAAATCAGTCCTGCCAGAAATAATGGCCATGATAAGGTAGATCCTATATTTGCCGCCGGAACAATAGCACTGCGAACATTCAGAGGTGCATAATTCACGGCATCCTGGATCGCATGTCCACATTCATGTGCGGCTACACCTATGGCAGCTACTGATTTCTTATTATAAACATCCTGGGATAATGCGATCTGTTTACTTCTGGGATCATAATGATCGGTCAGACTGCCTGCTATGGGAACTACTGAAACATCTGTTATTCCTGCCATATGCAGGATTCTGTTGGCAGCATCTGCTCCCGTAAGTCCGGAAGCACTGCGTACTTTGTTATAAATGGCAAAAGTACTTTTTACCCTGGCTGATGCTGCCAGAGACAATACCATACCAATAACCAGCAATATATAAGTAGGGTCAAAATAGTATCCGTACATTCAATCACTCCTTATGATCTGTAAACCTTGTTCCTTTTTCCATATGATAGCCTCTCAGGAACATCTCAGCTCCCATCCGCTTCTTTCCTTCCAGCTGTACTTCCGTAAAAATAAGCACTCCATCACCACATGCAACATGTATTCCCTGTGCATCAGTTCTGATCACGGTTCCGGGTTCTGCATCTGTTGTCTCCTGACTTATCCTGCTTTTCCATATCTTTAATGTTTTTCCATTGACAAAAGTATATGCACTGGGCCATGGATTCAGACCTCTTACCAGACGTTCCAGTTCAACTGCTGATTTTGAAAAATCCATCAGTCCTCTTTGTTTGGTAATCATTGCTGCATAAGGAGTAGGACTTTCTTTCGGCTGCTTCTCAGGCATAACCGTTCCCTGTTCAATAGATGGCAATGTCTTGATCAAAAGTTCCGCACCTGCCTGGGCCAGCTTGCCAAAAAGACTTCCCCCTGTTTCTTCCCTGTCCAGTGGAATCACAATTTTTGAAAGCATGTCACCTGTATCCAGGCCCTCTCCCATCTGCATAATCGTAACACCGGATTCCTTTTCACCATCAATCACAGCCTGCTGAATAGGTGCAGCGCCTCTGTATTTCGGAAGCAATGATGCATGGATATTAATACAGCCGTATTTTGGAAGTTCCAGTATCTCTTTCGGTATGATCTGTCCAAAAGCTGCTACAATAATGATATCCGGCAGAATTTCTTTCATAGCATCCAGAAATTCCTGATTATTTCTTACCTTCTGGGGCTGATATACCGGTATTTCATGCATAAGTGCTTCTTCCTTCACTGGTGTAGGAAGCAATGTTTTTCCTCTTCCTTTGGGCTTATCCGGCTGAGTTACAACTGCGGCAACCTCATACCCTGCTTCAACCAGCGCTTTCAGAGACGGTACAGCGAAATCCGGTGTTCCCATATAAACTATTTTCATATACTATCTCACCAATTCCTCTCATTTATTCCTCATCTTCATCATAAGTTACACGGTGAAGTTCTCCCTCCACCAGTTCTGTATACATATGTCCATCCAGATGATCAATCTCATGACAGAAAGCACGCGCCAGAAGACCTTCTCCTTCATATTCGACTTCATTCATATCTATGTCCAGAGCCTTCACCTTCACATAATTCGGACGCGTAACCTGACCTGCCATTCCAGGTACGCTTAAACATCCTTCATCTCCTGTCTGCTCCCCTGATGTCTCTACGATTTCAGGATTGATCAGTACGATAGGACCTTCCCCTACATCGATCACTACAATTCTTTTCAGAATTCCTACCTGTGGTGCAGCAAGTCCTACTCCCATTGCATCGTACATGGTATCCAGCATATCCATGATCAGTTCGTGATTTCTTGGTGTCATTTTGTCTACCGGTCTGCTGACCTTTGTAAGTACCGGGTCGCCTTCTACTCTGATTGTTCTAAGTGCCATTTTTATTCTCCTTTTCTCAAATGAAATCAATTTTATCTTAACTGAAGTCAAACTGTATGTATATTTTCCGAAAACCGGAATTAATCTCTATATATTTCTCAAGCTGGTCTTTGATCTGGACCAGTGTTTCATAATTTTCGTGTTTTAAATAGATCACCTGTCTGTAAATATCTTTTACTTTTCCCA
The DNA here is from genome assembly GCA_934409175.1 of uncultured Blautia sp. Lineage (GTDB taxonomy): Bacteria > Bacillota > Clostridia > Lachnospirales > Lachnospiraceae > Blautia_A. Next base: position 13,481 of record CAKRVX010000016.1, read on the forward strand.
CTGCCGCATAGGCAGGTCCTATGACATGAAGATCTTTTTTCTTATAAATCCTGTGTATATAAAGCTGCAGATAATGCATGGCCTGTATCAGAAGTTCTTCTTCCGGACATGAGCCTAGAACAGCCATCATATGTGCTACCGGCGGATAATCCATCAGCTCTCTGTAGCTGATTTCTTCCTCATAAAAAGCTTCATAATTCTGCATGGCAGCAGCCTGAATACTGTAATGATCCGGATGGTAGGTCTGGATCACTGCTTCCCCGGATTTTTTTCCTCTTCCGCATCGTCCAACTGCCTGACACAGAAGCTGAAAAGTCCGCTCTCCACATCGGTAATCTTCAGCATTCAGTGAAAGATCTGCTGCGACCACCCCTACCAGCGTTACATCTGGAAAATCATGCCCTTTTACGATCATCTGAGTTCCAATCAGAACATCTGCTTCATGAGCCGCAAAGGATGCCAGAATTTTTTCATAACTGCCTTTGGTTCTGGTAGTGTCAAAATCCATGCGCAAAGTTCTGATCCCTTTAAAAGTATCTTTCACTACCTTCTCGATCTGCTGCGTACCTGCTTTAAATCCCCCGATATATGGAGAACCACATTCCGGACATACCTGAGGCTTTCTTGTTTCATATCCACAATAGTGACAGATCAGACGCCCATTATTATGCTCAGACAAAGACACATCACAATGAGGACATTTCATAACATGTCCGCAGGATCGGCAGGATACAAAGCCAGCATAACCTCTTCTGTTCAGAAAGAGCATCACCTGCTCTCTGCGTTCCAGTCTTTTCTCAATTCCATCCCTCAGTTCTCTGCTTAGAATAGAACGATTTCCTGCCTTAAGTTCTTCTCTCAGATCAACAATCGAAACCCTGGGCATAGGGCGTTCTCCGTATCTGGCAGTCAGCTTCACCAGGCCATACTGTCCGCTCACGGCTCTGCTGTAAGCCTCCAGAGAGGGAGTTGCTGATCCCAGGACTACTCTGGCATGCTCCAGCTCTGCTCTTTTGACAGCTGTTTCCCTTGCATGATATCTTGGACTGTTCTCACTTTTATAGCTGGGCTCATGCTCCTCATCAATCACAATAAGTCCAAGTCTGGAAAAAGGTGTAAACAACGCCGATCTGGGACCTACCATCACCTGTACTTCTCCCCGTCTGGCACGTTTAAACTGGTCATATCGCTCACCCTGGGACTGTCTCGAATTAATGACTGAAACCTTTTCTCCGAACCTGGTGTAAAAACGCCGCACTGTCTGATAGGTCAGTGCAATCTCAGGAATCAGGACAATTGCCTGCTCTCCCCTGTTCAGTGTTTCTTCGATGAGCTTCATGTATACCTGTGTTTTTCCACTTCCTGTAACTCCCTCCAGAAGCACAGGACGGGGATTCGGGTTTTTCCATTCCTTCAGGATATTTCGGACTGCGTTTTCCTGTTCTTCAGTAAGAGGAAGCGCTTCTTCCCGAATTGCGCCGGTATTTAATAAACCTCTCTGCACTTCATCATATTCTATATGAAGAATCCCCTGTTCTTCCATTTTTTTTACTACAGAAGCTGTAGCTCCCAGTTCTTTGGATGCCAGCGTATAATCCAATCGTTTCTCTTTCAGCAGTTCCCTCAACAGTCTGGCTCTGGCCTTAAATCTGGTATTTTCCAATTGAGCCAGAGTCTCTTCTGCTTTTTCCTCTGAAATGCTCAGACACAGATATCTCTTTTCCTTCGCCTTTATCTTTTCTTTAATAGGAAGAACTGTCTTCAATGCCTGTATCATGGTGGAACCATAATTTTTTTTCATCCAGGCAGCAAGAGTGATCAGTCTGGATTCCGTAGTCTCCTCTGCACTGCAGCATCCTGCAATTTCCTTCAGTCTGGAGGGCTCTACTTTCGGCTCACCAGAGAGCCCGGTCACATACCCTTTTCTGAGCTGATTACTGTTTCCAAAGGGGATGGATACCACCATCCCCATTTTTATTTCCTTCTCCAGTCTGTCCGGAACACGGTACTGAAAGCTCCGATCCAGCTTATCACTGGAAATATCTATTATTATATCAGCATAAATCATAAATCTGTTTTATTTTCCTGCCAGGATATCAGCGATCAGAACTCTTTCATCCATGGGATATTTTTTTCCTTTGATCTCCTGATAATCCTCATGGCCTTTTCCCGCAAGTACAATAATATCTCCCGGCTCTCCGTGATGGATTGCATACGCAATGGCCTCTTTACGATCAATGATCTCTACATATTTTCCGCTGGTTTTCGCCATTCCCACCTTAATGTCGTCAATAATGGCCTGTGGCTCTTCATCACGTGGGTTATCAGAAGTAATGATCGTAAGATCAGCCAGTTTTCCGGAAACTTCACCCATCTCATAACGACGAAGTTTGGAACGGTTACCGCCACATCCGAACAGACATACCAACCTATGAGGATTATATTCTCTCAATGTTGTCAGCAGACTCTCCAGGGCCATAGCATTATGTGCATAGTCGATCATTAATGTAAAATCATCGGAAACTTTCACCATTTCAATACGTCCCTTTACCTTCGCAACTTTTAAAGCTTTCAGGATATTTTCCTCTGAAACTTTAAAATGACGGCAGATTGCAATGGCAGTCAGAGAATTATAAATACTGAATTTACCCGGAATATCAATCTCCACATGGAAATCCAGCAATCCCTTCAGATGGTAGGAAATACCCAGATACCCTTTACCTCCCACCAGTTTCGCATCCTCAGCACGCAGATCTGCTTCCGGTGAAAATCCGTAAGTTTCAAGCTGACAGGTATGGCCTTCTATGATTCTGTCAAAATGCTCATCATCCCTGTTTACAATTCCTACTTTACATTGCTTGAGCAGAAGTGATTTGCATCTGAGATAGTCATCAAAATCCTTATGCTCATTAGGTCCGATATGGTCTGGCTCTATATTTGTAAAAATACCAAAATCAAAAACAAACCCCTGTGTTCTGTGAAGCATCAGTCCCTGAGAGGAAACTTCCATTACAACACAGTCACAGCCGGCCTCAACCATCTCATGAAAATATTCCTGAATCATATAGGATTCCGGCGTTGTATTTTTTGCAGGTATTTTCTTTTCACCGATGATTGCCTCAATAGTTCCGATCAGGCCAACTTTATAACCAGCATTTTCCAGAATGGATTTTACCATATATGTGGTAGTTGTTTTTCCCTTGGTACCTGTGATTCCAATAGTTTTCAGTTTTTCTGCCGGATATCCGAAATATGCAGCTGATATAAATGCCATGGCATAACGGGTATCTTTCACAAGAACTACTGTTACATCCTCAGGTGCTTCCACTGCTTCTTCTACAACCAGCACCTTTGCACCTTTTTTGATCACATCATGTACAAATTTATGCCCATCTACCACAGCTCCACGTATGCAGATAAAGAGAGATCCCTCTTCTACTTTTCTGGAATCATAGACAACATTCTTTACTTCCTGGTCTGTAGTTCCCTGAAGGCAGGTATATTCCAGACGTTCTAATAAGGATACTAATTTCATTTAGATTTATGTCCTCCATATTTACCATTATCATATTTACACATTATATATAAGAATATCACACCTCCCCCATGGTTTCAACGTTCATTTTTGCCTTTCAGGCGTACAAAAATACCAGCTGCAGACATCGCTGCAAAGAGCAGCAGTACCACAAACATTCCTGTCTCTGCCTGATCTCCTGTCTTCGGTTTACCGGCAGTTTTATAAGCTGCTCCTGCCGGAACATCAGTTCCGCTGCTTTGATAATCTGCCAGTCCGGAAACAGGTGTGATCGTAGTACCTCCTGATATGATGCCAAAACCGTTCTGTCCGGACTGAGATACTACAGGTACAGGTGTCGGTGTATTTACAGGGCTCTTCGTCGGAGTGACTGTCATATGTTCTGCTGGCTTTTGTGTAACTGTAACTTCTGGTACCGGAGTATCTGTCGGACTCTTGTCGGGATTGTCTGTTGGGGCAGGATCCGGCATGTCTGTAAGAGTTGGTGCCGGTACATCTGTAGGTTCTGCCGGACTGACATAAGGGTTCATGCTCACATGAAGTACCGGACTTTCTCCTTCCGCAAGTATTTCCATTTTACCATCTGACTTTCTCTGTAAATAAACTGCTGCTCCCGGCTGATCCTTCTGTAACGGTTCCTCCTGAAGAACCGGGTACATCATATCCTCTTCCGGTTCCTGATACTCTTCTCTCAGCCAAACCGGAAAGACAAAGGAAATTTCCCCTTCGTCCAGTTTCTGCATTTCTATTGTACTGGTAAATCTGGTAATTTCAGTATTTTTTCCATTCTGATTAATGATCTCAACAGAATCTGCCCGGGTATTTTCTGAAATTGAATCTTCTTCCGGACAAAAATATTCTGAAATATAGGTAATAAGAGAATATTCTTCTTTCTCCGGTTCCTCAGCTTCTTCGTCCGAAAACGCTTCTTCTGTACTATCTTTCTCTTTCAGTTTATTTAGTCCGGTAAGTTTTACGGTAAGATCAGCTCTGAAATTTTTTTCATCTGTCCATACACATGTCTGTTCCAGCCCCAACGATGAGAAATCCAGTTCCGTACCTTTTACATTTTTTTCCATTAATGCACATGGCAATACAGCCATTGTCAAAGTAATTGCTGTTGCCGTAACTGCTTTCACCTGATTCCATATTCTTTTTTTCATTTCTGCATCTCCTTATGACCTGTGGATCCTGATGTGATCCGTTTTTCAGTTTCCATTCCTGCATTTTATTTTTCAATGCAGTTTTATCTTCTGTAAACGGATATTTACACAAGCATAGGCATCTCTCCTCTCCGGACACCAATATAAATTTAAAATAAAAAGAGAAATTTGCACCGATATGGTGCCTGAAAATTTTCATTTCTGCGGAATGCAGAAATGGACGTTTACACTGTATCATGTTCGTTTACAGAAAACAAGACATACCAGGAATTATATATTTATTTTAAAGTTTGTTTATAATTTTTCTGTTTCTTTTATAAATACGACATACTTTGAACATATTTTGCCGATATAATAGGTCTTGGATAGATGAAAAACCACTCTCTATCTCCCCCCTCAAAAAAACAGCAACCCTCGCAGAAATGCGAGGGTTGTTTGCGTCAAAAATTCTATTGAATTTTTTCTGTCAGTCTTTTATAATGTAAACTATCATTATGATAAGTCATTTGTATATTTTCAATAAAGAAAATGTAACAGTTCAACAACTTCACAGACTATTATCTGTTGAACAGTCACCAAAAATAATAATAAAGAAATGAGGTAATTCCCATGAGCGAAAAAATCACAGTAGTCGCATTAGGCCACAGAGCACTTGGCACCACTTTACCAGAACAGAAAATCGCTACAAAAAAAGCAGCCAAAGCAATCGCAGATCTCGTAGAAGCAGGAAACCGTGTGGTAGTTTCCCACAGTAACGGACCACAGGTTGGAATGATCCACACAGCCATGAACGAATTTGGCAAGACACATCCTGACTACACATTTGCGCCTATGTCAATATGTTCTGCCATGAGTCAGGGATATATCGGTTATGACCTTCAGACTGCAATTCGTGCAGAACTAATCTCACGGGGCATCTATAAGCCGGTTGCTACTGTACTTACCCAAGTAGTTATCGATCCATATGATGATGCTTTTGCAGATCCGGAGAAGATCATAGGGCGTGTTCTTACAGAAGCGGAAGCTGTTGCTGAGGAAAATAAAGGAAACTTTGTTACAAAACTGGAAGATGGCACTTATAAACGAATCGTAGCCGCACCTAAACCTCAGAAAATCGTCGAACTGGAAACTATCCGTACATTACTTGATGCCGGAGAGATAGTTATTGCTGCCGGCGGTGGCGGAATTCCGGTTATGGAACAGGGAATCGATCTGCACGGTGCAAGTGCGATCATTGAAAAAGATCTCACCTGCGGACTTCTGGCTGAGGAATTGAATGCAGATACCTTACTGATTCTGACCAGCGTGGAGAAGGTCAGTCTTAACCTTGGTAAAGATAATGAAGAATTTCTGAATGGAATTTCTGTTGAAGATGCCAAGAAATACATAGCAGAAGATCAGTTTGCACCGGGATCTATGCTGCCGAAATTTGAAGCCGGAATCTCTTTCGTTGAAAAGGGAGATGGACGCAGAACGATCATTACAGATATTGCCCATGCAAAGGATGGGTATTTTGAGAAAACCGGAACTGTTATTAAATAATTACTTTGTCAAAAAAGGGGACAGACCTTTTAGGCCTGTCCTCTGAAAATTATAAACTGGAATTGAATGTAAAAAATAAGTGCCGGATGGCAGTAGCCATCTGACACTTATTTTTTACATTGATTTTCGTTCAGCTATTTCGGCCATTTTAGCTTCGTTCAGACGAGTGTCGCCATGAACACGGCTGTAGGATAAGTATCCGTTCATTCGATCAATCTTGGTAAGATTTTTGGATCCGCAGACCGGGCAGACATCCATTTCCAGTTCTTCGTGCCCACAGTCATCGCAGTAGGCGAGAGAAAGGTTTACTCCCTCGTAGTAGCCGAGGGCCATAGCGCGCCGGATCAGAGTGCGGATGGCCTCACGATTGTAGTCGATAGGGTAGCGGACATACTGAATCTTACCACCGTTACAGAGTTCCCAGAAACGACCTTCCAGATCCTGTTTCTCGATCGGCGTTACATCTTCTGTTACATGGCAATGGAAGCTGTTGCTTACGTATGGACGGTCGGATACTCCTTCGATAATTCCGTACATCTTACGGAACTGCTCTACCTGGAGGCCACAAAGACTTTCTGCCGGAGTTCCATAGATAGCATAAAGGTAACCATCCTCTTCCTTAAACTGATTCACTTTTTCGTTAATATATTTCAGAACTTCCAGAGCAAACTGTCCGTCTTCTGCAATAGATTTCCCATTATAAAGTTCCTGAAGTTCATTTAATGCTGTGATTCCAAAAGAAGCTGTCATTGGCTTTAACAGTTTACCAATCTTTTCATTTGGTTTCAGATGACCTCCATAGAAACCGCCTTCACAATAAGCGAGAGGATTTGTAGATGCACGCATCTGACCCAGATAATCGTAAGTACGAATATGAAGATTTCGAATCATTTCCAGATAAAAATCCAGAACTTCATAAAAATCTCTGCTTTCAGCTCTGGCCTTGGCCAAAATCATCGGAAGATGAAGACTGACAGCTCCGATATTAAATCTTCCCACAAATACCGGAACATCCTTGTCATCTGCCGGATGCATACCACCTCTTTCATACCACGGACTCAAGAAAGCCCTGCATCCCATAGGGCTGATTACTTTGCCATACTGTTTATACATACTTGAAATATATCCCTTTCCTGACATGGAAAGCCAATCCGGATACATAGTCTTTGCAGAGCAGTCCACACCTGCTTCAAATACATCTTCACTGATCTTTCCTTTTCCGTGGATATTCTCATCATAAAGAAATACGATTTTCGGGAAAAGTACCGGTTTCTTATGTCCAGCTTTCCCCTGTCCCCCTTTATGAACTGCCAGCAAAGACATACTGCACATTTTTTCAAACTGACCTGTTCCAAGTCCCAGTGTTACTGTTACGAAAGGATAATCTCCTCTGGATGAACCCACAGTGTTCAGTTTATATTCAATTCCCTGCCATCCCTGGTCAAAATCTCTTCTTACTTTATCAAGAGCTCGTTCAATCGCTTTTTCTTCTCGTCCTACCCAGCTTGGATCGGAATACTGCATAAACTCTTCTACATATCTGTCATAGCTCTTCTTAGCATAAGGAGCCAGGATTTTATCTACTTCAGGCACTGTAAAACCACCATATTGTTGTGCAGCAGTACTCAGAATAATGTCCCCCATAACATCAAACGCTGTATCCAATGTCTTTGGTTCATTGTACCAGACATTTCCCATTTCAAAACCGCCGCTGAGCACAGCAGCTACGTCAAACAGACAACAGTTCATGGTATCCAGTCTTGCAGACTGGTCATGAATGTAGATATATCCATCCTTACACGCCTGAAGCTCATTACGGTTCATGAAAAATTTTCTGTAAAGTTCTTTATTCAGTTCATTAAAGATCAGACTTCTCTTGGTCGCAACCAGAGCACTGTCTGTATTGGCATTGCTCTTATCCCCAATATAACGGATAGCCTGACTCTTTGTATACACATCATCCATCATATGAATGAAATCCAGTTTATAATTTCTGTAATCACGATAACTCTTCGCAACTGCCGGATTTACTCTTTCCAGAGCGCCCTCTACAATATTATGCATCTCCTGGATCTGAATCTCATTCTTTCCCAGAGAAGCTGCATGTTCTTCTGCAAAACGACAGATAAAATCCTGTTCTTCGTCTGAGAATGTATATAAAATTCTAGCTGCCGATTTATTAACAGCAGCAACGATTTTTTTGGAATTAAACAGTTCTTTTGTTCCATCTTTCTTTATTACATAAATCATACCATTTTACTCCCATATACAACATATAGTATTATTATAGCACATCGCACACTATTCTTCCCATATGTGGTGTGCTTATCAAGTATAGCACATACTCTGTAAAAAAGAAAGGGGGAAATAATTATTCGTCATATTGCTGAATCTGATACATGGCAAAGTAATTATATTGTTCATCCAGTGAAACGACTCGCAACTTGTCTCCTGTATGTAATTCCAGAGTTTCCTGCTGTCCTGCCTTATCAAACTCCAGCGTCTCCTCTTTTCCTGTAGATCCATCTGTAATTTCCAGTGCAACTGCCTCCCAGCGTGCCTCTGCAACATATTCTCCTGGAGCAAGTATCTCTTCTTTATCCGGGTCCTCTTCTCCAATCATATAAGTACCGGTATCAGTATATATATAAGTATAAGGAATATCATCCGAATCAGAGGATTCTGTCTGCTCATCATCTGTCAGATCAATATTCAGATAATCTGTAATCTTTCCAATTGCATTATCTATCACATTATCCGCAGAATCAGGTATATAGGCATACAATGCAATAAGACATGCAAGTCCAACCCAGATGACCGTAGATATTGCTCCTTTTTTTCCTGATTTTGCAGACTTTGGTGACTTCCTGGCTGTTTTCTTTCCTGCTTTTGGTATTTCTCCTGTATATGTACACACGTTCTGTTTTTTTGCTCTGGCAGACTGACCGGAAGATATGGTTGTATTTTTTCCGGTATTTTTCTTTACATTCTGTTCTTTTCGGTCTGGCAGCGGAATCTCACTCTCTTTCATTGCCCTGCGTACCTTTACCGAAGCATGACTGTAATGCTCCGAACGATCTTCATTCAGATGATACATGACCGCATCATTCCGGTATGGCATTCCACAGTATTTACACCGTCCGTTTACCACTGGTCCGTCACAGACCTGGCATCTCTTTCCCATCTCTTTTCCCCCTGTTTCTATGATCATTGCGCTCATAGCCGATAAACTACCATTTTCTTCGTTTCAGTCTATTTTCTCAATTTTATTGTAACATTTTGTGCCAATCTTGCAAGGTGCAAATTGCCAAGACGGATTTTTCCTGCTATAATACCGAAGTGTGAGATTAATGGATATTCGTGCAGAATATACAAATATGAAAAATAGGAGGATTCCAACAATGGAACAGATTAAAATTCCTGATGGATATCATTCAGCTTTAAACCTCCATGATACCCAGATTGCCATTAAGACCGTGAAGGATTTCTTCCAGCAGACTCTGGCCCAGAAACTGAACCTGCTGCGCGTTTCCGCCCCTGTATTCGTCAACCCGTCATCCGGTCTGAACGATAACCTTAACGGCGTAGAACGTCCTGTAAGCTTCGATATCAAAGGCCAGGACGAGAATGCAGAAATTGTTCACTCCCTTGCCAAATGGAAGAGATATGCACTGAAAAAATACGGCTTCGCTCACGGCGAAGGTCTGTATACTGATATGATTGCCATCCGCCGTGATGAAGACCTGGATAACATCCACTCCGTATATGTGGATCAGTGGGATTGGGAAAAAATCATCAGTAAAGAGGAACGCAATATGGACACTCTGGTTTCCACTGTCCGTGCTATTTACAGCGTGCTGCGTAAAACTGAGAAATATATGGCTGTACAGTACGATTATATTGAGGAGATCCTTCCAAGGGAGATTGCATTCGTCAGCACTCAGGAACTGGTGGATATGTATCCTGACCTGACTCCGAAGGAACGTGAGTATAAAATCGTCAAAGAAAAAGGCGCTGTCTTCCTCATGCAGGTCGGCAAGACCCTGACTAACGGTGAACGTCATGACGGACGTGCTCCAGACTATGATGACTGGGAATTGAACGGCGATATCCTGGTATATTATCCTGTTCTTGATATTGCTCTGGAACTTTCTTCAATGGGTATCCGTGTAGATGAAGATGCTCTGGACAAACAGCTGACCATTGCAGGCTGTGATGACAGACGCGAGCTTCCTTTCCAGAAAGCTATCCTGAACCAGGAACTTCCATATACCATCGGCGGTGGTATCGGTCAGTCCCGTATCTGCATGTTCTTCCTTCGTAAAGCTCATATCGGCGAGGTACATGCTTCCCTGTGGCCGGCAGAAGTTATGGCAGAGGCAGAGGCTAAAGGCGTCCAGCTTTTATAAATAATTTTTCGAAAAATTTAATATTTCGTTATATTGACATCATACGCCCCGCAGACTATCATAAAACCACAGAAGCGTATTTAAACTATACGGATATGTCCATATCGACATTATCCAGAACTTATATACTATAATATAGTGGGGTATTTACAGAAGTGAACATTTTATTTTTTTTAACACCAAAAAGTGACGTAGCGTATATCTTTGAAGATGAAACTTTACGACAGACACTGGAGAAAATGGAACACAGAAAATTCTCCTGTATTCCTCTTCTGAGCCTGGACGGCAAATATACCGGAACCATTTCCGAGGGTGATCTTCTCTGGGGAATGAAGACCTTAAATGTACCGGATCTGAAAGCTGCAGAAGGAATTTCCATTATGGCAATTCCACGTCGTGCAACTTATAAAGCAGTCCACGCAGATTCCAATATGGAAGACCTTCTGGATAAGGCTATTAATCAGAATTACGTTCCGGTGGTGGATGACCAGGGATATTTTATCGGAATCATCACACGCAAGGAAATCATCAAATATTGCTACAAAGAACTGAAAAAATATGCAGAAGCTTCCGGAGCCACAGAAGCATCTGAGTAAAAACGTACAGGAGACTGCCGGATCTTTTCATAAAATAAGATCTGAGCAGTCTCCTGTTTTATTTATTCTCCTTTTTGTGCCAGCAGTTTGCCGAACAACGCAGCCAGTACCTGCTGAAATAATGTTCCGATCATAACCGGAAAAAGTACTTCTCCCGGAAAATATGCCGCAGCAATCACCGCACCGGCACTGATATTACGCATTCCAGTCCCATACATCATAGAAACTGCCGTACTCCTGTCCTGCCGGAAAATATGCGCCACCAGCCAGCCAAGTACATATCCTGATGCAGCAAGAATCAGGATCGCCAATGCAACTTTTATTCTCTGCATATTCATATCCCGGATATAGGGTGCAACCTTAGATGAATTGGATGTTACTACAAATATCAACGCCAGCTTGGAAAAAGGCGCCAGTTTTCCCGGCCATGTTTTCATTACTTTTCCATCGGTAATCTGATTCAAAGTCATGGCAGCAATAGCCGGAAGTGCCACCATAAATATCAGTTCTCGCATCATCTTCGTGGGATCCATGCTCACAGAAGAACCGATAAGTACCTGTAAAGTAACAGGAATCAGAAACGGCGCAAGCACAGTATCCAGAACTACCAGCGACAATGACAGTGGGCTGTTTCCCTCATAAATGGTCACCCACATCAGACTTACCACTGCTGTGGGAACTGCAAACTCCAGAACCATTCCAGTAATCAAGTCCATATTATCCCCAAAGAAAAGATGTCCTGCTCCGCAGGCCGCTGCCGGAATCACTACGTGGAGCAAAAATAAAATCGTGATCAAGGATCCCGGATGCCGAAATACATTTGCCACATCTTTAAACCGTGACTTCAGTGCCCCGACAAATGTCATAAATGCAAACACGGCCGGCACATATGGCAGACCGTGTTTGGCAACATCAGGAAAGCATACACCCAGTAACAGACATGTAGGTGTTACCAGTGCCATCCATTTTTCAATAAAACTATTAAATCTCTTTAACATCATAAAACCTTTGAAAGGAAATCTTTCAATCTCTGATTCTGGGGATTTCCAAAGAATTCCTCCGGGGCATTCTCCTCCTGGATCTTGCCGTCATCAATGAAAAGCACTCTGGTTGCTACTTCTCTGGCAAATCCCATCTCATGGGTAACCACAACCATGGTCATGCCGGACTGCGCAAGTTCTTTCATCAGTTCCAGAACTTCCCCCACCATCTCCGGGTCAAGTGCAGAAGTCGGCTCATCAAAAAGCATGACATCTGGATTCATTGCCAGAGAACGGGCGATGGCAATACGCTGTTTCTGTCCACCTGAAAGCATATTGGGATATGCATTTGCCTTATCCGGAAGCCCTACTCGTGCCAGAAGCTCATCCGCTTTCTTTGAAGCTTCATCCTTTGTCATCAGCTTCAGTTCTACAGGTGCCAGCATAATATTCTGTTTTACCGTTTTATGTGGAAAAAGATTAAACTGCTGGAATACCATTCCAATCTTCTGACGGTGTCTGTTAATGTCAACCTTCGGATCTGTAATATCAGTTCCTTCAAAGAGGATCTGTCCGCCTGTCGGAACCTCCAGAAGATTCAGGGATCTCAGGAAAGTAGATTTACCGGAACCGGAAGGACCGATGATTGCTACTACTTCTCCCTGACAGATATCTGTTGTAATTCCGTCAAGAACCTGATTGCTGCCAAAAGCTTTTTTCAGATCCTTTACCTGAATCAGTACATTTTTATCGCTCACTGGTTCTTAATCTCCTTTCCAGTTTATTCATACCCCATGTAAGGATTCCAACGATCACAAGATAAATTACTGCTGCTGCCATCAACGGCCAGAACGCATTGTATGTACGGCTCTGAATGAGCATAGCGCCTTTTGTCAGATCCATCATACCGATATAACCGATGATGGATGTCTCTTTGATCAGCACGATAAATTCATTTACTAACGCAGGAAGTACATTCTTAAATGCCTGCGGGATAATGATCAGTCGCATGGTCTGGCTAAAATTCAGACCAAGGCTTCGTCCTGCCTCTGTCTGTCCCTGGTCAATGGACATGATACCGGAACGGACAATCTCAGCTACATAGGCACCTGAGTTGATACCAAAGGCAAGTCCGCCTACAATGATCTTGTTAATGCTTACAGCACCAAAAATTACAAAATTCATGATCAGCAGCTGGATCATGGTTGGTGTTCCACGAATTACAGTCAGATAAACTCTGCAGATCGCATTGAGGATCTTAAATGAGCCTGACTTATCGTGCGCAGAACGGATGATTGCTACAAGGAAACCGATGATCAGACCTACAATTACCGCAAATACTGTGATAATAAGAGTTGTTTTCAGACCATCCAGAAGCCAGAGATAGCGGTCATCTTTAATAAAGTTCAGATAAAAATCTTCTTTTACACTCGCTAATATCATAGGATTATTCATAAAAACCTCTGTTCCGAAAAGAGAGCTGTTGGCAGATCGTCAACAGCTCTGTTATATTGTTTCAATTATTTCTTTACAATTATAACCTGGCTTGCATTTGCATAGGTATCTGTAAAATCAACACTTGATTTACGGTCTTCTGTCACTGTCATACCTGCTGCGCCAAAGTCTGCTTTACCGGACTGTACTGCCGGAAGGATGGAATCGAATTCCATATCTTCAATCTTCAGTTCATATCCAAGTTTATCACAGATTGCCTGAGCGATATCTGCATCGATACCTACAATATCATCGCCTTCATGGTATTCATATGGCTCGAACTCAGCGTTGGTAGCCATTACCAGAGTTCCATTGGAACGATCTGTATCTTTCGGAGACTCATATGGAGTTTTTCCAGCATCATCACCGATGTAATTGTCCATGATACTGTCGATAGTTCCGTCTTTCTTCAGTTCTTCAAGAGCTCCGTTGATCTTATCAAGAAGTTCATCATTGCCTTTCTTTAAGCAGATTGCATATTCTTCTTCTTCGAATGGCTCATCCAGAATCTTAAGGTCATCATTATTCTCAACAAATTTCTCAGCAGGCTGTGAATCAATGATCACACAATCGATCTGTCCTGCCTTCAATGCCTGAACAGCTTCGCTTCCTTTATTGTAACGTTCTACTGTAGAGCCGTCTTTCTCATAGTCAGATGCATCCAGGTCACCTGTTGTACCAAGCTGAACACCGATTGTTGCTCCTGCAAGGTCATCTTTAGATTCAACTTTCTGAGCTGCTGATACGCTTCCTGCCATGGAAACTACCATAACTGCACTGAGTGCAAGAGCTGCAAATCTCTTCTGATCTTTCATCTTTCTTCCTCCTCGCATCCGAAAGTACATATACCTATGCTGTTTCTTTCATACAACAGCGTATAATTATGCGTTTCGGCTGTATATTTTTTGTTTTTAATTTTAACATACTTTCTATAAAATGCAAGGTAAAACTTGAATGACAGAAGTTTTTTCCATATAATGTATAATATGATTTCGTTAAAAAACATTGCGTTTTTCACTTTTTCATAACATTTTTCCGATATAGTAACACACGTTGGGAAAATACAGAGGTGTATAAATAATATTCAATAAGGAGGATTTGCTGATGAAATTTACTAAAATGCATGGCATTGGAAATGATTACGTATATGTAAACTGTTTTAGGGAGACTGTGGAAAACCCTTCTGCTGTAGCCAGATATGTCAGTGACCGTCACTTCGGAATCGGTTCAGATGGTCTGATCCTGATCAAGCCATCTGACGTAGCTGACTGCGAGATGGATATGTATAACCTAGATGGTTCTCAGGGAGCCATGTGCGGAAATGGGATCCGCTGTGTTGCCAAATATGTCTATGACTATGGCATTGTAAAAAAAGAACATATCTCCGTTGCAACCAAAAGCGGCATCAAATATCTGGATCTGTCTATAAAAGATGGAAAAGTATCACAGGTAAAAGTAAACATGGGATCTCCAATCCTTACTGCCAGACAGATTCCCGTAGTGTCTGAGAAAGAACAGTTTATTAATGAACCCCTTTCCGTAAACGGCGAGACATACTACGTCACTGCCGTTTCCATGGGAAATCCTCATGCCATTGTCTACATGGCAGATGTAGATCATCTGGATATTGAAAAAATCGGTCCTTCTTTCGAAAATCACGTAGCATTTCCAGACCGTGTAAATACAGAATTTGTAGAAGTGATTGATAAGCACACTCTGAAAATGCGTGTATGGGAACGCGGATCCGGCGAAACACTTGCATGCGGTACCGGCGCATGTGCTGTAGCAGTTGCCTCTATTTTGAATAGACATGTAGATGGCAGCAAACCGGTTACCGTAAAGCTCCTGGGCGGAAACCTGGAAATTTTCTGGGACAGACAGGAGAATCTGGTTTATATGACAGGCCCGGCTTCTACAGTTTTTGACGGAGAAATTGATGTAAGTTTTCTGAAATGATCAGATACAGATACTTCCAGACACCAAAAAAGGTTCGGCTTTACATATAGCCGAACCTTTTTTATACCATCAACTCCAGGATTCTTTCTGCAATAAACACAGCTACACATGCAAACAACGCTACTGTAAGAAGACTTTTTTCTTTATATGCTGCAATCAATGCCACTACAAATCCCACAGACGCAGAAATCACACTATCTGTAGCTGACAAAATAGCAGGAAAAGTCATCGCAGCCAGACACGCATATGGCACATAATACAGAAATGATTTAATAAACGGGCTGGTGATTTCCTTTCTTGAAAGTGCAAGAGGAAGCATACGGATCAGATAAGTCACCGCCGCCATTACCAATATATAAACATAAATATTATGATTCATTTCCTGTTTCCTCCTCTTCTTTAACCGGACAAAAATAAGCAGCCAATCCCGCTACGATCAGGGTAGTAATAATGATCACAAATCCGGAAGATACTCTGGTAAACGCCGGAACTACCTTAAATACCGTACTGATTACCATTGCTGCCACCACTACCAGCAGCACTGCCCTGTTTTTCTTTGCCGGTGGAATTATGATTGCCAGAAACATTCCATAAATTGCGACACCCAGTGCACTCATCATGAAATCCGGAAGAAGATTTCCTGATATTGCTCCAGCCAGAGTACCCAGAACCCATCCCGGTATTGCCACACACATAGCACCGTAATTATAAAACGCACTGACTTTTCCCGGCTGGCTTGCACTGATTCCAAATATCTCATCTGTAACACCAAATGCTGCAATATAACGATGCACCGGTGATTCATCTCTTCTGAATTTTTGTGCCAGGGAAAATGACATCAGGCAATACCGCAGATTGATGATGAGCTGAGTCAGAGCCATTTCCCAATAAGAGCCGCTCATCACCATGATTTCAAGTCCTGCAAACTGTCCAGCTGAAGTTACATTTGTCAGCGAGATCAGTACCGCCTGCCAGATACTAAGTCCATCTGCCACTGCCATCATACCAAATGTAAATGATACGGCAAAATAACCCAGGCCTATAGGGACACCATCTTTTAAACCTTTTCTGAAGCTCTCACTTCCCATAAAGCTTCTCCTCCTGTTGTATTTTAATATAAACACAGATAACCCGGAGGACACTTATTCGGCCTCCGGGCTACATAATCATGAATTTCTCAGATTCTTCATTACCAAGGAATAAATCCGTTTATAAGTTTTCTTCGAATAGTGAAGCCCATCATCCAGACCTCCTCGGAATTCATTATGAGTGGTATATCCTCGTTTTATCAGATATGAATACGTATCAATCCACGAATAATCTGCGTTCAATCCATGTCTCAGGATTTCGTTAAATCCTCTCACTTCAGACTCTTTTCTGGTAGGCTTCATGGCTGTGTTCAACGGATTGACAGACATATAAAACAAATTCACATTCAGGGTCGCCAGTTTTCCGGACAATTCATTCATGTATGTAACATACTGATTAGCCACCGCCTTATAATCCAGTGTACTTTCTCTTCTGTGAGTTAAATCATTCACGCCAAGATTAAAGATTACTGCAACCGGACGATCATCCGTCTCATCTGCCATTTCCTTCTCCAGTTCCTTAATAAGAGAAGCTTCTACTGTATTTTTCATCCACCCCAGCCCCTCTCCGACCTTGCAGACAAAACTGACCTTACTGCTTATCTTTTCCCCGTACTGACCGTATAAAGTCTGTCTCATCATAACAGTTCTGGAATCTCCCACAAAAATAACTCTGGAATACTTACTAAGATTCACGGCCAGGTTTCTCACATTTACATCCGGTTCCTGACTCCAGTAATATTTTACAGGATACAAGTGCATATTTTTGGTAACTCTTATTGTCTCATATGCCTGATACTGAGGATTACATGTCTGATTCTTCTTTGACGACCACCCGAGAAATGTGTAATCAGATCCATTTCTGTCCGCCGGCAAGGTAACTGTTCCTCCTGCCGCTGTTCTTCGCATCATGGTTCCCCCTGAAGTTTCTATTGTAACTGTTCTCGTCTTCTCTTTCGTCATATAAAGCTGTGCTTTAGTCTGTGCCTGCGATGTGACCGGATTTCCTGTACATAAAAGTATTCCCGCAAGCATGCCGCATAATATCTTTCTGATTCTCATTTTTTCTCCTGCTATTGTTTCAGATCCAGGTTCATCCCGGCAATCTGTAGCACATTATTTTTTGCAACTATTTCCTGTAAAGAAAATATGCTGCAAAATTCATTCTTCCATGAATTTTACAGCATATATATATTTCCGTCAAGTGAAGCTTAACTGCCCATTTCTAAGCTTCCATCCATCGACCTATATTACAAATCAATGTGGAAGCTTACAATTATGTAAGATTACTGTATTTTATCCATAAATGCTTACCGCACCCAAACCTGATGCTTCTGTAAGATAGTAAACCGCATCCGCTGCCACTCCTACCACATTTTCCTCATGAAGAAAATCTGTAATATTGGAATCAAAAAGCATATTTGCCTGAGCTTCAAATTCTTCATCTCCATCCCAGAAAAGCACGGCTATATTAAGAAAAGGAAATACCGGAAGAATAAATCCTGCATCTCCCTGCGGCATCTTATGACCGCCCAGCTTCTCGCAGGATGCTGTCAACTCTTCTACATGACCTGAAAATGTATTCTGAAGTTCAGAAAGTATTGTCTTTCTGTAGGCTGCTTCAAAAGGATATACCCTCTTTACCTCTCGAAACGGCACAAGTTTTCCTGATGCTTCCGGATTCTCAACCGCATAATGAAACAGATTATAAATTGTGATCACTGTATTAAAAGTCAGTTCCTTTTCCGGCTGTGCACACATTGCAATCTTCCCATTGGACCTGTCGATTCTCATTCTGTGTGAGAAATAGGTAATATAAAGAGCTTCCTCATCCGCATCCAGTTGAAACTTTCTCCTCAATGCTTCGTGGTCCATTTCCAGAAACTTCTTTCTCCATGTCTCAATTACTTTGTCATAATTTGACAGGCTCCCCTTCTTATCCATAGATATTTCCTTCTTCATAACACGCTCCCGATCAATCTGTAATCAAATCTGTTCTTCATTCTTATCCAAAATACACTTGCAGTCCTTGCATATTCCATACAGAATAGAATTCTTACACTGTAAAGTAAATCCATGACTCTCTTCAATATGATGCGAAATTTCTTCCATAAAATGACACTCCAGATGAATGATCTTTCCGCATTTCACACACTTCAAATGTAAATGCTGTTCACATCCGCGTCCAGGTTCCACATACTGATAAGCAGCCTGGCACCCTTTCTCAGCTACATATTTGATCACTGTTCCATCTTTTGCCAGCTTATCCAGGTAACGATAAATTGTTGTAATGTTTACCTCGCTGTCCTGCGCCTTCAGATATTCGTCCACATCTGCAGCTGTTACAGTATGATCGTTACTTTTTTTCAAATATTCAAGTATTTTCCTGCGGCTTGCTGTCGCATAATTGCTTCCCGCCATAGTTCCTCCTAAAATACAATTCCAGATAATTCTATGATGACTCCCCAGAATACTCCCAGTCCATAAAGAGTTCCTATGATTTTCAGATTCTGGGCCTTATTTCTGTTCAGCCGGAACAAAATCAGAAGTCCCACTCCCGCATTTACTAAAAGTCCGGCCATCATGGCACCTGCACCAATAATATGATCCAGATACAACTGGGTGATCACTACAGAAGAAGCACAGTTGGGAATCAGTCCCACAAGGGCAGCAATCAGTTCACCTATCACAGGTGCTCCTGTAAAAAGCCCTGCCAAAGTCTCTTCTCCTGCTAATCCAATGATAATATTTAGAACCAGAGAAATCAAGAAAATATACACAAAAACTTTCAGCGTATGAGCTGCTGCAGAAGAAAAAAGTCCATGTTCACAATGGCAGTGTTCTTCCTCACAGATTTCGTGGATATCCATCTCTTTCTCCTGTCGCTTCAGAATATGTGTATAAACATATTCCAAAATCAAACCGGAAAAAATTCCTATAGCTGCTTTACAGGCCAGTATCTTTATAATCGTAGCAGCAGGGACTGCATTGGAAATCATGATTGGAAACATTTCATCCGAAGTAGAAAGATATACTGCGATCAAAGTTCCCACTGTGATCACGCGTCCTGAAAAAAGGCTGGATGCTGCCGCCGAAAACCCACACTGTGGAATCACACCCAGAAGTCCGCCCCATACAGGTCCAAGCTTTCCGGCTGTACGAATCCTGTTTTGCGTAGCAGCACCGGTTTTATGTTCCAGCCATTCCATAAATAAATAAGTAAGAAAAAGAAAGGGCAGCAGTTTGATACTGTCTATCACTGAGTCTAATATAATCTCTGACATAGGTTCCTCCTTATATTGTCTGGGCAGATTTTTGTATCCTGTCAGATCGTTTTCTTTATATTTGGATATCTGCAACTTATTTGTATTTGCAATCAGTTTGTATTTGCAACTTATTTGCATTTCTGTATTATATCTTATTTTTCAAATTTGTCAAGATATAAAAAAGGAACCTGCCCGAAGAGCTTTTTATTATTATAGAAACATTACAAAGTAATTTTCTGTAATATAAAAAAACCATCTTCCGGATATAGGGAGACTCCGGAAAATGGTCTTTTGTTTATATTATTCTATTATTCAGCAACTGCTTTGAATGCTTCATCAAGATCCTGAATGATATCATCAATATTCTCAGTACCGATAGAAAGACGGATTGTGTTTGGTTTGATACCCTGGTCAAGAAGTTCTTCTTCTGTGCACTGACT
>CAKRVX010000017.1 GCA_934409175.1 uncultured Blautia sp.
ATGGATGCACCCTGAAAAAAGGCGGTATCCCGCCTTAATTCAGATGCTCTGGTAACTCAGTTACCGAGTAATTCACGGAAGGTATTCTGCTTCGGAGGGACTGAAAGTGAATTTTTGCAGAACGGAAAACTAAAATATCAATATTCGTGTCGAAAAATGTAGATAAGAGAAAGATGAAACATCAGATACATGGTAGTATAATAAAAACTAAGAAAACTTTTTTACTGTGTCAATGACGGTATACAGGGTAAAAAACTATTTACTATCAATCATTATGAACTGCAAAACGGCAAATGTATAGTTACCCAAGAATTAAGCGCTTACATTTTGTGTCCAAAATATGTTGACTAGTGCAACCTTTCAGAAAGCTTTTTCAGAAAATCAGAGGTGGTTTCGTACACCTCTGATTTTTTTATATCATTATTTCTGTTTATTCTTTACAATTACATTCAAAATCAGTTGGGCTGTCAATTAAAGACGCTACCTGGAACTGATGTCTGTGTCCGTCGTGTGTATCAGTAAATGCTTTGGCAAAGTGAACATGTTTTCCGTTACCTACGTCAATGGCAGGGGATGATGTTCCGCAAAATTCATGGAAGTGTCCATCTGAGAAATCTGTACGGAATTTTACTTCGTGTACATGGGAATTTCCCATTCGGATAGCTTCACCGGAAACAGTGCAGAAACGATGATTCTGACATGCAGGGAAAAAGGACCTGTAAAAAACATATTGACAATAGTATGAATTCATACTATACTGCTGACGGTACGAAATCATACTTTGAAAGGATAGGAAATATGTCAGAGAAACATCATGAAGAAATTCACAGGATAAATTGCCTGACAGAGGAGATTGATTCCCTGTATCATCAGGCGGCATTGAAACTGGGAGTATCGGACAGCGTTTTATTTGTTCTTTATATGCTCTATATCAGTGGGGAGAAATGTCTCCTCTATGACATTTATAAATCCTCCGGGATCAGTAAACAGACAATTAACTCTGCAGTCAGGAAACTGGAGAGCGAGAACATTATATATCTCGAGAAACATAATGGAAAATCGAAAATGGTATGTCTGACCGAAAAAGGCAGAACTTATACACTGAAGACTGCCGCCAGATTGGCAGAAGCAGAATGCAGGGCATTTGGCGACTGGAGTGAGGAAGAAATCAATCGATATCTTCAGCTGATTGAGAAACATGATGCCTCATTAAGAAGACAGATTGAGAAACTATAATGTTATTGAAAACTATTTCATGGAGGGAAAAATGAACCAAAATATACAGCTTTCCGATCATTTCGGATACAGACGTCTGATTCGTTTCACGATTCCGTCGATTCTGATGATGATCTTTACATCAATTTATGGTGTAGTTGATGGATTTTTTGTTTCAAATTTTGTTGGGAAAACATCATTTGCAGCAGTTAATTTTATTATGCCGTTTCTCATGGTCACCGGTGCCATGGGATTTATGTTCGGAACCGGAGGCAGTGCTCTTATCGCTAAGATCATGGGTGAGGGAAAAGAGGAAAAAGCGCAGAAGATATTTTCACTTCTTATTGCTGCAACAGTTATCTGTGGTATTGTGATCTCTGTGATCAGTATGATTTCCCTGAAATCTATTGCAGTATTTCTCGGGGCAGAGGGCGAGATGCTTGAAAACTGCGTAGTTTATGGACGAATCATTCTGGTAGCATTGCCCTTTCTTATGTTGCAGTACGCTTTTTCAAGTCTTGCTGTTACAGCGGAGAAGCCTAAACTTGGACTGATCATTACGATTGTGGCAGGCGTTTTAAATATGACAGGCGATGTACTTTTTATGGCAGTTTTTAAGTGGGGCATTGCCGGTGCGGCCATGGCAACTGCGTTAGGTCAGATCGTAGGTGGAATTGTTCCTCTTATTTATTTTGCACGTAAGAATTCCAGCAGATTAAGGCTTTGCAGACCGGAGTGGAACGGCAGAGCACTGATCAGGATCTGTACCAATGGATGTTCAGAGCTTATGAGTAATATTTCAATGTCTGTTGTTGGTATGCTTTATAATAATCAGCTTATGAAATATGCAGGAGAAGATGGTGTTGCAGCTTACGGTACGATCATGTATGTAGATTTTATTTTTATTGCTATATTTATTGGTTATGCAACAGGTGTGGCACCGGTGATCAGTTATCACTACGGCGCTGGTCATACAAAGGAACTTAACAGCTTATTGAAAAAGAGCTTAGCACTGATTCTGATGGCATCAGCAGTGATGTTTGGGGCATCCGAACTGCTGGCCAGACCTCTTGCCGGTATTTTTGTAGGATATGATGCGGCGCTGCTGGATATGACAGCACATGGCTTTTCTATCTATGCGATTTCTTTTATCTTTGCGGGA
The DNA here is from genome assembly GCA_934409175.1 of uncultured Blautia sp. GTDB lineage: Bacteria > Bacillota > Clostridia > Lachnospirales > Lachnospiraceae > Blautia_A. The sequence goes on from CAKRVX010000017.1 coordinate 2,378, forward strand.
ATTGCCATATTTGGTTCTGCGTTCTTTACTGCTCTGAATGATGGGTTAACCTCGGCGGTTATTTCATTTCTCAGAACACTTTTGTTTGAAAGCGCTTCTGTGATGCTCCTTCCCCTGGTTCTGGGATTGAATGGAATCTGGTGTTCTATTGTTGTGGCAGAGTTTATGGCAGTAGTTGTAACCCTGAGTTTTCTGGTGGCAAAACGTAAGAAATATAGATATTGGTAAATGTAGAAGTTGCATAGTATTTCCCGGAAGGTATAATAAAAGAACTACCATGCAGATAAGCAAAAGATTTTTTGATGTAGGATGAAGAGATCTGACTATATAGAGAGGAAGTACGGATACGGAACGTACATATTGTGATGAATCGTAGGAATTATATTGATTATATGAGGGCATTTGCCATATTGCTTGTTATTATCGGACATGTCAATTCTTTCAATGCCCCGGTAAAAATCTGGATATATTCATTTCATATGCCACTGTTTTTTATGATATCAGGATTGACATTGTCAGAGAAAAAGCTGTCATTAAAATTAGTTGACAAAAAAGTTCGTGCATTGGTGGTGCCATATCTGGTTTGGGGAATGATCTATTCATCGTTAACACCGAAAAACATTATAAAAATCTGCTATGGAAGTTATCGATCGATTACTGGGGCGGGATCATTAACATCATTATGGTTTTTGCCGACGATGTTTATTGCATATTTCATTTCTCAGATTTTGCTAAAAATCCGTAAGAGCAGTTTACTTGTTATAATTGTAATTATTTTGTTCTTTACGGGATGTTATTTGCCGGATATAGAAATGGGTTATCCATGGTGTATAAATATTGGCTTTGTGTCAGCTGCTTTTATTTTGACCGGTTATCTGCTTAAACGACTGGCAGATAGGGAGTACAGTCTGAAGGTAATAATACCGGGCATAATTTTCGGATTCACAGGTACTTTAATGTATCGAATAAATCCTGTTAACGGGAAGTCGTATGTACTGATGGCTGCCGGAAGAACTGGAAATCCAGTATGGTTCTTTATAGTTTCACTGTGTGGATTTGTATTTATTTATTTTCTTTCAAAACTTATAGAACATTATAGACCGGGAGATAAAATGATTTGTTACCTTGGACAAAATACAATGACTGTTTTTCTGATTCATAAGCCGATAGTATGGCTTCTTGAAGATGCGCTGGATGGACTTGACATTGTAAATGAGGTTAAGCTGGTTTTGACTGTATGTATTACAGTGATTGTATCTTGCCTGGTCAGCAATATCATTAACTTTTTTATTCCTGCGGCAGTGGGAAAAAATCGTATCGATTCCGAAACGTATCAGGGGCAGGCTAATGATAAAAATTATCTGAAAAAATGAGAAAAAAATTCAAAACTTAAAATAGAATTGACAATTGAAAAAATAAATGCTATTCTTCCAATCAGTATCAAACAATTAGCTTAAACTAACTAAAGAGGAGAAAAAGTAAATGAAAAGAAGGATGGCATTTTTAATGTCTGTGGCACTTACTGCGAATATGTTTTCAATAGCTCCGGTATATGCTGCGGATGAATTTACAGACACGGAAATTTCTGCTCCGGAGGTTTCGACAGGTGATGATGAAGTCTGGAGTGACGGAACAGAAGCAGTTCAGTCAGAACAGGAATTTACTTCAGAGGCAGCGGCAGATGCAGGACAGGAACAGGTACCGCCGGCTATTGCAGGAAGTAAATATAAATCAGGTTTTTTTGACAGTTTTTTGGCGTTAAGCTGCGATGATTCAGATTACATACAGGGAATTACAGAGATAAAGGTTAATGATACTGTATGGGAAAAGAAATCGTCAACAAGCCTTATCTGGTATGCGCAGGGGTATTATCTGGATACAGCAGAAAAAAGAGTTTTATTTGATGCTTCCGGAGATGGAATGCTTAAAGAAAATGATATTCTCACAATAAAAAGTACAGGATATCAGGATCTGACTTTGAAGGTAACAGGCGCTGGAGATGCGTTTGCAGTCGAACCGGTGACTTCTGATAATGACCAGAAACTGACACCTCCGTCAGCTACAGGTACAAATGTAAAAGATAGCATCTATGATTATTCTGCAGTTATCATTGACGATGCGGACTATATCGGAAAGATTACGGAAATAGCTGTAGATGAGAGTGCATGGAGAAAAACTGGCTCTATAATGAGTCTCTGGGGAGCCGGGGAATATTATCTGGATACAGAAAATCACAGAATTATGTTTGACGCCACAGGATTATCCATTGGCAATGTCATCACAATTAAGAGTGAGGGGTATCAGGATTTATTTTTGAGAGTAACCGGAGAGAAAAATGATTTTGCTGTTGAGCCGAAAGACTCTGGAGAGAGTGATATTAATGGGCCTTCCAATGGTGTCACAACACTCTATGTAAGGCTGACCGGATCTTTTGAGAGTGCACTTACCGGTCAGAAAGGGTATGATGCTGTTACAGGAGCATCCACATCTGCCTCTGTAAATAAGAACAGTAATGTAACAGTGGAAGCGGCAGATGTTCCTGATGGACAGGAACCGACAGAAAGTGACTGGAAACCTTTAAGTGATACAGTAAGAGTAAATGCGCAGAAGACAACTGCAAATATTGATACAGAAAACAGTGGTATGGAAGCTCGATATTCTGTGTATGACAGCTCACTGACACTCAGCGGTACACCGAAAACACCGGGAACTTATCCGGTAAGTGTTACAGTTACAGATGAATCAGGAAGAACTGCGCAGAGTAACACACTGGATTTTAAAGTATATGGAACGGAAGAGAAACTTATCGATCATCTGAAACTGGAGAATGCAGTACAGACCAGTGATGGAAAATATCTGTACGATATGGATCCATGGGCAATTCCATATTTCGGCGGAGAAAATGAGACAGTAACAGTACCTGCAGAAATAAAAGCATGGTATGGTTCTCATACAAGCGGTACTTATGGAGAACTGGGATATGCAGTTCAGGATCTGGTTCCTGTACAGACACTGATCATCCCGGCAGGATGCAATCTTACAATGGTTAATATGAAAGTATTAAGCAGTGTAAAGATCGTTGTGGAAAATGGTGCCAAATTTACAGTCCGTGATTCATCCATGGATGGTCAGATCGAGGTAATGAATGGCGGAACACTTTCTGTAGATTACGATGATTATAATAAAGAGTTCCTTACAGGAGCATGCATTAACGGACAGATCATCCTGAATGATGGCGCAGTACTGGAAAATGCAGTGATCCATTCCAATACAAATTATCTGGCCAATGGAGAGTATGACAGGCATAATTCAGAACCTGTAGTAGTGGTAAACGGAAATGCGACGATCAGAGGAGAAGTCTATATCCGTGGAGATGAGGCGCCGGCTATTGGTTCAGGATACAGCGGACAGCCGGCTTTAAAAGTAAGCAATGGTACTCTGAATGTTGAAAAAGATGCATTACTTGGTGTATATGGCGGTGGACAGTATGCATTGTCCTATGACGGCGGTGATGCGCTGATCTTTGATAATGGTGAAGTCAGCGGACAGGGAATACTGATTGCTGTAGCAGGAAGAGGATTCTGGGGTAATGGTGGAAACGGTGTTTCCGGTAATGGAAAGATTGCAGTTTCAGCTGCTTATCTGGAAGGTGGAAGTCCAACTTCTCCTGACAAGAATTCTGCTCCGGGAAAAGCTTATCTGTCAGGTGTGGATGTTTCCCAGACTATGAGAATCGGTGCTGTAGATGGAAGAGCAATTACAGATCCTGCTGATTCTGCACCGGATACATACTGGGACGATATCACATCCAAACCAGATATTTCCAATTGTAAGATTCCTGAGATGACAGAAGAACAGAAAAAAGCTCAGGCAGAATCGGCAGTTACAGATGCAGTAAATAATCTTACTGTTTCCAATGATACATCTGAAGACGATGTGAAAAAAGCAATAGAAAGTGCACTGGAAACGAAAAAGCAGAACTTCACAGATATGAGCAATATCACTGTTGATGTTGTGATGAAAAAAGAAAATGCTGCAGCCGGAAAAGACGGAAGTATCAAGATTACTGTTACCATCAAGGATGGAGATAAAACGCTGGATACAGTTGATCTGACAAAAACAATTGAAAAGCTTCCGAAAGAAAAAGAAATGATACAGAAAGCATATGCCAGGGGAAACAACGTAAAAGTTGTTCTGGCAAAAGAATGCAAAGGTGCACAGGGATACGATTATGTAATCGGTACTTCCGCGAAAATGCTTTCAACAAAGAAATATACAAAGGTAATTAAAAATCAGACCTCATTGGAAGCAACATTTAAATATGTTGATAAAGGTACCTGGTATGTGGCATGCCGCTCATGGACAAAAGACTCCAGAGGAAAGAAGGTTTTCGGAAAGTGGTCAGAAGTTAAGAAGGTTAAGGTTGCAAGTGTTACACCGAAGACACCGAAAATCACGAAGGTTTCTGTAAAGGGCAAAAATGTTACCATAACATATACAACAGCCGGCAGTGCAAAAGGATATGATATCATACTTGGAACAAAGTATGGAATAGTTGATAATGAAAAGCGTCCTCTTGCATACGGAAAATATGTGAAAAAGATAAATGGCAATACGGTTACAGTTACCTTTAAGAATGTAAAGAAGGGCACATATTATGCTGCTTTACATGCATGGAACCGTACTTCACAGGACAATTCCAAAGTATTTGGAAAGTGGTCAGGCATTAAAACTGTAAAAGTAAAATAAAGACATTATAAAGGGCATATTATTATATATATTATTCGACAAAATTAACTGTGTATGTTAAAATAACGATAATATATTGACGGTTTTCAGTCCTTTTATTTGGAAATGTGTTAAGGAACAGTTCAAATATATATGTTGGACTGTTCCTTTTTCGTCTGATAAGGACTGTACATTGGGGGATGAAAAATAAATTATGCAAAGGAGAAGATATATATGAAAATGAAAAAAGTTTTAACCATTGGTTTGTCGGCAGCTATGATGAGCAGCAGATTGGTGACGGGGACGAAGGGAATGGTGAAGCGAATCTGTTTTCTGACGGAGAGGAAACTGCAGCGCAGACAGGGGATGACGCTGAGACGATCATAGACAGTGGGGAAGTGAATCAATCAATTACCTGGACATTATATGATAATGGGGAACTGGTTATTGATGGAACGGGAGATATGGCAGATTATGTTGATTACAGGCTGCCCCCATGGTATACATATCGAAAAAATATAGTAAGTATTACTTTTGAAAAAAATATTACATCTGTTGGTGATTATGCATGTTATTCCTTATATAAATTAAGTTCTGTTAATATGAAGGGAAATTGTGTCCGGATTGGAATGGAAGCTTTTGGTGACTGTACAAGTCTGAAGAGTATTGCTTTACCGGAAAAGGTGGCTGTTATTGGAGAGTGTGCATTTCAGGGATGCCAGCGTCTGAGCAATATAAATATTCCTCAGAGTGTCACTTCTATTGGTTATTCGGCATTTTATGGATGCAGCAGTCTGAAATCCGTGATAATTCCGGATGGAGTAAAAAGTATTGAACAATATACATTTTCAAATTGCGTCAGTCTGACAAATGTAGATCTGTCGGATAATATTACGAGGATAGAAAATTATGCTTTTTCAGGATGTAAGAAATTAAAGAGTATAGATATTCCGGAAAGTGTTTCGGTTATTGATATAGAGGCATTCAAAGACTGCAGTAATCTGACCAGCATAAAGATTCCGGAAGGAGTCTCAGTGGTTTCGCAGTCTGTATTTTCCAATTGCAGTAATCTGACAGATGTAGACCTTCCGGATAGTATTAAGACGATCAGTTCTTATGCGTTTTCGGGTTGCACTAACTTAGGCAATATTATAATTCCTGAAGGAGTCACTACTCTGGATTCTTATGCGTTTGAAGATTGTATCAATCTTAATAATGTAGTGATTCCGGAGGAGATTACAGTTCTTTACAATGGCACTTTTAAAGGATGCAAAAGTTTAACAGACATAACAATACCGAAAGAACTGGTTTCTATAAATAACGCAGCTTTTATGGATTGCATTAATCTTGCAGATATTAATATTCCGGAAAGCGTTATTTCTATTGATTCTTATGCCTTTGCCGGATGTAACGGCCTGGAAAATCTTAACATTCCGGAAGGAGTTCTTACTTTGGGAAAAGGTGCCTTTTATGGATGCAAAAACTTAAAAAGTATATATATTCCCGGAAGTATGGCTTCTGTCGAAGATGAGGTCTTTACCGGATGCGATAATTTACGGGCTGTCAGATATCCGGATTCAAGAGAAGAATGGGATTCTTTGAATGTGTCAGATACAGGCAATGCCGTCATTTATTGCAATTATGATCCGAATCATACGCATTCTTATATATTTAAACTCATAAAGCCTGGTAATTGTACAGAAAAAGGAACAGGCGAAGAAATATGTGAAATTTGTGGGGACTATTATGAAACAGAAATTCCGGCAACAGATCATACCTGGAATCAAGGTACCATAACACAGAAAGCAACGTGCACGGAAACCGGAGAAATTATGTATGTTTGTAATATCTGCGGAACTGTCCGAAAAGAGGAAATTCCAATGGCGGATCATACGGCTGTAATAGATAAAGCTGTATCTGCAACCTGTGAAACAGATGGTCTGACAGAAGGAAGTCATTGTTCTGTATGTGGGAAAACACTTGTGCCTCAGAATGTGGTGCCTGCCAGACATTCCTGGGATGAGGGAAAAGTAACGAAAGAGCCAACCTGTGAAGAGCCTGGAACAAAAGTTTATACCTGCACTGAATGTGGAAAAACAAAAGAGGCAGAGATAGAAGCTTCGGGACATAAATTTACATCATGGAAAACTATCAGACGGGCAGATGTATTTTCTCCGGAAAAACAGTCCAGAATCTGTAGTGCATGCAGCAAGAGTGAACAGAGGGAGGTTGGAAAGAAGTTACAGGCGATCATGAAAGTATCTGTATCTTCTATACCGCTCAAGGTAAAACAAAAGACAACAGTGCTAAAGGTAAGTAAAATGGCAGCAGGGGACTCTGTTCGTTCCTGGAAATCCAGTAATACTAAAGTTGCAAAAATATCCGGAAAATCAAACGGGACCAGTACGATTTCAGCTGGAACAAAAACAGGAAAAGCAAAAATCACGATTACATTAAAAAGCGGTCTGCAGAAAACAGTGCTTGTATCTGTTCAGAAAAGTGATGTAAAAACCCAGAAAATTACCGGTGTTCCAAAAAAACTGGAACTGAAGAGAAAACAGAAAACAGTTCTGCACCCTGTGCTTACTCCGTTAACCAGTGTAGAAAAACTTACTTATAAGTCCGATAATTCCAAAGTGGCAACTGTAAATTCCAAAGGACAGATTACAGCCTTAAAAAAAGGAACTGCTGTTATCACTGTGAAATCCGGAAGTAAAACAGTGAAATGCAAAGTTACTGTTAAATAGAGCTATATAGAAAATAATCTGATGAGAAAAGGTTCCATGCTGACTGCATGGAACCTTTTGCGTTATAGAAATATGCCGGCTGAATTTGATATGCTCAACAGGAAAAGAATTTACATATCAGATAAAGTCATGAATGGATGCAGTATCTTCATTATAGGCAATTTCTCCAGAAATAGTGCCGTCTTTAATAAATATGATTCTGTCACAGATTCCCATAAGTTCTTCCAGATTAGAGCTGAATATAAGAATGGAAGAACCCTTCAGGATCAGGTCATTAAACATATTGTAGATATCTATTTTGGAGGGAACATCAATACTTTGAGTTGGCTCATTAAAAATAAAAATACGGGCGGAGGACATAAGCCAGCGCATAATGATCAGCTTTTGCTGTTCGCCGCCGGACAGATGATCAGGGATATTCTCAGGACTAAGATCCATATCCAGTTTATGAATATATTTATAATAACGCTGATATTCTGATTTTGTATGTGTCCAAAAGTGTCCCAGATTGTTTCCCTTGATAGAATATACATTTTCAAGGAGATTAAGATTGGAAAAAAGTCCGTAATCTACCCGTTCGTCTGTAATATAGGCAAGCCCCAGATTCAGTGCATCTTCGGGACTTGTAATTTTTGCAGGAAGCCTGTCAACATAAAGCTTTCCGCCTGTCAGAGGTTCTATGCCAAACAGAGCTTTGGGTAATGTGTTTTTTCCGGATCCGGAACGCCCGAAGAATCCCAGAATTTCGCCCTGTTGCAGGGAAAAAGAAATATCTTTGATATATCCATTGGTTGCAATATGTTCTGCACATAATACTTCATTTCCCTTTTTTACCTGTATTTTGGGGTATCTGCTCTGACAGAAATCTGCAAACAGAAGGTTGTCGATATTTCCACTTTCCATCTCTTCTTTGGTAAAAGTAGTTTTCAGTTCTTTTTCATAGAAAATAGAAAAACGATCTATCAAATCAAAAAATGCATGATAATTATGCGAAATACAAAGGATTGTTACCTTTTTCTCCTTAAAGTATCTGATCAGCTCCAGAAAGAAATCCATATCAAATGAACTCATAAAAGCTACCGGTTCATCAAGAATCAGCAGATCCGGATCCATAAGATATAATTTTAAAAGTTCTACTTTACGTTTGGTAACTGGACTGCAGTCACTTACAAGGCGGGAGGCATCTATGGATACATTATGCTTCTGGAAAAATTCATTGGCCAGCCGGATTTTCTTTTCGGCAGATGTAAAATTTTTTAAAGCGGTCTCAGCCGGAAGGTTGGCAAAAAGATTTTCTGCTATATTCATATTTTCGTAGAGGCAGGTATCCTGATGTATGGTTATGATTTTCTTCTTGATAGCATCCCGGGGAGAGAGCAGATGTAATTCCTGCTGCCGGAAGCTGATAGTTCCGGTATAGGATTTAAAAGGATAAATTCCTGCAAGTATATTTGCAATGGTTGTTTTTCCGGCTCCGTTTTCTCCCATGAGCAAGTGGCATTCGCCAGGGTAGAGAGAAAATGATACATTTTCTATGATTGGAACCTTATTAAGGGTTAAACCTATGTTTTTGCAGGAAAGGATAGGATTTTTCATAAGTGACACCTCTGATATAATACAGGAAATTAAATATTGAATGTAGCAAACACCTGAATTTTATGCTGAAAATAGTATTCTTTGTATGCTGCATCTGCACGTTCGTTTGTAATAACGGATGGAAACATATTAATGTCTCCAACAATTGCCGGAGCCTCACAGTTAAATCGGTCATAAGGACATAATGCAAAATTTTTCTTGGAAATCTTAAATACATTTTGTATCAGATATGCTGTATTTAAGGATGAAACAGAATATCCCCGGTTCATTGTAATCCCATCAATATTAAAAAAAGAAATATCAAAATAAAAATTTTCGAGAGTATTGAATGTCATAGTGCCTGAAAGATTTAATGTAGACGGATTTAAATTGCCGCCTGGAATGATCACAGACACATTTGGACTGTGCACGGCGCAGTCGTGTGCAACCATTAAATCAGAGGTGATAACAGTGACATTAACTTTGGGCTGCAGGTTGCGCACGATAAAACGGGAACAGATGCCCGGTCCAAGGAAGATTACCTGATTATTCTGAATAAACTGTGAGGCTATTTTTCCGATATTGGCATAAATGTCTGTTTTGATATCCGGCAGTTGAAATAAAGATACTTCTGAAGTTTCCTGTTCATTTAGTACTGCACCGCCGTGTGTACGTGTAAGAAATTGTTCATTTTCAAGTTTTTCAAGATCGCGTCGTATGGTAGCTTCTGTTACGTTCAGCTCCTGGGCAAGGGAAGGCACATCAGCCTGCTTGTTTTCCGTTAGAATTCTTTTTATTTCCTCTAAACGCTTGATTGGTAGCATATATAAACTCCTGATTGATATTACTTGTAAAAGTGTAAGACAAGTTGCTCTTTTGGTACATTATAACATGTGGAATGTATAAAAACAAATTTTTCTTTCGACAAATTGAAAATAAATGAACATGGAAAAACAAATTTATGAACAAAAATACACAATCACATTCGTGAATTACTTACAAAATAATAAAAAATACACAAAACCAATTGACAAAATGAAAAAAATAGATAAAATGTAAACATAAACGAAAAATAAAAAACAAAAACGAAAATAAAATGAAAAAAGAAAGGAGGGGTTGCTGAAATGAACAACGAGATAATACTTAAAACATCAGATATAAAGAAACATTTTACAGGTACATATGCACTGAAAGGTGTATCGGTCGAATTGAAGAAAGGTGAAATTCATGCACTTGTGGGAGAAAATGGAGCTGGTAAATCTACACTGATGAATATTATATCAGGAGTTTTCCCGGCAGACAGTGGTTCTGTTTATCTGGACGGATCAGAAGTTCATTTTCGTAATCCAAATGATGCACAGATGGCTGGAATTGGTTTTGTGCATCAGGAACTTGCTTTATGCCAGGACTTGTCTGTAGGAAATAATATTTTTATAGGACATTTACCTACGAAGAAGAGTATGGTTGATAATAGCAGTTTAAATGAAGCATCAAGAAAGATTCTTGATCAGTTTGGAGAGAGCGGTAAAAATATTGATCCGTCAGAAATGGTAAGTTCTCTGAGTGTTGCTCAGCAACAGATGGTGGAAATAGCCAAAGCGTTATCTTCGGATTGTAAAGTCCTGATTTTCGATGAACCTACTTCAAGTTTGAATGAGGAAGAGGCAAAAGGCCTATTTGAGATTATTAATAAACTTGCCGCACAGGGAATAGGAATTTTCTATATAAGTCATAAAATGGAAGAGATTTTTAATATTTGTAATACCATTACAATTATGAGAGACGGACAGAAGATAGAGACGGTTGAAGTAAAAAATACGAATCCGGAATATGTCGTTTCCAATATGGTAGGAAAGGAACTTGGAAATCTTTATCCGGAGAAAAGCAAAACCCGCGGAAAAGAAGTTCTTAAAGTAGAAGGATTAACTCGTAAACCATATTTTTCAAATGTCAGCTTTTCAACTTATGAAGGTGAAATCTTGGGATTATGCGGACTGGTTGGAGCCGGACGTACGGAAATCGCAAGGGCTGTATGTGGAATAGACAAAAGGCAGTCAGGAGACATCTATTTATATGGAAAGAAAATTTCTGTTAATAACTGTAAAGATGCTGCCAAAGCAGGAATCTGTTATCTGACAGAGGACAGGAAAAAAGATGGATTATTTCTTGATATGTCCTTACTGGAAAATATGATAGCACCGCAGATTTCCGCTTTTTGTAAACATGGTTTGTTATCCGGAAGACAGGCGGAAGAAACTACTGCAAAGTATAAGAGTATGTTAAATGTAAAATATTCTTCTACTGCTCAGAATATAGGCAGCCTGTCAGGAGGTAATCAGCAGAAGCTGATGCTTGCCAAACTGCTTGCAATGAAGCCGAAGGTACTGTTTCTGGATGAACCTACCCGTGGAATTGATGTAGGAGCAAAAGCCGAGATTCACCAGTTGTTGAGAAAACTCAGTGATGAAGGAATCAGTATTGTAGTTATATCTTCAGAAATGCCGGAAACAGTAGGCGTTTGTGACAGAGTAGTAGTGATCAATGTAGGAGAAGTGGTAGGAGAAATCTCCGGAGATGAGCTGACGCAGAGTCAGATCGTATCTACCATTTCAGAATTTAATGATAAGGAGTGAACGAAAGTATGAAAAATGTGGCAGGAACTAAGGAACAGAAAGAAAAACTTTCTGCATGGAAAAAGATACGTTCCATGAAGGAGTTTTCCGTTTTAGTAATACTTTTGGTTTTGGTATTGTTTATATCGGTTTTATCACCTGCGTTTTTGACAGTAACAAATTTACGTACAACAGCAATTGGTTTTTCCTGTAATGCGATCATTGCCATTGCCATGACATTGGCACTGGTCAGCGGTGGATTTGACCTGTCAGTAGGATCTGTATTGGGTTTAAGTGCAGTATGTGTGGTTGTTCTTACGAATAACGGATGGAGCGTATGGATGGCATGTATCGTAGGAATCCTGGTTGGAATCTTCTGCGGTGGAATCAATGGTCTGCTGATCGGATATATGAATCTGAATGCGTTTATCACAACATTGGGTATGCAGCAGATGGCAAGAGGTATTGTATATGTCCTGACAAATGGAGGTTCTATCGGACTTCAGGATGCACCTGGAGTAAAAGCATTCCGGGTAATCGGTTCCGGTTCAATCGGAAAATTCCCGGTACTGTTTCTGGTTTGTCTGATTCTTGTGATCATCGGTGACATTTTTGTCAGAAGATCAGGAATTGTAAGAAATGTATTTTTTGTAGGAAGCAATGAAAAAACAGCAATGCTTTCCGGAATCAACACGAAACTCGTAAAAACAATGGTATATGTCCTGACAGGAGCGCTTTCCGGACTTGCAGGTGTACTGACAGCATCACGATTTGGAACAGCAACATCAAGTACAGGTTCAGGTGTTGAAATGACAGTTATCTCAGCAGCAGTTATCGGTGGTGTAAGTCTTACCGGTGGTAAAGGAACAGTTGCAGGTGCAGTATTAGGTGTTGTTCTTATGAGTGTTATCAGTAATATACTTGTAATCCTGAATGTATCTGTTCACTGGCAGAACTTTATTACAGGTGCAATTCTTATTCTGGCCATCATTTTCGATGCTCTCAGTAACAGAAAGAAAAATTGACAGAAACAGGAAATTCAATTTGGGGAATGCATATGCACGTATCACGTGTTAACAGCATAAAAACTATATAAAAGATTAGGAGGAAAAAAGAATGAAGGCGAAGAAATTAGTAGCAGTGGGGTTAGCAGCGGTAATGGCAACAGCTTCAATGGGAACAACTGCATTTGCAGATGGACTTGAACTTGAGGCACATCCGGATCAGACTTACTATATGGTAACATTCTTATCTGGATATTCATTCTGGACAGAGTGCTGGAGAGGTTTCCAGGATGCGGCAAAAATGCTCGGAGTAGAAGCCAAATATGGCGGAACAACAGAATACGACGTTAACTCAGCAGTAACATCTCTGGAGCAGGTTATTGCACTGAAACCAACAGGTATGGCAGTTACCTGTATGGATGCTGATGCTTACAAAGATCCTATCAACAATGCAATTGAGTCAGGTATTCCGATCGTAACATTTGACTCTGACTCACCGGACAGCAACAGAACAACTTTCCTTGGAACATCTAACTATCAGGCCGGCGTTACAGCAGCAGATTACATAGGTGAAAAACTGGGCGGAAAAGGAAGAGTAGCCTGCCTGACACGTACAGGACAGTCAAATATTAACGAAAGAATCGATGGATTTACCACTGAAATTGCAGACAAGTATCCTGATATTGAAATGGTACAGGTTGTAGATGCAGGAAATGACGAGAATGAAGCTGCTACAAATCTTTCAAGTTTATTATCTACAGACAGTGATATTGATTATATTTTCGCAGCACTTCAGCAGGCTGTTCTCGGAACTGAAACAGCACTTTCAGAAGCTGGTCTTACCGGTAAGATCAAAGTTGTAGGATTTGATACTGACAGTACTACACTGGATTCCATTAAATCCGGTTCTGTAGAAGCAACATTATCACAGTCTCCATACGCAGAAGGATTCTGGAGCATGATTTATGTATACATGCTTGCAAATCAGGATTGTATCAAATCTGCTGATGACTGGTATGCAAAAGGATTCCCGTCATTACCGGCAACAGGCGATTCTGGTTGTTCAGTTGTAACAGCTGAAAATGCAGATATGTATTATATTTCAGAATAACAATAGTTTATTTATTAATACAGGATGCGTGGCAGTGATACAGCGCATCCTGTATAGGTTAAAGGAGTAAGATATATGGAGAATCGAATTACACATGCTGCCATTAGTGATGTGAAAATTACATCAGGACTTCTTGGAAGGGTTTCCAGACTGGTGAAAGAACAGGTTCTTCCTTATCAGTGGGACATTCTGAATGATGTGGCAAAGGATGCAGTACCTGATCATAGTATTGAAAATTTCAGCGTGGCGGAAGGAAATGATGAGGGTTATCCCAGTCATTGTATTGCAAATTTTAAAATTGCAGCAGGAAGAGAAAAAGGTGATTTTTACGGAATGGTCTTCCAGGACAGTGACCTGGCAAAATGGCTGGAAGCTGTTTCGTACAGATTAATGAGTGATCCGGATAAAGATCTGGAAAAAACGGTTGATGAAACTGTTGACTTAATTGGAGAAGCGCAACAGGAAGATGGATATTTAAATACATATTTTACGATCAAAGAACCTGAAAATCGTTTTACAAATCTGTGTGAATGCCATGAATTGTATTGTGCAGGTCATATGATGGAAGCTGCTGTAGCGTATTACAAAGCAACCGGAAAAGACAAGCTATTAAAGATCATGTGCAGAATGGCAGACCTGATTGATAAAAATTTTGGACCGGAAGAAAATAAAAGGCATGGATATCCAGGACATGAAGAGATAGAACTTGCACTGGTAAAAATGTATGAAGTGACCAAAGAAGAGAGATATCTGAAACTTGCCAAATATTTTATAGATGAAAGAGGAAAAAAACCATATTATTTTGATATAGAATTTGAGAAAAGGCATCATGCATCTCATTTCTCATATTTATATCCTCCGTATGGAATGTACAGCAATGGACCGAAATATGAACAGTATCATTTACCTATACGTGAACAGAAAACTTTCGAAGGACATTCTGTAAGATGTATGTATATGGCAAGCGGAGCGGTAGATGTGGCCAAACTGACAGACGATGAGGAACTTATGAATACCTGCCGTACATTGTATCAGAACATGGTTCAGAGAAGGATGTATGTAACAGGCGGAATCGGATCCACACCGAAAGCGGAAATGTTTACTTCGGATTATGATCTTCCTAATGACATGGTATACGGAGAAACCTGTGCATCAGTAGGAATGATGTTCTTTACGAAGAGACTGCTTGAGGTGGAACAGAAAGGTGATTATGCGGACACCATGGAACGGGCTTTGTATAATACCTGTCTGGCAGGAATGTCACTGGATGGAAAAAGTTTCTTCTATGTAAATCCACTGGAGGTTGATCCCGTTATCAGCAAAGAAAATCCGGATCGGGCACATGTATTACCGGTCAGACCTGCATGGTTTGGATGCGCATGCTGTCCTCCGAACCTGAGCAGAATGATCACTTCACTTGCTGAGTATATTTACACCATAAAGGGAGATCAGGTATATGTAAATCTATACGTACCGGATCAGGCAGTCCTTCATCTGGAAAATCAGACAATTGAACTGGAAACAGAGACAGAGTATCCATATAAAGGGCTGGTTAAATTTAATTTAAAAACAGCAGGAGATTATGAGATCTGTCTTCGTATTCCGGCATGGAGCAGCCATAAATGGAGTGCTTCGGTTAATGATGAAAAGGTGCAGGCAGAAGTAAAAGATGGATACATTCATCTGAGACGCAACTGGAACGCAGGCGATGTTGTTTTGCTTGAACTTGATTTTGAACCAAAACGTGTATACGCAAATCCAAAAGTATCAAAAGATGTAGGAAAAGTAGCTATCCAGTGTGGTCCGCTGGTATATTGCCTGGAGGAAGTAGACAATGGAAAAGGACTGCAGAGAATTTATCTTCCCAAGGATTCAAAATTAGAACTTGAACATCGGAATGATAAACTTCTGGGAATTAATGAAATCCATACCAAAGGTTATCGATTAAAAGAATTAGAAGATGATACGGTATTGTATACCTCTGAAGGAAACTGGGAATATGAATCTGTAGATTTAACGTATATTCCGTATTATGCATGGGCCAACAGGGGAGAAAATGAAATGACAGTCTGGGTGCATGAGATGAATTGACAAATTTGCAGAAAGGAGACAGATTATGGCATTTAAAGTAGACGGCAATAAATTAATTTACAGAAACGACAGTGAAATTTTACAGTTAGAGCCATGGGGTGAAAACAGTTTACGAGTTCGTGGTACAAAGACAGCAGCTGTATCTCAGGAACCATGGGCATTATTGGATGAGCCGGTTCCGTGTCAAGCGGAAATCAAGGTTGATGGAAAAACCGCAAGCATTACCAATGGAAAAATTACAGCATCTTTTAATGAATTTGGATGGCTGACTTATTACAATCAGAAAGGTGAAGTTCTTCTTGAAGAAAGATGGAGAGTAAACAACGGAGGTGATAAAACAAGTCCCCTTGCAATCTGTGGTCGTGAATATAAACCGTTGATCGGCTCCAGTGATTACAAAATCACTCTTCGTTTCGAAGGACAGGATGGAGAAAAAATATATGGTCTTGGTCAGAGACAGGAAAAACAGCTGAATATGAAAGGCTGCTGTCTGGAACTGGCTCAGAGAAATACTCAGTCAAGTATTCCGTTTGCTCTTTCCAACAGGGGATATGGTTTCCTCTGGAATAACCCGGCAATCGGTCGAGTTACTTTTGCAAATAACCTGACAGAATGGACTGCGGAATGCACAGAGCATATGGATCTGTGGATCACAGCGGGAGATACTCCGGCAGAAATTGAAGAAGCATATGCAAATGCAACAGGAAAAGTTCCGATGATGCCTGACTATGCAACAGGATTCTGGCAGTGCAAATTGCGTTATAAAACACAGGAGCAGCTGTTAAGTGTTGCGAGAGAGTATAAAAAGAGAGGAATTCCGATTTCTGTTATTGTCTGCGATTTCTTTCACTGGACCAATCAGGGAGAATGGAAATTTGATCCGAAATACTGGCCGGATCCACAGGCTATGGTAGATGAACTGAAAAGTATGGGAATCGAACTGATGGTTTCCATCTGGCCTACCGTTGATGTAAACAGTGAAAATTATGAAGAAATGAAAGAACTGGGACTGCTGGTGCGTTCTGAACGCGCAAATGCCGTACAGATGCAGTTTATGGGAAATGAATATCTTTTCGATGCATTTAACCCGGAATCCAGAGAATATGTATGGAATAAGGCAAAAGAAAATTATTATAAATATGGCATCCGTATTTTCTGGCTGGATGAAGCGGAACCGGATTATATGTTCCACTATGATTATGACAACTTCAGATATTACAAAGGACCTGCTGTAAAAGTGTCCAATTATTATCCGGTAGAATATGCCAAGACATTCTATGAAGGTATGGAAAAAGAAGGACAGAAGAATATTCTGAATCTTCTTCGATGTGTATGGGCAGGAAGCCAGAGATATGGTGCATTACTTTGGTCCGGAGATACACATTCCACATTTGATTTCCTTAGAAACCAGATGGCTGCCGGCTTAAATGTAGGACTTTCCGGAATTCCGTGGTGGACTACAGATATCGGAGGATTTACTGGTGGAGATATTCATGATCCCAAGTTCCATGAACTCCTGATCCGCTGGTTCCAGTTTGGATTATTCTGCCCTGTTACCAGACTTCACGGCTTCCGTGATCCGATCGATTTTACTATTTCCAATGCTGCCAAGATGTGGAACCAGCCATTTGGAAGTGGTGCTGAAAATGAAATTTACAGCTATGGTGAAGATGTATATAAGATCCTGAAAGGCCTTGTAGATACCCGTGAGACATTACGGCCATATGTAAAAGAACAGATGGTTAAAGCACATGAAAAAGGTACTCCTGTGATCCGTCCGCTGTTCTACGATAATCCGGAGGACGAAACCTGCTGGGATGTAAATGATGAATACATGTTTGGACCGGATATCCTTGTTGCACCGGTTCTCTATGAAGGAATGAGAGAGCGAAGTGTCTATCTGCCGGCAGGAAGAACATGGAAAGAAGTACAGACCGGTAAGGTATATGAAGGAGGAACAACTGTTACATGTGATGCACCGTTGTCCGTAATTCCTGTATTTACTACGAATGATTCAGACTTTAAATTTGTAGATTAAAATATTGTAAATGATCCATACTTAAGAAAACCGCCTTTTTCGGCGGTTTTCTTAGTGTAGCATAAAATATTGGGTAATGATAAGCAGGACAAATCCAGCGAAATATGATAAAATAAAAAATACATACATGATTACAGATGAAGTCTTGTATGAACAATTCTGAAATGGCGGGAAAACATGACTATTATAGAATTTTTGAGAGATATGGTTAACATGGAGGGGCTGAACAGTCTGAGTGATGGAAACCGGATAAATGGATATCTTGCAGATTATTTTCCTGATAGTACGAAAGAAAGAACTGCTATCCGGGTGGCGAATTCTCTGGGATATGGAAGAAAGATATACAATCTGGCGGCTGAAACGGATCGAAAACTTCAGAGTATTAAAATTGAGCAGTTAAGGAAACAGTTATGTGATGAGGCATGGCTTAATCCGGAGGCCGCTGAGTATGTAATACGGGTCTATGCATCGGCTGCATCTATTTCAATGGACAGAATAAGAAATTCTTCTGAATCTGAAAGAAATAAAACGGATATAAAAGCAGATTCAGCTGAACTTGAGAAACTGAAAAACCGAATTTCAGTATTGGAAAAGGAAAATCTGGAATTAAGAGACAGATTGCAATATATACAGGCAGAATATAATAATATCCTTTCTCAGTATCAGAAAAATACGAAAAAATATAGCGATGATTTTGAGAAAGAACCGGATTTTGAGGATGAATCCAGAGCGTTTGTCTGGTACAGCCATGCGGCAGAAAAAGGAAATATGGAGGCTGCTTATAAATTGTGCCTGATGTATGGAAAAATCGGACGATATGAAGAGGCAACCAAATACTGTATTATGGCAGCACAGGGCGGAAATGCGGAGGCACAATTGCAATATGGAATTATGCTGCAGAAGGGGATCGGAGTTCCTGCCAATCAGCAGCTTGCCTTGCAATGGTTAAGACGCAGTGCTGATCTGGGAAATGAAGAAGCGAAGAAGAGGCATACGGAGTTATTGAAGACAGTATTGTAAATTATATTTGCAAGAAATATATTGAAAAAAATTTATATGAGAGGTAATATAGTATTAAGACGATGCTATAAGGATTTTATGCAAGACGGGATTGTCTGTATAGGAAGTCAGGTGAGAATCCTGCACAGGAACGCTACTGTGATAAGTGTAATGCTTTAGTCAGGTCTATCTTTATAGCTGAGTGCGGAAACCCTCGGTTTCAGGGTGGCACGGTATTTTGCGAAGGGAGTCGTGTCGTTGTAAAATGACACGGCTTTTATTTTTATAGAAAATTATTTTATGGCGTTTTTGTAAAATCATAATCGGCAGGCATAATATACGGGCTGTTTCTGAATACTGAGACGGGTAGATCAAATATCTGTACAAAAAAGGAGGAAACAAAGGATGCTAAGAAGGGAACTGCGGAAAAAAATACAGGCAGTTGTAATGGCTGCGATCGTGACGTTTACCACAGTAGGAGCGCCTGCTGTCACATTTGCAGATGAGTTTTCAAGTGAAGTGGATGTCTCAGAGTTCTCAGATGGTGGAGAAGCTAGTGAAGAAGATAATACGGGAGATGATCTCTCAGATGGAACGGATATTGCGGTGTACAGCGATACAGGGGAGCATCAGACAGCGGCTCAGGAATATCTGAAAACTAACTTTATAGGTGGGAATAATAAGATTATATCAAATGGAGGAACAGGCGTTACAAAAAGTGAAGATGGACTTACATATAATATAGGCCTTACAATTCCTACAAGCGGTTCCCCAATCAGTAGTATGAGATTAAAATATCTGAATAATACTGAATATAAGACAGGATGGTATATTTCAAAGGATAATCCATATGTTGGGTATAAAGATCCGGCAGTTACTTCTAGCCGGAGCATTTCTTCACGTCCGTCTGCAGAAGAAGGACCGTACAGTTTTACTGCAACTTTGAAGTTATTTGATCCAAATACGGACAACAGTGCTATTAATGATGGTACTGCAACAGCACTTGCTACTCAGGACTTTACTATTATACTGGCACCTGAAAAGAAAAAATATACGGTAAATGTGAAACCAGTCAATGCAAAGACAGGAGAAGCCATCGAAGATGCCAAGGTTGATATTCAGAAAGACTGGAATTCACTGAAGCCCGAATCAGATGGAAGTTATATTCTTACAGAAGGAGAAGAATATACACTTACAGTAAAAGCAGACGGATATGATAAATATACAAAGACGTTTACTCCGACGACTCAGGGAGACATGGAAGCAAAGCTGTCTCCCATCATTTACAGAAATACTACATTTGCTGTAACAGGAAATGACGACGCTGTGATCACGGATGCGGATATTACCCTGAAAGAGGGCTGGTATACAACTCTGAAACCACAGGAAGATGGCAGTTATAAACTTCAGGTCGGCAAAGAATATAAATATACTATTACAAAAGATGGATATAAAGATGCATCCGGAAGTTTTACAGTACCGGATGAAGATGGTGATTACACATTTCCGGTTATTCTGGAGTCCAATATCAGTCCTGCGGACAAGGCTGCTGTAGATGCTGTAAAAAAAGCATTTGATGCAGAACTTGGAAATCTGCGTCCTATATATGGAACAGATTCCAATGTTGCAGACATGGTACTGGCAAAGATTCGGAAATATACTCTGGATGTAGATACATCAAATGTAAGAGTTGTTCTGGATACAACAGAAGATTCTGATTACATCGGAGCAGACGGAACTGTCCATTATGTAAAAGGTGAACTGGACGGCATGGGTGTAAACTCAAAAAATATAAGCTGTACATTTAAGTTTACCTGCAACAATGCATCGGCAGTATCTGATACGCGTACAGTAACCGTAGGATGGGATCAGAAGTACTTCAAAGATAAAATGCAGGAAGAGGCAGACCGCCTTACATGGGACAGCATTAAAGGAAGCAACACTTCTGAGGAAGAGGTTGCCTCTGATCTGACACTTCCTGGATGCATGGGTTCAAATGCACGTTCTGTATGGTCACAGATTACATGGAAATCTTCAGATCCGGATGTGATTTCCATTCAGAAACCGTCCATTGATTCCATGATCTATCCAAAGACAGGAAAGATCCAGCCGAAAGCAGAAGATACAGAAGTAACACTGACAGCTACATTCAAGGCCAATGATATTGTTCTCAATGATTACTTTGAAAATGCGGATAAGTTTGGTACCATCACAAAAACCTTTACAGTTACAGTAGAGGGAACAGGAAGTCCGGCGCCAACTGAAGAAGAGTTAAAAGCACTTCTTGACAAATATTATACAGCAGAAAGTCTGCAGGATTTTACTACCAAAGAGCAGCTCGATACAGCTAACTGTACTGGTGACATTCAGCTTCCCCGTTATACAAGGATCAAAGATGAGAACGGTGACTATGTATTTAACAACAAGGAGATCAAAGTTACTTCCAGTGATCCGGATCTTTTGAGCGTCAACGGTTACAGAGTAGCAGTTGATATGTTTAAATATGAAAAAGATACCACTGCAAATCTTATTGTTACTTTCACAAGAGATGGTGTTACAGCTGTTAAAGAGATTCCGATCACAGTTGCAACGAAAGGAATTAATGAAGAACTGGATAAAGAGATCGCAATGATGGACTATGCGAAAGCTCATTATTTCGATGGTATCAAGGGCAATAATACAGATGCGGACAGTATCACACAGGATCTTCATGCTTTCCAGGAAATGTATCTGGATAACGAAGGAAAGGCTGTATGGGTATACAGTGCAGATGATAAAACAGGCAAAGGCATCATAACAGATGACTATTTTGATGATCCATGGGTTATGGAAGGCCAGGGATATAATCATTTCAAATCTTCTGATACCAGTGTCATCAAACATGAAAATCTTCTTGTAACGAGACCGGAAAGCAATACACAGGTTACGATCAGTTCTCTTCTTTCCAGTGAGAAGTACGGCCAGTTTGCAAAAAATCATCCGGATAATGCAAAACTTCAGAAACTTTACAGACAGGAAGTTTCTGTTACAGTAACTGTAAAAGGAACAAAAGCAGAATCTGAAGCACTGAAAGTAAAGATTCAGGAGGCAAATGCTCTTCTGGAAACAATCACAGAAGGAACAGATGCAGGTCAGTATCCAAAAGGAACGAAGAAAACTCTTACAGAAGCTATTGCAGCTGCACAGACAGTTCTGGATAATACGGAAGCAACAGAAGAACAGCAGACAGAAGCTATTGCAGCTCTTGTTAAGACAATGAAGGAATGCCAGGCATCCCGCATTCCAAAGACTGCAGATGTAACTGTTATTGCCAATACATCTGCCAATGTATCCGGAAAAACACAGAAGATCACAGTAAAAGCTACAGATGCAGCACTTTATGGATATGTAAAACCAGAGGAATTCCAGAACGAAGTAACAGCACTGGATGCATTTGCAGATATTCATGCGGCTATGTATGGTGATAAATTCAGGGAGACACCGGAAGCTTATCTTGAGGTAAAGGCCAATGGATGGATTACAAAAGTATTTGGAGAAAGTGGCGGAAATGTAGGATTCCTGGTAAATAATGCAGTACCTGTTGGTACAGACGGTAGGGGAAGCTTCTGCAATGCTACAATCCTGGACAGTGGAGATGTATTAAATATATTCCTTTATAATGACACAAAGGGCTACAGTGATGAGTACCTGTACTTTGATTCTGTTGATGCAGATATCATGGCAAACAGAAATTTCTCTCTGAATGTAAAAGGATTTAAAGCAGTAGAGGGAGAAAAAACAGCAGCTGCACAGAAAGATGTGACTGTAGAACTTCGTGACAGTCAGGGAAAGACAGCAGCAACAGCAATTACAGATGAAAACGGAAATGCATCTTTCAAGGTAGCAGAGGGAGAATATACTGCTGTTATCACAAAAGCGCCATATGAGTATTATATTCCTGTAAATGGACAGGTTTCCGTAAAAGCAGTAAAGACCGAGAAGATTACAAATGTACCAAAAACTCTTACATTGATCGTTGGTAAAAAGTATGCACTGAAACCTGTTGTGACACCTTCAGATTCTCAGGAACAGGTAACTTACAGAAGCAGTAATACACAAAATGCCATAGTAGGAAAGAATGGCGTTATCGAGGCAAAGAAAGTCGGAAGAGCAACGATCAGAGTAAAATCCGGTACACAGAGGGTATACATAAAATTAACTATTAAACGTGCACCGGAATTAAAGGCTATTAAAAATGTTCCGACAAAGAAGACCATTACCAAAGGCAAAACCTGTACATTAAAACCACAGCTTTATCCTTCTGGAAGCATTGCAAAGATTACATATACATCCAGCAATAGCAAGGTAGCTACAGTGAATTCCAAAGGAAAGATCACAGCAAAGAAAAAAGGAACAGCAGTGATCACTGTTAAAGCAGGAAAGTTTAAGGTAAAATGCAAGGTTACAGTAAAATAAAATATAATCAATTGTAAACTTTACGCTAAAGTAGTTTCATGTTATCATTATCTTAGATTAGGATAATTGGTAGCATGAAACTACTTTTATGTTTAGGGAGTGATATGATGAAAAAGAAAATGAATTTCCGAAAATCACTGTTTATAGGGATGGCAGTTTGCAGCAGCATGATTTTCACAAATAATTTTGAAGTTATGGCGGATAATCCCACAAACTATAAAGATATGTCGGAATATGCGAAATATGAAGGAGTTATAGCAGACACACAGGCAAGTCTTGGTCCGACTCCTCTGATGCAGGCTACTGTAGCTTTATATGATATTGATCAGGATGGAACAAAAGAGCTGATCGTATCTTATGGAACATGTCTTGCGGACTGGACAAATGATATTTACACTTTGCAGGATGGAAAGTATGTCAGTATGATCGGCACAGTAGGAAGTCAGGGAATGTTTTACTCAGCACCTGATGGAAACGGCATGTATTTCCTGTATGGTTTCCAGGGGTATCAGGAAATCAGCCGTATTACGAAAAGCGGAATGAATCTTGAAAAAACATTGCTGGAGTCGCGGCAACTTGGTCAAAATGAGAATTATTCAACATTTGATAATGAAATTAAACTCCTGGCCCCTTCGGATATTCCTGCAGGTACCAGTTCTTATGAAGTGAAAGTAACGGCTCCCGATGGAGGGGTGAATATGCGCTCCGGTGCCGGCGTTGAGAATCCCAAGGTTTTGCCGGATATGATTCCTAATGGAACGTTTTTAACTGTGACGCAGGAGGCAACAGCTTCAAATGGAAATAAATGGGGGTATACCACATATAATGGAGTATCTGGCTGGATCGCACTGACTCAGGTTACAAAATATCAGGAACCTTCAGAGGGAGCACCTGTTCCCCATACCAGATATGTGATAAATTGTAATGAAAGTATTACTCTTCGTACAAACCCGGATGTAAATGCGGCTGAAATCTGTCAGATTCCGCTGGGAACAGCGGTTTCTACATTTGGGGATGCAGGAAATGGTTTTATTTCAGTATATTATCAGGGGGCAAGTGGATACTGTCTGGCTGATTATCTGTCAGAACCGCTTGACTGAGAGCCTGAGGATCATACGGAAAATATAATATTATAATATAAAAGGAGGAGGAAAAATATACTCGAAAAAAGAATACCAAAAAATTATTGGCTTTTCTTCTGTCGTTTGCCATGATCGTGAGTATGATGCCAGGTTATGTGGCAAGTGCAGCAGAGGATGAAAAGAAAGATTCTTCGGAACAAAAAGATTCTCAGAATGATGGTGAAGATGCCAATGTAACTGTAACGCCAACACCAACTGCAGCACCAACTGCAACACCAGTACCAGAGACGAAGAAGGCACCAAAGAAAAAAGCAGTTTCTGATAATAAAGGTAATGATGATACAGCAGTTTATGCCCAGACGCAGTCTTAAAAAAAGATAGGACTTGCACTGATAGAAGAAGAGGTCACATATGAGTATGATGGAAAAGTACTTGTGAATGATCCACAGCTGCATCCCGGACAACAGCTCAGACAACACGTACGCCGGCGAAAACAGGTGATGAGACACCAATTACCGGATTTGTGGTCTGCACTGGTTTATTTATGCAACAGGAAAGAGAGAATAAAACATAATGAATAATAAAGTGGTCGTCTGCATAGGAAAAGGCGGGCAAAGAGATATGGCAGAATCTTTTGCAAGGCGTACAGGAGCGCCGATTCTGGAAAAACCAGGGGAAAATCTGACAGTCATGTTTGATTCCAAAGGTGTTTCCCTGACTGGCTATGGCCTGAAATATCAGGGAGATTTTGAAAATATGCTTCACAGAGTTACCAATGGAAGACTGCAGCATGAAATGCTGGTGCGTGCAGCGAAAACAGAAGAAAAAAATCTGAAAGCCATTGATGCTACTGCAGGAATGGGAGAAGATGCTTTTCTGCTGGCTGCCTATGGCTACCAGGTGACCCTGTATGAGCAGAATCCTGTGATCGCTGCGCTCTTGAAAGATGCTTTGCGGCGTGCGAAAAAAAACATGATATTAAAAGAAATCGCAGGCAGAATGAAACTTGTGGAAGGAGACAGTGTGGAGTGTCTTGCAGGTCTGGCAGATCCTGTGGATCTGATCTATCTGGACCCTATGTTTCCGCAACGGCAGAAATCGGGTCTGATCAATAAAAAATTACAGCTGATTCAGAAACTGGAACCGCCGTGTTCAGAGGAAAAGGATCTTTTTGATGCTGCCATAAGGGTTAAACCATCGAAAATTATTGTGAAACGGCCACTGAAAAGTGTGCATCTGGCGGGAAGGGAGCCGTCTTACATATTAAAGGGAAAGGCAATACGATATGATTGCTATGTAATATAAAAATTTTATTTTAATGTTTTAAGCAGATACGGCAGTGTATGTGCCAGATATTGTTTCTGCTGTGCAGGATTATTCAGAAAAGCATCGGAGCATGCAAACCAGGTATAACAGGTATCTTTGGTGGCTGCTTTCCGGTGCTTTTTGTTAATTGCGGAACCAAGAACTTTGGGAACAACGGTATCTTCCTCAGGAAGGTAGTAATAATCTTTGGGATTAGAGTAATACTGTTTCAGCTTTCCGTTTACTGTTTTTATGATAAAGCTGATTTCCTGATTTTTTCCGGTAAGATAGAACAGTTCATTTCCATTTGAAAATTCCTGAGGAAGCGGACAGGGAAGAGTCAGTTTCAAAATCAGGTTTTCACCGTCAAACTCTCTGTATGTTACTTCATATTCTGAATCAAAAATACACAGATAACTCAGCATGTCAAAAATTTTACACAGTCCCAGCACATCTTCCAGATTGTGCCCGAGAATATCATCAGCCATAAATGCTTCTCTTTTTTTCAGAAAATTTTTATATGTCTGAATACATTCTTTTCCATTATCATAGATTCTGTCCTGGATTCCCAGAAAACTTTCAAGATAAGGCTGTTTCATGGCAGATAACTTCAGAAGATTTTTTAACGGTTTCAGTGTCAGGTACAGGTCCAGAGATTTTTTTCCCTGAAAAGGGGACGGCAGCTCATATTTACTGTATCGGGCTTCCAGATAAGGCTGATCGAACCGCTCTCCATTATAGGAAATGAGGCAATCATATTTCTGAAGAAATTGTGAAAAAATTCTCAGAATTGTTTCTTGTTCCTTAGAAGATTCTGTCATCCATTGAAATAAATACCAATTTCCATTTTCTACGGCTGCAGCTCCAATCATATATAAAAATGTGGAATTTCGGGATAATCCGGTGGTCTCAATATCATAAAAAACAGGTAAAAAATTGTATTTCTGGAAGTATTTTCCAGTGAAAAATTTAACAGTCTCAAAGTCTGGAAACCCTTGAGAAATGGGCATTTTTTTAACAATCATGTTAACATTTTTTCCTTTCTTAAATTGTATTTAATTATACACAAAAAAGTAAAATTTGGGTAGTGATTTTTTTTTGAAAATGGTTTATAGTATAAACATAAATGAAAAAAATATACAAAAAAAGGAAAAAAAAGCATGTGGAATTTATCAATTTTGGGGATAGATTTTTATCACCTCATTAACTGGTTCATCCTATACAGCTTTTTTGGCTGGGTGTGGGAAACCTGCTATGTGTCTGTGAAAAACGGCAAATATGTAAACCGTGGCTTTATTAATGGACCATTGTGTACCATATATGGATGCGGAGCGGTATCCGTGTATGTGATTCTTAAACCGGTCAGTGGAAACCTGCTGTGGCTGTTTCTGGGAGGAATTGTGGTAGCTACGGTGCTGGAATATATAACAGCAGTGTTGATGGAGACGATTTTCCATACATCATGGTGGGACTACAGTGATAATAAATTTAATTTTCAGGGACGTATCTGTCTGGGGGCCTCTCTTGGATGGGGATTTTTCACGGTATTGCTGTTTAAGGTTCTGCATCCCATAGTGGAATACATAGTAGCACTGTATCCGGTTTTTGTCGGAGAGATCGGCGTATGTGTGATTGGGATTGTCTATGTTGTGGACTTTGGCTTCTCTGCAGCGGCAGCTTTCCATATTCACGAGAAACTGCCGGTTATCGAGGCTGCTATGGAGCAGGCGAAGGATGAAATGCTTGTTAAAATGCATGAAAAGATTGCCAGTGTTGGTTTTGCAAAGGAAGCTACTCTTGAGAGTGTAAAGGAACGTCTGGAAGATGTTGAAGTTCTTAAAGAAATGGAACAGAAACGTGCGGCAGTCGCAGCGGAGATCAGTGCAGAACTTCAGAAGAGAAAAGAAGCGATGGCTGCCAAGGTCGGCCACAATATGCAGCGTTTTGTAAAAGCATATCCAAATTTGAACCGTGGTTACAAATTGCATAATCTGAAGAACATCAGAAACAAGAAAGACAAATAAAAAATATGACTATATCATGAAAAAGCCAATCCAAAAGAGAGGATAAACAAAACTATGTTACTGAGCGTACAAAAACAGTAACAATAAAAATACTCTTGAGATGCTTAATATAAAAAGGAGGGAACGAAATGGGAATTTTAACCTTTAAGGGTGGTGTTCATCCTTATGATGGAAAAGAATTATCCAAGAACAGTCCGGTAACGAAATATCTGCCTAAGGGAGATATGGTATATCCTCTTTCGCAGCATATCGGCGCACCGGCTGCACCGATAGTTCAGAAAGGAGACCACGTGCTTGCAGGACAGAAGATCGCGGATGCTGCGGGTTTCGTCTCATCACCGATCCACGCGTCTGTATCCGGTACGGTAAAGGGAATCGAGCCGCGTCTGACAGCAACCGGATCCATGGTCAATTCCATTATCATTGAGAATGATCAGAAATATGAAAGTGTAGAGTATACTCCTGCAAAACTGGAGGATCTTTCTAAAGAAGAAATCCTGGCACGGATCAAGGAAGCAGGAGTTGTGGGAATGGGCGGTGCCGGATTTCCTACACAGGTAAAACTTGCACCTAAGGAACCCGATAAGATAGATTACGTTCTTGTAAATGGTGCGGAATGTGAGCCGTATCTTACCAGTGACTATAGAAGAATGCTGGATGATTCTGAGAAGCTTATCGAAGGCTTAAGAGTTATGCTGAGACTGTTTGATAATGCGAAGGGATATATCTGTATTGAGGATAATAAGCCTGACTGTATTGCGAAACTGAAAGAAATGGTAAAAGATATTCCGCGTATCGAAGTTGCAGAGTTGATGACAAAATACCCACAGGGTGGTGAGCGTTTCCTGATCAAGGCTGTCACAGACAGAGAGATCAATTCTACCATGCTTCCGGCAGACGCAGGATGCGTTGTTGACAACGTAGATACCGTAATTGCTGTTTATGAGGCAGTTATCCTTGGAAAACCTGTTATGGACCGTATCGTAACAGTAACAGGACAGGGAATTAAAAATCCACAGAACTTTGAGGTACTTTCAGGAACAGATATGGCAGAGCTGATCGAAGCTGCCGGCGGACTGACAGACCGTGTATCCAAAGTAATCTCCGGTGGTCCTATGATGGGATTTGCCATGTACGATACCCATGTACCTTGTATCAAGACAAGTTCCGCCTGTCTCTGTCTGGAGAAAGACGATGTGGCAGATGCCCAGCAGACTGCATGCATTAACTGCGGCAGATGTGTAGGAGTCTGTCCCGGCCATGTCATTCCTGCAAGACTTGCAACATTTGCAGAGCACGGTGATATGGAGAGCTTCCAGAAATTTGATGGTATGGAATGCTGTGAATGCGGTTGCTGCAGTTACATCTGTCCGGCGAAGCGTCCGCTGACCCAGATGATCAAATCTATGCGTAAGATGGTTCTGGCAAGCCGTAAGAAAAAGTAAAAGGGGGACATCATAATGGATCAGATGTTACATGTATCATCCAATCCCCATGTCCGGGATAAGATGACAACAAGCAAAATCATGCAGCTTGTGGCACTGGCGCTTCTGCCGACCACACTGTTTGGAATTTATAATTTTGGCCTTCGTGCCTTACTGGTAGTAGTGATCACCGTTGCTTCCAGTGTATTCTTTGAGTGGATTTATGACAAGCTGATGCATAAGAAGAACACAATTACAGACTTCAGTGCAGTTGTTACAGGTTTATTACTTGCATTAAATATGCCTGCATCAATTCCGCTCTGGATGCCTGTACTTGGCAGTGCATTTGCGATCATCGTTGTAAAACAGCTCTTTGGTGGTCTGGGACAGAACTTCATGAACCCGGCACTTGCAGGAAGATGTTTCCTGATGATCTCTTTCGCAGGAAAGATGACAGACTTTGCAGTAAGCGACAGCTTCAGAGGTGTGGTAGATACTGTATCCGGTGCAACTCCTCTGGCAGCTCTGAAACAGAATGGATTTACAGACAGTTCTGTATCTGTATTACATATGTTTATCGGTGATATCCAGGGTACTATCGGTGAGACTTCAGCGCTTGCAATCCTTATCGGAGCAGCAATCCTTCTGATTTTTAAAGTAATTGATCTTAAGATTCCACTTACTTATATCGGATCTTTTGCAATATTCGTGATCCTTTACATGCTTGGAACAGGCAAGGGATTTGATGTGAACTATCTGTTCAGCCACATCTTCGGTGGCGGCCTTATGCTTGGCGCATGGTTTATGGCTACAGATTATGTTACAACACCGATCACACCCAGAGGACAGTATGTATACGGTGTCTGTCTTGGTGTACTGACCGCAATCTTCCGTCTCTTCGGCGGGTCCGCAGAGGGTGTATCCTATGCGATCATTTTCTGCAACCTGTTAGTTCCAATGATCGAACGTGTGACTCGTCACCCGGCATTTGGGAAAGGAGGCAAAAAAGCATGAGTAACAGAATTATCAAAGATACGATCGCCATTACAGTGATCACGCTGGTAGCAGGACTTGCTCTTGGCGTAGTCCAGGATATTACAGCAGACCCGATCGCAAAGCAGGAAGCACAGGCGAAACAGGATGCTTATAAAGCAGTATTTGCAGATGCAGACAGCTTTGATGTCGTAGATGTAGACGCAGATGCACTGCAGTCTTATCTGGATGAGAACGGATATGCAGCGCAGTCTATTGACGAAACCATGCTTGCGAAAGATGCTTCCGGTAATGAACTGGGATATGCATTTACAGTAACTACTTCCGAAGGTTACGGCGGAGATATCCAGTTTGCAGTGGGTATTCAGGATGACGGTACTTTAAATGGAATTTCTATTCTTTCCATCGGTGAGACCGCAGGTCTTGGTATGAGAGCAAACACAGATGCATTTAAGGATCAGTTCAAAGATAAGAAAGTAGATAAATTTGAATATACAAAAACCGGCGCTACAGCAGATAATCAGATCGATGCTTTAAGTGGTGCCACAATTACAACGAATGCCATGACAAACGGTGTTAACGCCGGCTTATGTGCATTCCAGTATGAGAAAGGAGGAAATCAGTGATGAAACCAAACACACCTGCAGAACGTTTGTATAACGGAATCATCAAAGAAAATCCTACCTTTGTACTGATGCTTGGTATGTGTCCGACACTGGCCATCACCACATCTGCAACTAATGGTATTGGAATGGGACTTACTACAACAGTCATTCTTGCAGCATCCAACTTAATGATCTCTCTTCTGAGGAACTTTATTCCGGACAGAGTCCGTATGCCTGCATTTATCGTAGTTGTTGCTTCATTTGTAACAGTCGTACAGCTCCTTTTACAGGGATTTATCCCAAGTCTGTATGATTCACTTGGAATTTATATTCCGCTGATCGTAGTTAACTGTATCATCCTTGGCCGTGCTGAGGCATATGCATCCAAGAATAAACCGATCGCATCTTTGTTTGATGGTATTGGTATGGGACTTGGATTTACCTTAAGTATTACCTGTATCGGTGCAGTACGTGAACTGATCGGTGCCGGATCTATTTTCGGACATCAGATCCTTCCTCTGGCAGATGCTGCAGCAGGTAAGGCCGGTTATGAACCGATCACAATCTTTATCCTCGCACCTGGAGCATTCTTTGTTCTGGCAGCACTTTCTGCATTACAGAACAAATTTAAACTTGGTGCAGCCAAACGTGGCATTGACCCGAGTAATCCAGACTGCGGTGGAAGCTGTGCAG
>CAKRVX010000018.1 GCA_934409175.1 uncultured Blautia sp.
ACAGAACTCTTCCGCGACCTGTACGATTCACTTCTTAATACAAAGAACACAGACAGAGCAGACCGTTACTTCATCCTCGCAGACTTCCGTTCCTATGCAGACGCACAGAAACGAGTAGAAGAAGCATACAAAGATGAAAAAGGCTGGGCTAAGAAAGCACTTCTCAACACAGCATGCAGCGGTAAGTTCACATCTGACAGAACTATCCAGGAATATGTAGACGATATCTGGCATCTGGATAAAGTAATCGTAAGAAAGAAATAATTAATAAAATCACAGTAAAAATAAAGCTCCTGGCAGTATAGTCATAAGATCGGATTATACTGCCAGGAGTTTTTCTTATTTTATCCTGTGCCCAATAAAAGTTCTGTCTGGTAAAAATCCAGAATAAGATAGCATAACGGAGGGCATGGATAATGACTTATTTGTGGAGCGGTATGATTCTGACGGGAATTATTTACGGGCTTCTGACAGGGAACCTGAAAGCTGTGACAGAAGCGGCGGTAGCTTCATCCAGAGAAGGGGTAAATTTATGCATTTCCATGGCAGGTATCGTAGGCATGTGGACAGGACTTATGAAGATTGCTGAAGGGGCCGGCATGGTAGAAAAACTTTCCGGAAAAATGAAGCCTGTGCTCAGATTTCTTTTTCCGGAACTGGATCCGGATTCCCGGGCAGGCAGATATATTTCGGTTAATTTCCTGTCAAATGTTTTGGGACTTGGCTGGGCTGCAACACCTGCAGGACTGAAAGCTATGGAAAATCTGGCAGAGGCAGAGGAAGAAAAAAGAATTTCCGGAGTACCGGCAGTGCCGACGGGAACTGCTACGGCTGAGATGTGTACATTTCTGATCATCAATATTTCTTCTCTGCAGCTTGTTCCTGTGAATATCATTGCATATCGTGTACAGTACGGAAGTGCAGATCCTGCGGCTGTCATAGGTCCCGCTATTGCAGCAACAGCCGTAAGCACAGGTGCAGCAGTGCTTTTTTGCAGGATCATGAACAGAGCAGGGAGGAAGAAATGAAATTTTTAACATATATATCAGAATTGCTGATGCCTTTTTTGATTCTGTATGTAATCTGCTATGGGCTGGCATCCAGACGGGATATTTATGGTGATTTTCTGGAAGGTGCCAAAGATGGACTGAAAACAGCACTGGGGATCTGCCCTACACTGATTGGTCTTATGACAGCTGTGGGCATTCTCAGGGCATCAGGATTTCTGGATTTTGTGGGAAAAATTCTTAGCAGATTTACGGAAACCCTGGGGATTCCCCCGGAAATCCTTCCCCTCACAGTTGTGCGGATGTTCTCTTCCAGTGCAGCAGTAAGCTTGCTGCTGGATATTTTCAAGCAACATGGAGCAGATTCTGTAACGGGGATGATGGGAGCAGTGATTCTGAGCGCTACAGAAAGTGTATTTTACTGCATGAGTGTTTATTTCGCAGCAGCAAAAATTGAAAAAACCAGATATACATTACCGGGAGCGCTGATCGCTACTCTGGCCGGGACTGTTACGGCCATACTTCTGGTAAGATTTATTCTGTAAAAACATAAACTCCCTGTAAACTGATATATTTCAGTTCGTAGGGAGTTTGTTGTTATTATTTCTCTGTCAGTGGTTTGTTTTTTTCCAGCATTTCGTGAATGATATTCCGGGTATATTCACCAATATGTTTTTTGTCTTCTTTACTTAACTCATCCGGATAAATAGGTTTTCCATATTCGACCACAACCTTTGCAGGATGTATGAATGGAAAATGAGCTTCGAAAATATCTGCGGAATTGTTGATAGCAATAGGGATGATCGGACATTTTGCCTTGATAGCGATCTTAAAGCTTCCTTCGTGGAAGGGAAGCATATCCAGTTCATTCTCATTTTTATTTCTGGTTCCTTCCGGGAAGATACAGATGGAAATTCCGGATTTTACTTTCTCGATTGCAGTCAGAATGGTTTTCAGACCCTGTTTGATATCTTTTCTGTCCAGGAAAAGACAGTGCAGGTAACGCATCCAGCTGGAGAGAAGCGGGATTTTTTCCATTTCCTTTTTTGCAATGTATCCTGTGCGGATCGGGCACCGGGAATAAGTGAGAAGAATGTCAAAATAGCTTCTGTGATTGCCGATATAAAGTACTGGGGTATCTTTCGGGACATTTTCTTCACCAATAACAGTAATCTTCGATCCAGTGATCCACAGGATAAAGCGGAACATAAACTGAACAATACGCAGAGAACTGACATCTTTTGCCATAGGAGCAAATTTGCCGATGATCCATTCTACCAGAAGAATTGGAATAGAAAGAATCAGAAATCCGATCACTACAATACAGACTAATATAAAACGTATCATGATAATTTCCTTTCCGGGTCATCATATGCAGATATGACCCATAATCATAAAGACATTATACGGAATCCCGTAAAAACCTGCAATGCTTTTTGAACTAAAAGGACATAAGCACTGGAATTTTCTCATAGAATGGGTAATAAGGGAACCGCAGCAGGCAGGGGATAATGAGGAAAAAAATATGGAGACCTGTAGTATTGGTACTTTTGTCGGTACTGTTATTTACCGGCTGTCAGGTTATACGGATTGAAGAAGGAGAACGTACACCTCTGAAATATACCATAGAAAAACAGACAGATCTTCCGGAAGAAGTACTGGAATTCATAGAGCAGAAGAAAGAAAAGGAATTTCAGATGACCTACAGTGCCGGAAATGATCTGTATCTGCTGAAAGGGTATGGCGTGCAGATGACGGGTGGTTACAGTATTCAGGTGGAAGAAGTTTCGGAATCAGAAAATGCAGTCTTTTGCAGGACACGGCTTCTTGGACCGTCAAAGGAAGATCAGGGGGGCGAACCATCCTGCCCATGTATTGTTCTGAAAATAAAAAACACAAAAAAACCGGTGCAGTTTTTCTGATACTGCCCGAAGAAATTAAAAAGAATCAAAGATTAAAAAAGGAAGGAAATAGAGAATGTTGGAATTAAAAAAAGAAAGTGTTCAGATGCTCCGTATAAAGAATAAAGCAGTCAGTCAGGTTACTTTTGATGTGGATTATAATGTGCCGGATGTGAAACCGGATATGGGAAGGATCGTTCAGAGTGAAGCCGATATTTCCATGGATGAAGTTCGGCTCAGTGAAGGAAAGGCCTTTCTGAAAGGAATGCTGCATGCGGATATTTTGTATGTAAGTGAAAATGAAGGAATGATCTGCAGTTTTCAGGCCGGGCTGCCTATGGATGAAACCATGAACCTGGAAGGGATTCAGGGAGGAGATAAACTGTGTCTTAACTGGGAGATAGAAGATCTGAGTGTACGAATGATTCATTCACGAAAACTGAATATTAAAGCCATTGTAACTTTTTATGCAGCAGTGGATGAGCTGGCTCAGGTGCAGATCCCTGTTGCTCTGGAAGAAAAGGACGTTTCTATAAAAAAGAAAAAAATACGAATTATGAGTCTGAGTGTAAATAAGAAGGATACGCTTCGTATTAAGGAAGATATAAATCTTGCATCCAACAGACCGAACATAGAGTCCCTTTTATGGTACATAACTGAACCGCGAAATCTGGATCTGAGGCCGGAAAATGATAAGATTTTTGTCAGAGGTGAATTATCGGTATTTGCCCTGTATATGGGAGCGGAAAAAGAAAATCCTCCCCAATGGCTGGAATATACTGTGCCATTTAACAACGAGGTAGAATGTATTGGCTGTACAGAAGACCTGATTCCCCATATTGAGGTGGCGGTTTTGCATCATGCCATGGAGGTAAAACCTGACGGAGACGGGGAGGAGAGAATCCTTCAGACAGATGTGGTGCTGGAATTGAATATGAAACTTTACAGGGAAGAAGAACATGAACTGATCATGGATGTATACACACCTCGTAAAGAGTGCGTGATACAAAGAAATAAAGAACAGATGGAAAGTCTTCTGGTAAGAAATTTTTCCAGATGTAAAGTAACAGACCGTGTGGAAGTGAAAGAAAGTCAGGGAAAGGTATTGCAGCTCTGTCACAGCAATGGCAAAGTGAAAATCGATAAAACCAAAGTAACAGAAGACGGAATTATGGCAGATGGAATCATTATGATGAAAATTCTGTATATTATTGGAAATGATGAAATGCCGTTCTATTCTATGGAAGTTATGCTTCCTTTTACACATCTGATCGAGGCAAAAGGCATCACAGAGGACTGCACATTCTTTCTTCAGGCGAATCTGGAGCAGCTGTCTACTACTATGGCAGATGGAGATGAAATTGAAATCAGGGCAGCCGTTGGACTAAATGTGCTGGTAATACATCAATGGGAGGAAATGGTTATTGATCAGGTAGATGAAAAGCCGCTTGACATAAAGAAAATAGAAGAAATGCCCGGCATTACAGTTTATATGGTAAAAACAGGAGATACATTATGGGATATTGCGAGACAGTTTTATACCACAGAGGATGAAATCTGTGCTGTAAATGGAATTACAGGGAAGGAAGTAAAAGCAGGGCAGTCGTTGCTCCTGATCAAACAGGTGCAAAATTAACAGAAAAACCAAAATAGTTATTGAAAAATTTTTCATAAAAAACTGTTGTTCTCTTATTGAAATAAAAAAAAAAATGTTTTAAAATAAAAACCAGAATGTATTGTATACAAAGTACAAAAAAACAACACAAAAGAATGTCGGAGGTATATATGCGGTTACGTGCACTGGCGAAGATAAATCTGGGACTGGATATTCTGAGAAAAAGAGAAGACGGGTATCATGAAGTGAGAATGATCATGCAGACCATACAGATGTATGATGTTCTTGAATTGAAAAAAAAGAAAGCGCCAGGTATATCTCTTGCGGTAAATTATCCTTTTATTCCATCGGATGAGCGAAATCTGGTGTATAAGGCTGCGAAACTTCTGATGGACGAATTTCAGGTAGAACAGGGAGTTTCCATACGTCTTGATAAATTTATTCCGGTAGCGGCAGGTATGGCAGGAGGAAGTTCGGATGCTGCTGCTGCTCTGGTGGGAATCAATCGTCTGTTTAAGCTGGGGCTTACAGAGAAAGAACTTATGGAGCGTGCAGTGAATATTGGGGCAGACGTACCTTATTGTGTAATGCGTGGAACTGCGCTGGCAGAGGGAATCGGTGAGAAACTTACCAGAATTTCCTGTATTCCGGAGTGCTATGTACTGGTAGGAAAGCCCGGGATCAATGTGTCCACAAAAACTGCATATGAGAGTCTGGAACTGGATAAGATACAGACTCATCCGGATATTGATGGAATGATTTGTGACATAGAGAATGGAGACCTTTATTCTATGGTCGAAAAAATGGGAAATGTATTTGAACAGGGAATTATTGGGAAATATCCGGTTATTCAGGATATAAAGAATCTGATGGAGACACATGGGGCATTAAAGGCTATGATGAGCGGAAGTGGTCCTACTGTGTTTGGAATATTTGACGACAGGGATAAAATGGAGAAAGCAGCAGCAGTTCTTCGGGAAAGCAAACTGGCGAAGACTGTTTTTGGCACAGAGATTTTTAATACACCGGTTTTGAAATAATGATGCATCAGAGAGCAGGAGGCAATACAAATGACAAGTGATTTTTCTGTAAATATGAATGAATATCTGCCGTTACGTGATGTGGTGTTTAATACATTGCGTCAGGCTATCCTTAAGGGAGAACTTAAACCAGGAGAAAGGCTGATGGAAATTGCTCTGGCCGAGAAACTTGGAGTAAGCAGAACTCCCATCAGGGAAGCTATGCGTAAGCTGGAGCAGGAGGGGCTTGTAGTAATGATTCCCAGAAGGGGAGCCCAGGTTGCCAACATCACGGAAAAAGATCTGAATGATGTTCTGGAAGTTCGAATTGCACTGGAAAATGTGGCAATTGAGAAAGCCTGTGCGCGTATGTCAGAAGAAGAAATGAGCAGATTGTGGCTGGCGGCCAAGGAGTTTGAACATACGATTGCAGAGGGTAATCTGGTAAAACTTGCAGAGGCGGATGTGGCATTTCATGAGATTATTTATCAGGCATCTGATAATAAAAGACTGATTCAGGTACTGAACAATATGCGGGAACAGATCTACCGTTATCGTGTGGAATATCTGAAGGAGGGCGAGACCAGAGATCTGTTGGTAAAGGAGCATGAGGAGCTGACAAAAGCTATCAGAGACCGGGATGTGGAGCGTGCGAAAAAGTTATCTTTTCAGCATATTGAAAACCAGCGAATGGCAATCATGCGTTCCATTGAAGCGGAGAATGCAGAGAGAGCCAAAGCTGAAAAAGAGAAATCAAGAGGACATAAATAATATCCGAAAATCTGGAGATTCTAAGAGAGGTGAGCAGCCTCTCTTTTTCTTTGCAAAAATATGAGAAGTTTTGCCGGAGGAAGAATGCTGCAGGGTACAGTAAAACAGGAGGAATTGTTTTGGAAGAAATAGCAGACAGAGAAAGAAAGATATCCGTAAATCTCCGTGAAAATGAGAAATATCTTGGAGAACGGCTGAAAAACTGCAGTGATATTCTTGTTCGTTCCATGAAGCTTGGGGACAGGCAAAAAGTAGACTGTCTGATGGTTTATGTGGAAGTAGCAGTGTCCAATATGATGCTGGATGATTCGGCCCTTGGGAAAATGATCAATCATTTCTGGGAAATCTCTCCGGATCAGATACAGGAATTTGTACAGAATAACAGCCTGGGAATTGCCGATGTAAAAAAACTTGAAGGGATGGAAGAAGCTATTGAAGCTATGCTGACCGGAGATGCTGTATTTTTTATGGATGGCTATGATAAGGCCATGAAAATTTCCAGTAAAGGATATCCTGGAATAGGAGTGTCACAGGCAGAGACGGAGAAAGTTCTCAGAGGATCGAAAGAAGGGTTTTCAGATAGTGTAAAGAGCAACAGTGCGCTTGTAAGGAAAAGACTGCGGGATACCCGAATGAAGGTGGAAGAATATCGTATAGGTGTTCGTTCTCATACATTGGTGCAGATATTGTATATGGATGATCTGGTACATGAAGAACTTCTGGAAGAGGTGAAGGAACGGATGGAGGAATTTGAGATTGACGGAATCATGGACAGCGGTATGCTGGAACAGCTGACGGAAGATGCGTGGTATTCACCATTTCCCCAATATCAGACTACAGAGAGACCGGACAGGGCTGTGCAGGAAATCCTGAATGGAAAAGTAGTGATTTTGTGTGATAACTCTCCGGAAGCGTTGATTCTTCCAGGGAATTTCAACAGTTTTATGGAGAGCAGTGAGGACTGGTATCACAGGTTTGAGATGGCATCTTTTCTTCGGAGTTTGCGGTATCTGGCTGTGATCATGGCAACAATCCTTCCGGGACTTTATCTGGCAGTAATTCGTTTTCATACTCAGATTTTGCCTTCCAATCTGATTCTGTCTTTTGCGGAAGCGAGGGAAGGAGTACCTTTTTCCAGTGTTGTGGAACTTGTTTTTCTGGAACTTGCATTTGAGCTGATCAGAGAAGCGGGAGTACGGGTTCCGGGATCCCTGGGAAATGCAATAGGAATTGTAGGAGGTCTGGTGATCGGACAGGCTGCTGTGGAGGCTAATCTCGTAAGTCCTATTGTAGTGATGATCGTCGCGCTTACAGCGCTGGGATCTATGACAGTTCCCAATGAAGAGTTTGCTTCAGCCTTTCGCCTACTGAAATATTGTTTCCTGATCCTGGGCGGATATCTTGGGATTTATGGGATTGTTTTGGGAATTTATTTTACGGTAGGACATCTGGCAGGACTGTTAAGTTTCGGAGTCCCGTATATGGTACCATTTATTAAAAAAGAAAACAGGCAGCAGGCCGGAGAGGGAATCTGGAGGATTCCTCTTCGCAAAAGGAAAAAGCGTCCATTGTATGCCAGGGAAGAACAAAGTGTCCGGCTGAAAAGAAAGGAGGAGAGACAATGAAATTTGCAGAAAATAACAGAGTCTCTCATCGACAATTGTACAGGCAGATCATATTGGAACTACTGGCGCCGTTTTTACTTTGCATGTCGGGAAAGGACTGGCCTTATGCAAAGGGTGGGCTGGATGATGGAAACGGACTGCTGGGGTTGGGAATTGCGTTGGTATTGCTGGGACTTTATGTGGTTTTTCTGATCAGGCTGGAGCCATATTTTGCGGACCTGACAAAAACAACAGGTATATTTATGGGGCGGGTTATCGGCATTTTTTTCTTGGTGTTTGTTTTGCTTGCCGGAGGATATCTGGTGTCTGTAATTGCAGATCTGGTACCCGTAAGTTTGATCACAGGAATAGATGGGAAATGGATTTCTCTTTGGGCGGTGATCGTGTGTGCAGCAGGTACCTGGAAGGGAATGCAGCGCAGAGGAAGAATGGCAGAAGTATCGGGAGGATTTTTTGCCGGGGGAATTCTGCTTATGATAATTCTTTGTATTCTGCAGGGAAATCTGTCATATCTGAAAGAGATGACAGAGACATGGACCTTTTCACCGGGAACTGTTCTGGAGAAGATGTACGGGATTTTGTGTGCGTTTTCAGTGATCGGGCTACTTCCGTTTCTTCTGAAAGATGTAGAGAAATATGGGAGTGCGGGTAAGGCGGTTGCGGGGGGGATTTTCACGACAGGAGGAATTCTGGCAGGAGTGAAGATCCTTCTTCCGGCGGTCCTGGGAATGGACAGGGTGAGAGCAGAAGACTATCCGGTACTGCCGTTGCTGGATGGAGCTGATCTGCCGGGAAATGTGCTGGCGAGGTTTGATGTTCTGTGGATAGGCTTTCTGTTGTACAGTCTGCTCTTTGCACTGGGCAGTCTGATGCATTATGGGCATCAGATTAGTTGCGGGACGCGACTGGGAAAAGGACGCATATGGATGCCGGCAATAATCTGGATTTTTTCACAGATTTCCATAGATGGACTGGAAATCCGACAGTATTTTGTCTGGTATCTGAGCTACATTTTTGTGCCTGGACTCCTGATCTGCCAGGTTTATGTGTATTTTAAAGGAAAAGGCCGATACAGGAAAAAGACGGTGGCATTGGCTTTGTTCATGGTCTGCAGTCTGTTCTTTGGGGGCTGTGGATCTGCAGTAGAACCGGAAAAAAGGATGTATCCACTGGCTCTGGGAGTAGATGCTTCTGCGGAGGGAATACTTGTTACTTATGGAATGCCGGATCTTTCGCAAAGTACGGGGCAGGGTAAGGAGGAAGAGGACAGCAGTGCACGGGTACTGCAGATTACTGGCAGTGATTTTCATGAGATCACACAAGTCTATGATCGTTCTCAGGAGAAATTTCTGGATATGGGACATGTTCAGGTCCTTATTCTTGGACAAACAATTCTGGAAGATGGAAGATGGAGAATGGTACTGGAATATTTGAAAGAGAATCCGTTTACAGGGGAGGATATTTATGTTTTCGAAACTACACAGGCGCAGGAGGTTCTGAAGTGGCATGGGGAAAATAACTCCTGTGCAGGAGAGTATATTACCGGTCTGATGGAAAACCGGATGTCCGGGCAGAGAAATTCAGCTGTTACATTGAGAGATGTATTTTATCAATGGTATAAAAACGATTCATTGCCTGTATTGCCGGAAATCACAGTGACAGATTCTTCACTGGAAATTGTGGGGCTTAAACAGAGACAGACTGAATAAGAAATGGAAAATATGTCCATGATATAGGGGAACAGTGAAAATCAGAATAACAATGAGCCAGAAAATTGAGAAGAGAATATACATCTGGTGTGAAAAAGGAGATATGAATATTATGGACAGAAAAAAATTCAGAATGAAACAATTACGAAAAAGGATCCGTGCAGCGTTTCTGGCAGGGCTGGCAGGTGCTGTTCTGGTAAATGCTGCGCCAGGATATATAAATATTTTAGCGTCAAGGAACAGAGAGCAGAGAGCAGTATCTGCGTGGTGGGGAACTATTTACCCCAAATTCTGTTTTGCAGATGCGAAAAAGGACGGAAAAGACAGTGTAAAGATTTCCTTGTGGCTTGCACAGGCTCTGGATTGGTGATAAAATAATCAGACAATCAAAAAAGAGATGGAGATAAATCGATGAAGATAGATAGAGATGCACCGGTAGGCGTGTTTGATTCCGGTGTGGGAGGACTGACAGTTGCGCGTGAAATTATGCGGAACCTTCCTTCCGAGAAAATTGTATATTTCGGTGATACGGCGAGAGTTCCATATGGAAGCAAGTCAAAGGAGACTGTGATCCGGTATTCCCGCCAGATCATCCGGTTTCTGCAGGAGCAGCAGGTAAAGGCCATTGTAGTGGCCTGCAATACAGCAAGTGCATTTGCGCTGGATACAGTGAGGGATGAATTTGATATACCGATCATCGGTGTGATCGAATCAGGGGCTAAAGTAGCAGCTGCCCAGACACGCAATAAACGTGTAGGCGTTATCGGAACAGTGGGAACAGTAGGAAGCGGTATTCATGCTCAGTATCTTAAGAAACTGGATCCGGAGATCACGGTTTTCGGAAAGGCATGTCCGCTGTTTGTACCACTTGTAGAGGAAGGCTGGCTTCATGATCCTGTAACTGTGGAAGTGGCATCCAGATACCTGAAGGAACTGCAGGAGAAAGATGTTGACACTTTAATTCTGGGATGTACCCATTATCCTCTGATCCGTTCTACCATACGTCAGGTTATGGGGGAAAATGTATGTCTCGTAAATCCGGCGTACGAAACAGCTCTGGAGCTTGGGAAGCTTCTGAAAGAGAACGGGCTGTCCAGTACCGGAACAGAACAGAAGGAATTTCCGTATCGTTTTTACGTAAGTGACCTGGCAGATGAGTTTAAGGAATTTGCCAATTCCATACTTCCATATGATGTGGAAATGACGAAGAAAATTGATATTGAGAAATATTAGGAGTAAAAAAGATGGATAAAGAAGTACTGATTCATGTGCGTGGACTTCATATGATGGATGAGGATGGAGAACAGGAGCCGGTGGAGATCGTTGTGCCTGGTGAATATTATTTTCGCAATGGCAGTCATTATCTGCGCTATGAGGAAATCCTGGAGGATTTTGCAGAGCCTACGATCAATTACATAAAAATATCTCCCAAGGGAATGGAAGTCCGTAAAAAAGGGATTGTAAATGTACACATGGTTTTTGAACAGGGAAAGAAAAATATGACTTATTATACGACTCCTTATGGAACTATTGAAATGGGAATCGCGGCTACAAATATGAATCTGGAAGAGAATGAAAGTGGACTGAACATGAAAGTGGATTATGCGCTTGATATGAATCAGGAGCATGTAGCGGACTGCTGTCTTGCTATTCAGGCTCAGTCGAAAAATAGCAAAGATTTTACGCTGTAGATTCCAGGAGACAGGATAAATAAAGTAATATGGAAATAACAGAAAACAGACTGTGACCCGATATTATATCAGGTGTACAGTCTGTTTTTGTTCAATATTATTTGTCCTTTTTAAAACGGGCGAAAAATCCCTTTTTCTTGGCAGGTTTGGTTTCGAGGGAACCACGGATTCCTTTTACACCTACGATATAAAGACCGCTTACTTCTGCTTTGATCTCTTTCTTTATAGGGATAAGATCAAAAACTTTCTCATCTGCGATAAGGATGGAGATCTTTGGACCGATTTTTGCTTTAACGATCGGAAGTTTGGAGCGGCGCATAAGTTTAGGTGTTTGGTCAATAACCATCTGAGGAAGTCCGGAATCTTTCAGAGGCATCCTCTTTTTATCGATAACCAGCATGGAAATTGTCTGTTTGGTAGCATCGATCTGAGCCTGCTGTTCTTCCTGTTTCTTCTGGGCTTTTTTGCCGAAGAAATATAAACCGATCAGTGCAGCGATCAGGATAACAAGAATGACCAGAAGGACTATTGTTACTGTACTCATTTGCATCCTCCTAATATGTGAAATATAAACATTGCATAGATTTCATTTTATCATTAAACAGGAGAAAAGGCAATTAAATTAATGGAATTATTGGAATAAAAGCGGTAGAAATTTATATTGTAACAGGTTATAATTAAAAATAAGATATTTTTTTGACAGGATAGAATAACCGGAAATGGTCATACTATTCTTATTCTGCAGATAAAGGAGATCAGATATGAGTGAAAAAAAGCCTGACTCTGAAATGACAGAGGAGAGACTTTCAGAAGAGACAGAAGTTCATACGAAAGAGCCGGAAACTCCGGAAGAAGAGATGGAAACTGCTACAGAAGAAACAGAAACTCCGGAAGAAGAGCCGGAAACTGTTGCAGAAGAAACAGAAACTTCCGACGAGGAAAAAGAAGGCACAGATACGGAGGATGGGGACTTTTTTTATGATGATGAAAAGGCATATGAAGCCAGAAAAGCAGCACGTATGGAACGTCGCCTGAGACAGAGACGCCGGAAAAGAAGACGGCGTATTGTGGGCGGCGTTATTGTAGCAGCTGCGGCAGCAGTGGGTATAAGTGTTGGATTTTATGGCGATC
This sequence comes from uncultured Blautia sp., assembly GCA_934409175.1. Classification (GTDB taxonomy): domain Bacteria; phylum Bacillota; class Clostridia; order Lachnospirales; family Lachnospiraceae; genus Blautia_A. The sequence goes on from CAKRVX010000018.1 coordinate 12,470, forward strand.
AACTGCAGGCATTTGTGAAAGAGCAACAGGTTAGGATTGTGCAGTTTGTAGAAAAAAAGAATACGGAAATCCAGAAAGAAACAGAGATTGCCCAGACTTCCGCAGAACCTGAGCAGGAAGTGGACCAGACACAGGAGACAGTATCGGATCAGGATGCGTTAAGTGCAGATGATAAAAAACTGTACAGAAGAGCAAAGCGCTGTGCCCAGCAGTATGATTATGATAAAGCGATCCAATTATTAAAGAGCAGTCCTAATTATAAGACAAATAAGAAACTGAGAAAAGCGGCCAGAGTTTATAAAAAGAAAAAAGAATCCTGTGTATCCTGGCCTCTGGATCAGGTTACCCATGTGTTCTATCATACGTTGATCAAGGATACATCCAAGGCCTTTGACGGTGATTACAAGTCAGGTGATTATGATCAGGTTATGACTACTATCGATGAATTTAACAAGATCACTCAGAGTATGTATGACAGGGGCTATGTCATGGTCAGTATTTATGATCTGGCGAAGGCGGATGAGAATGGCAATATGACAAGCGGAGAAATCCTTTTACCAGAAGGTAAAGTGCCGTTTGTGCTTTCTGAGGATGATGTATGTTATTATCATTATATGGATGGCGATGGATTTGCATCCAAACTGATCGTAGATGATGATGGAAAAGTACGTAATGAATATATAGAAGATGATGGCAGTGTTTCAGTGGGAGACTATGATGTGGTACCGTTAATTGACCGGTTTGTGGAGGAACATCCTGATTTTTCCTATCGTGGAGCCAAGGGTATCGTAGCACTTACCGGATACAACGGAATTTTGGGATATCGTACAGACAGCAGCTATGAGACGCGACCGGATGATCTGGATGCAGATAAAGTACAGTGGCTTGAGAATCATCCGGATTTTGATCTGAATACAGAAAGAGAAGGAGCTAAGAAAGTTGCACAGGCGATGAAGGATGAAGGATGGCTGTTTGCAAGCCATACCTGGGGGCATCAGAATGTAAGTCAGATCAGTCTGGAGAAACTGCAGACGGATACCCAGAAATTTAAAGAAAATGTAGATCCTCTCATAGGAGGAACAGATATTATTATTTTCGCCTTTGGGGCAGATCTTACAGGTGCAGAAGATTATTCGGGAGAGAAATTTGAATATCTTAAGAGTCAGGGATATAATTATTTCTGTAACGTAGACTCCAGCAAGTATTTTGTTCAGATACGCAGCAATTATCTCCGTATGGGAAGAAGAAACCTGGATGGATACCGGATGTATTACAATCCGGATATGCTTTCGGACCTGTTTGACGCTCAGGAAGTCTTTAACCCTGACAGACCGGTACCTGTACCTCCAATGGGTAACAGTAACTAAAAGGAGTGAAAAATGAAGAAAAAATTATATCTTATAATGTTTGCCGCATGCCTTGCCCTGACAGGTACAGCCTGTGGCAGCAGTAAGGATACAGATACAGTCGCAGATACTGCGAAAACACAGGAGAATAAAGAAGAGAAGAAGGCCGAAGTAGGGAACGGAAGACTTGTTTCTGTGGAAAATGTAGATAAATATATTACTATCGGTGAATATAAAGGGCTTGTTCTTGATAATACTGTAACAGCAATCTCTGACGAAGATGTACAGGTACAGATAGATGAAGATCTTCAGGATAAAGCTGAGCCTGTATCAGATGGAGCACAGGATGGAGATCTGGTTACGATCAACTATGTAGGAACTGTTGATGGTAAGACCTTTGATGGCGGTACAGCGAATAATTATGATTTTGTTGTGGGCCAGGGAACCATGTTTGATGAATTTGAACAAGGTGTTGTTGGAATGAAGAAGGGGGATACCAAGGAGATTGATATAGATTTTCCATCCGACTATGGTGACAGTACTGTGGCAGGACAGAGTGTTGCATATAAAGTTACTGTGCAGAATGTACGCCGTGCATCTGAACTTACGGATGAATGGGTAGCAAAAAATACAGATTATACTACTGTAGATGAGTACAAAAAAGCAGTTCGCACTCAACTTGAGAAAGATGCAAGAGATTCTGCCGAAGAGGTATTGAAAAATACTGCATGGAGTACAGTACTTGAGAACTCAGAGGTGAAAGAATATCCACAGGAAGATCTTGATAATGCCATTGCTGAATTTAAAAAAAGTATGGAAGTTTATGCGAAACAGGCAGATATGACGCTGGATGAATTTGTCGAAAGCCAGGGTATCTCTCAGGATGACTTTGAAGAGCAGAGCCGTCAGTATGCGGAGGGAAAAGTAAAACAGAATCTTATTGTACAGGGGATTATGGATGCAGAAGGCATTTCTCTGGACGATAAGGAGAGTCTTCAGTTACAGAATAAGCTTGTGAAACAGATGTCGGCAGGCAGTCTTGCAGAACTGGTGGATACTTATGGACAGACTTATGTGGATGAGTCAGTAGGCCTGCTCAGAGTGGAGAATCTGATTGTGGACAGTGCGAATGTCAGTGAGAAAGTGGCGGCAGGTGACAGTGTTGCAGAAAATGCAGATGGAGCTGCAGCGAATACAGACGCAACTGTTCAGGATACAGAGTCCGAGACAAATAAAGATATAGAAAAAGAACTTGGAACAGAAAGTACGGATGATACAGTGGATTCAGGCAGCGATCAGACAGAAATTGATGAATAATGGTCATTGTATTTCACTCATAAATGAGTTATGATTAAAGCCAAGACATTAACCGGTTCAGGTTACAGTGGAGTTGCCCGGTTATATGCGGCAGATTATAAATATCTGTTTAATTGAAAGAAACATAAAGTAAAAGCGGGGAAAGTAAAGAAATGGATAAGCGGGTCTTGCGCGAGAGAATGCGCAGAAAAAAACGTCAGATGATGATTCGACGGTACACGAAAATGGGCTTGTATGTAGTTGGGCTGATTCTGGCAATCGTGTTTGTGGTCAGAGGGATTATTATTCCTGTAGCACACCATATAGCTGGTGGTGGAAGTGGGAAAGAAACAGTACAGGCTCAGGCCGAAACTGAGCAGGAGGCTTCAGATCCTAATGCAGCAGTGCGACAGCCGCTAAAGGGTCAGTCGGATACAGATAAGATTACTACTGTTACGGCTGGATGGCATGAGGATGCCAATGGAAAATGGTATCAGAATGCAGATGGTACATATTATGCAAATGGATTTCAGGATATAGATGGAACAACGTATTCCTTTGATGAGAACGGTTATATGCAGACGGGTTGGATCACAAAGGGAGTGAATGACTATTATTTTAATGATGATGGTTCTTATGACCCATCACAGAAACGACCGATGCTTGCATTAACTTTTGATGATGGTCCTGGGGAGTACACGGATGAACTTCTGGATTGTCTGGAACAGAATAATGCTCATGCGACATTCTTTATGCTTGGACAGAATGTATCAGCATATCCGGATGCGCCGAAGCGTATGCTTGAATTAGGATGTGAGATTGGCAGTCATTCCTGGGATCATACACAGCTTACTACAATTGACATTGATTCGGTTGCCAAACAGTTTTCTGATACAGATAATGCACTGATCGATGCGTGCGGACAGGCAGCATCTGTTGCACGAGCACCATACGGAGATGGAAACACGGACATTTATAATACGGTAGGAAAGCCGTTCTTTATGTGGTCATTGGATACAGAAGACTGGAAACTGCTGGATGCAGATGCCGATTATAATGCAGTTATGAATGGAGATCTTACAGATGGCTCTATTATTCTGATGCATGACATTCATGAACCATCGGTGCAGGCAGCATTAAGACTGATTCCTGATCTCATTGCCAAGGGATATAAACTTGTAACAGTCAGTGAGATGGCAGAAGCGAAGAATGTAACCTTGCAGAATGCCTGCTATGTGGATTTCTGGCAGAGTAATCTGGACAGTGGACAGGTGGCCGGATATCAGGGTAATACAAATACGGACGCAAATACGTCAGATGGTTCAGATACATCATCAGATGGAAGTGATTCTTCTGACAGCAGTGATTCTTCAGACGTAAGCTCTGATGGAGATGGATCTGACAGCTATGATGACGGAAGTTCGGATGACGAAAATTATGACGATGGAAGCTCCGGCGACGACAGTTACGATGATGGAAGTTATGATGATTCTGAAGATTACAGTGATGACAGTGGATATTGATTTTTAAGTGTAATGTAAAAAATATGAGAACAGATTCTGTGGGAAAGCAGGAATCTGTTCTCTTTGTTTTTGTACAAAAAAGTCTATAAATTTACAAAAAAATTGTTGAATATACACAGTGTTTTGATTGACGTAAGAGAAACGTGTTGGTATAATAAAGACTATAGAATGACTAAAAGTCAGTTCACATCCGTGAAAAAATAGAGCAGAAATAAAAGGATTGCGAAGCTGAAAATCAAGGGAGGACTCCAGATGGGTGAATGTATGAAATTTACGGATTTAGACCAGTATTTATTTGGTCAGGGGACCAATTATGAAGTATATAAAAAACTGGGAGCTCATCCGGTTACATATCGTCGTAAGAAGGGTGTATATTTCGCGGTATGGGCGCCGAATGCACAGTCTGTATCTGTAATCGGGGAATTTAATGACTGGAATGAAGAGGTAAATCCGATGAAGAAAGTCGGACCGATTGGTGTTTATGAACTGTTTGTGCCGGGAGCGAAAATCGGGCAGCTTTATAAATTTTTTATTGTGGGAGCGCACGGAGAACATTTATATAAGGCGGATCCTTATGCCAATGAAGCTGAGAAACGTCCAGGTACAGCATCCAGAATCACAGATATTTCTGATTATAAATGGAAAGATTCAACATGGATCAAGAACAGGGAAACATTTGATGAAAAAGTAGAAGCTATGGCAATTTATGAAGTCCATCCGGGTTCCTGGAAAAAGCATCCCTGGTCTGAAGATAATGAAGAGGGGTTTTATAATTACCGTGAACTTGCGCATTCCCTTACAGATTATGTAAAAAAGATGGGATATACACATGTAGAACTTATGGGAATTGCAGAACATCCTTTTGATGGTTCCTGGGGGTATCAGGTAACCGGCTATTACGCACCTACCTCCCGTTATGGAACGCCACAGGATTTTAAATATATGATCGATTATTTTCATCAGCATAAGATCGGTGTTATTCTGGACTGGGTACCGGCGCATTTCCCAAAAGATGCTCATGGTCTGGCAAATTTTGATGGAACAGCAGTTTATGAACATGCGGACCCAAGACAGGGAGAGCATCCTGACTGGGGAACCAAGATTTATAACTACGGCCGCCCGGAAGTGAAGAATTTCCTGATTGCAAATGCTCTTTACTGGGTAGAAGAGTGTCATGTAGATGGCCTTCGTGTAGATGCTGTTGCGTCTATGCTTTATCTGGATTACGGTAAGAAGGATGGAGAATGGGTAGCCAATAAATATGGTGGAAATAAAAATCTGGAGGCAATTGAATTTTTCAAACATCTTAATACAGTAGTGCTTGGCAGAAACCATGGTACAGTTATGATTGCTGAGGAATCCACTGCATGGCCGATGGTTACCGGAGATGCAGAGAAAGACGGACTGGGATTCAGTCTGAAATGGAACATGGGCTGGATGAATGATTTTCTGGAGTATATGAAACTTGATCCGTATTTCCGTAAATTTAACCATAATAAGATGACATTCTCCATGACCTATGCTTACAGTGAGAGGTATGTACTGGTTCTTTCTCATGATGAGGTAGTACATCTGAAATGTTCCATGCTGGAGAAGATGCCGGGAGAAATGGAAAATAAATATAAGAATCTGAAAGCTGCATATTCTTTTATGAATTGCCATCCGGGCAAAAAACTTCTGTTTATGGGGCAGGAATTTGGACAGCTTCGTGAGTGGAGTGAGGAAAGAGAACTTGACTGGTTCCTCCTGCAGGAACAGCCGCATCAGGATCTTCAGAATTATGTGAAAGATCTTCTTACGATTTATAAAAAGTATCCGGCCTTATATGCCACAGATAATGATCCTGAGAGTTTCGAATGGATCAATGCCAATGATGGAGACAGGAGTATTTTTAGTTTTATAAGAAAATCACCGACAAAGAGAAATAATATTCTTTACGTAGTAAACTTTACACCTGTAGACCGTCCGGATTATAGAGTGGGAGTACCGAAGAAAAAACAGTATAAGCTGATCATGGATGAACATGGTCTGACAGAATCAAGAATATTCAAATCTGTAAAACAGGAGTGTGATAACAGACCATTTTCTTTCGCATATCCACTTCCAGCGTATGGAGTTGCTATTTTTGTATATTAACAGGATATGGAAACAGAAAAACTATCTGCGAAACGTTACACGTAAAATGCAATAATCGATAAAATTCGTGCAAAATAAATAATTGCTTTTTCATATTAATTGAGTTATAATGAGCGCGAAAACAAAGAGATGATTGAAAAGAAATGTGCATGTTGAAAGGAGAACAGACATGAAAGTATCTAATATTAAAAATATTGAAAAATTTTTTGACGTAGTAGACAGCTGCACCGGCAGAGTAGAATTAGTTACAGGCGAAGGTGACAGACTGAACCTTAAATCCAAATTATCCCAGTATGTATCTCTGGCAAACATCTTTTCAGGCGGAGAAATTCCGGAACTTGAGATCGTTGCATATGAGAAAGAAGACATCGATAAATTAATGAGCTTCATGATCAACGGTTGATTATAGAAATATATTGGGGGGCATGATATAGTCATGTCCCCTTATTTGACGTAGAGAAAAAGGAGAAATAGATTATGGCAACAAAAATTGATATTATTTCTGGATTTTTAGGTGCGGGTAAAACTACACTGATCAAGAAACTTCTGAAAGAGGCATTTGGTGATGAACAGGTTGTACTGATCGAGAATGAATTTGGTGAGATTGGTATTGATGGCGGTTTCCTGAAAGAGGCAGGAATTGAAATCCGTGAAATGAATTCCGGATGTATCTGCTGCTCTCTGGTTGGCGATTTCGGTACTTCTTTGAAAGAAGTTGTAGACAAGTATCATCCGGACAGAATTCTGATTGAACCATCAGGGGTAGGTAAACTTTCTGATGTTATTAAAGCTGTGCAGGGCGTTCAGGGAGATGTTGATATTGTACTGAACAGTTATACAACTGTAGTAGATGCAAAGAAATGCAAAATGTATATGAGAAACTTTGGCGAGTTCTTTGATAATCAGGTAGAATATGCCGGAGCTATCATTATGAGCCGTACAGATATTGTGGATGAGAAAAAAGCACAGCAGGCAATGGAACTTCTCCGTGGCATGAATGAGAAAGCAGCGATCATCACCACTCCGATTGACAAACTGGATGGAAAGAAAATTCTGGAAGTTATGGAGAAACCTGTATCTCTGGCAGACGAACTTATGGCAGAAGAAGAGGTTTGCCCGGAATGCGGACATGTACATGAGCATGGAGAGCATCACCATGATCACGATCACGAAGAACATGAACATCATCATGATCACGACCATGAATGCGGCTGCGGACATGATCACCATGATCATCACCACCATCACGCAGATGAGGTGTTCACAAGCTGGGGACGTGAGACGATTAAGAAATATACAAGAGAAGATCTGGAGAAGAAGCTGGAAGCTCTTTCTGCTTCTGAAGATTATGGAATCATTCTTCGTGCAAAAGGTATGCTTCCTGCAGAAGACGGAACATGGATCTACTTTGACATGGTTCCGGAAGAAACAGAAATTCGTGAAGGTGCTCCGGAATATACAGGACGTCTGTGTGTGATAGGTTCCAAGTTGAAAGAAGATAAACTGGCAGAGCTTTTCGGACTGGCAGAATAAGAATAAACATAAATATAAAGGAATGAAAAGTTATGGATGATATCAGAGTTCCCATTTATTTGATAACCGGTTTCCTGGAAAGCGGAAAGACTACTTTCCTGGATTTTACATTACAGCAAGATTATTTTTCCATTGACGGAAAAACTCTGCTCATTCTTTGCGAAGAAGGCGAAGAAGAATATGATATGGATAAACTGAAACTCGCAAACACAGTTGTAGAGGTGATCGAGGACGAGGAAGACCTGACTCCAGAACGTCTGGCTGCAATGGATATCATCCATCAGCCGGAGCGTGTAGTCATTGAGTATAACGGAATGTGGCTGGTAAGCAAATTTGAACAGATGGAACTTCCGGAAGGATGGGGAATTGAGCAGCAGATTACCTGTGTAGATGCAACCACTTACCAGGTTTATATGGCAAATATGAAATCTCAGTTTATGGACATGATAAAAAATACAGATATGGTAGTTTTTAACCGCTGTAAAGAGGGAGATCCTCTTCCTGCATATCGTAGAGGGATTAAAGTTGCAAACCAGAGTGCGGAAGTTATCTTTGAGGATGAAGAAGGCGAACTGGATGATATTTTTCAGGATGAGATGCCATTTGATATCAATGCCCCGATTATTGAAATCCCACCGGAAGATTATGGAATCTGGTTTGTGGATGCGATGGATAATCCTGATAACTATGTGGGTAAGATCGTACGTTTCAAGGGCCGTGTCATGAAACCGCGTGGAATGGGAAGTAAATTTTTTGTTCCAGGTCGTGTGGCGATGACCTGCTGTGCAGACGATACTACCTTCCTGGGATATGTATGCAGAAGCGATGACGCACCGCATATAAAAGAAGGAAGCTGGGTGGAGATTACTGCAAAAGTAGCATTTGAGAATCGCACTGAGTATCAGGGAGAGGGCATTGTGCTTTATGCAAGTGCTGCGAAACCATGCGAGCCACTGAAAGAAGAAATGGTATACTTTAACTGATTGCCGGCGGCAGCAGTGGACGGAGAGACGATATGTATTTAATAGTAGGTTTGGGAAATCCCGGGAAGCAGTATGAAGCAACCCGCCATAATATGGGTTTCGACACAATAGATTATCTGGTAGAGGAATACAAGGTTCCCCAGGGCGGCGTAAAGTTCAACGCCATGTATGGTAAGACCATGATCGGCGGAGAGAAGGTTATTCTTATGAAACCTCTGTCCTTCATGAATTTAAGCGGCGGTCCTGTCAGAGCAATGGCAGATTATTTCAAGATTGATCCTGAGACGGAACTGATTGTGATTTATGATGATATTGATCTGGATCCGGGTCAGCTTCGTATCCGTAAGCAGGGAAGCGCAGGCGGACATAATGGAATTAAGGATATCATCCGCCAGCTTGGAACTGAGAAATTCCTGCGTATCAAAGTTGGCGTAGGTGCTAAGCCAAAGGGATGGGATCTGGCAGATCATGTACTTGGCAGATTTTCCACAGAAGATCGTAAACTTGTGGATGGAGCTATTGAAAAAGCAGCGAAAGCTGTGGATATCATGATTTCACAAGGCGCAGATGCAGCCATGAACGAATACAACAGAAAAGTGCCTGTACAGAAATAATACATGCAGGTAAAAGAAGCGGTAGCTGTCATGAGACATTATGTTGAAACAGATACCGCTTTTCGTTGCTGTTTACAGATAGATCCCGAGGGGGAGTATTGATATCAGAGAGGTTGATATGAAAGGTTTTTTAATACCACTGCAGGGACTTGCAGAATTTGAACAGATATGTGAAAAAAGTAAAAATAATAAAGGAATTCTCCAGGTTTCAGGGTGCCTGGAATCTCAGAAATCCCATCTGATCTTTGGACTCAGCCGCATTGTATCCCATCGTCTGATCCTGGCGGAGGATGAGCGCAGAGCCAGGGAAATTTATGAAGATTACCGTTTTTATGATAAAAAAGTATATTTGTATCCAGCCAAAGATCTGCTTTTTTTTCAGGCAGATATTTATGGGAATCTTCTGATTCGGCAGAGAATGAAAGTTATCAAGGCACTGCTGGAGGAAAAAGAGCTGACAGTAGTTACCAGCATTGACGGATGTATGGATTACCTGGAACCTCTGGAAAATATCCGTGGAAAACTGATTCATTATCAGAGTGACAGCGCTGTGGATATCGATAAACTTAAGGATGATCTGGTAAGTTTGGGTTACGAACGTGTAGGGCAGGTAGAAATGCCCGGACAGTTTTCAATCAGGGGAGGAATCATAGATGTCTACTGTCTGACAGAGGAAAATCCATGGAGGATTGAACTGTGGGGTGACGAGATCGATTCTATCAGAAGCTTTGATGCGGAAAGTCAGCGTTCGTTGGAGAATCTGGATGAGATCACAATCTATCCGGCAGCAGAATATACAGGTGAAAAAGGAATGGTTCCTTTTCTGGATTATTTTCCACAGGAGAGTACAATGGTTTTTCTGGATGAGCCCAATCATCTGTCAGAGAAAGGTGAGGCTGTAGAAGAAGAATATCGGCAGAGCAGACAGCACAGGGAGGCAAAGGGAGAACAGAATCTGCCCGATAAGTGGATCTGTTCCTTTGAAGAGCTTCAGAAGAAACTGAATAAATGGAATTGTATCTCGGTCTGTGCTCTGGAACCCAGACAGTCAGGCTGGAAGATCCGCGACAAATTTTATCTGGAAGTAAAGTCCGTGAGCTCTTATAACAGCAGTTTCGAACTTCTGGTAAAGGATCTTTTGCAGTATAAGAAGCAGGGATATCGTATAGCCTTACTTTCTGGTTCGCGAACCAGGGCAGAACGGCTGGCTAAGGATCTTTGTGAGCAGGGGCTTAGTGCTTTTTATGGTCAGGACTATGACAGGGAAATCCAGCCAGGCGAGATCATGGTAGTGTACGGTCATGCGAAGAAAGGATTTGAATATCCTCTGATTAAATTTGCCGTAATGACAGAATCCGACATTTTTGGTCAGGAACAGAAAAAAAAGAAGAAGAAAAAGAATTACAATGGTAAACGTATCCAGGATTTCGCAGAACTTTCTATCGGAGATTTTGTAGTGCATGAAAAGCATGGGCTGGGAATCTATCGTGGAATCGAGAAAATAGAAGTAGACAGGATTGTCAAGGATTATATCAAGATTGAATATAAAGGCGGAAGCAATTTGTATATTCTGGCAACTCAGCTGGATTCACTTCAGAAATATTCCGGTGCAGACAGTGCGAAACCACCAAAACTGAATAAGCTTGGTACGCAGGAATGGAATAAGACCAAGAATAAGGTCCGCGGAGCAGTCAGGGATATTGCGAAAGACCTGGTAGATCTTTATGCGGCCCGTCAAGAAAAAGAAGGATATGTATGCGGACCGGATACGGTATGGCAGAGGGAATTTGAAGAAATGTTTCCTTATGAGGAGACCGAGGATCAGCTGAATGCTATTGAAGATGCCAAAAGAGACATGGAAAGTACGAAAATCATGGATCGTCTGATCTGTGGGGATGTAGGATACGGCAAAACTGAGGTAGCACTGAGAGCTGCATTTAAGGCAGTGCAGGAGAGCAGACAGGTGGCATATCTGGCGCCTACAACTATTCTGGCACAGCAGATTTATAATACTTTTTCTCAGAGAATGAAAGAATTTCCGGTTCGTGTGGAACTCCTTTGCCGTTTTCGTACTCCTGCACAGCAGAAAAAAGCCATCGAGGACCTGAAAAAAGGCCAGGTGGATGTGATCATTGGAACTCACAGGATTCTCTCAAAGGATGTACAGTTTAAAAATCTGGGGCTGTTGATCATAGATGAGGAACAGCGGTTCGGAGTGGCGCATAAGGAGAAAATCAAGCAATTGAAAAAAGATGTAGATGTACTGACACTGACTGCTACGCCGATTCCGCGTACTTTGCACATGAGTTTGATTGGTATCCGCGATATGAGTGTTCTGGAAGAACCGCCCATGGATCGAATGCCGATTCAGACTTATGTTATGGAATATGATGAGGAAACGGTTCGTGAAGCTATCAATCGTGAGCTTCGCAGAGGAGGACAGGTCTACTATGTGTATAATCGTGTTACAGATATCGCGGATGTGGCGCTGCGTATTGCGAAGCTGGTTCCGGATGCTCGGGTGGATTTTGCTCATGGACAGATGAGCGAGAGAGAACTGGAGAATGTAATGTACAGTTTTGTAAATGGAGATATTGATGTGCTGGTGTCTACTACTATCATTGAAACCGGGCTGGATATTTCCAATGTAAATACCATGATTATTCATGATTCAGACAGATACGGTCTGTCACAGCTTTATCAGCTCAGGGGAAGGATTGGACGTTCCAACAGGACTGCTTATGCATTTTTGATGTACAGACAGAACATGATGTTGAAGGAGACGGCAGAGAAACGTCTGGCAGCAATCCGGGAATATACAGATCTGGGAAGCGGATTTAAGATTGCTATGCGTGACCTGGAACTTCGTGGTGCCGGAAATCTTCTGGGAGCTCAGCAGCATGGACATATGAATGCAGTGGGATATGATCTTTACTGCAAGATGCTCAGTGAAGCTGTCAAAGAAGCAAAAGGAATCCATACAATGGAGGATTTTGAAACTTCGATTGATCTGAATATTGATGCGTATATTCCGGACAGTTATATCAGTAATGAGTTTCAGAAACTGGATATTTATAAACGTATTGCGGGGATTGAGAACCAGCAGGATTATGATGATATGCTGGAAGAACTTCTGGACCGCTTCGGGGAACCGGGTAAGGCAGTGCTTAATCTTCTGTCGATTGCGAAGTTGAAAGCTATCGCGCACCAGGGATATGTAACAGAGATCAAACAGCTGGGCAAAGAAGTGCGGATTACTCTGTATGAAAAAGCAAAATTAAATCCGGAAGGAATTCCGGCGCTTATGCAGAAATACAGACGCGGACTGCAGTTTAAAAATGAGCAGGAGCCGAAATTTATCCTGGAACCTCAGGGGAATCTGATCCAGGCACTGACAGAATTTGCACAGGAACTAGAAAATCTGGCAGAATCGTGATAAATATGTGAATTGAAACACATATTTAGGAAATTACTTGCTCTGTGAAGAAAAAAAGTTTATACTCTAATAATAGCACAGTCAGGAGGCATGTCCGGACTGATGAAGAGTATACGGGTCAAAATCATTAATAAAAGTGACTGAAAGTGGATTTTGGTCTGGAATTGTAAAATACTGAACAGTTACAGATTCAGTTAAATATGGAGGAAGAAATGAAAGAAATGGCAAAGAGAACAGCCGTTGTGACACTGGCTGGTATTATGGCAGCAGGAATGCTTACAGGCTGTGGCAGTAAGGGATTAGATGGAACGAAGACAGTGGCAACGATTGATGGAACAGATATTCCACTGGGAATTGTAAGTCTGTATGCGCGTCAGCAGCAGGAACAGACTACGGCCATGTATTTAAGTTTCATGGGAAGTGCAGATAATATCTGGGATCAGACATCGGATGATTCTGGAGAGACATATGGAGAGCAGGCGGTAGACAGCAGTCTGAAAGCGGTAGAGCTTATGTATCTGTTGAAGGAGAAGGCATCTGATTATAAAGTAGAAGTGACAGATGATGAGGAAACAGCCATTGCAGATGCTGCATCACAATTTATGGCCGCAAACAGTGAAGATACGATCAAAGAGCTGGGTGTTACAGAAGACCAGGTAAAGACACTTCTGGAACTTCAGACAATTCAGAAAAAGATTTATGATCCAATCGTAGCAGAGGGGAATATTACAGTATCGGATGATGAAGCAAACCAGTCTTCTTTTACTTATGTCAGTATCTCCACAAGTGGTGAGGATATGACAGATGATGAAAAGACTAAGAAGAAAGAACAGGCACAGGAGATTCTCGATAAAATGAAAGAGGATCCGACTGCTGATATGAGCGAAATTGCGAAAGCAGTAGATGACAGCTATTCTGCAGTACAGGGTAACTTTACAGTTAAAGAAAATGAGGATGAAGATGATTCCAGTTCTTCTGCATATCCTGAAGAGGTTCTGAAAGTACTTCGTGGTCTGAAAGACGGAGAGGTTGCATCTGATATTATTGAAACAGATACAGGATATTATGTAGTAAGACTTGATAAAACTTTGGATGAGGATGCTACAGCTTCCAAGAGAGAGTCTCTCCAGAAGTCTAAAGAGAGTGATTATTATACAGAGACAACGGATGGATGGCTGGATAAAGCTGATGTGAAAGAAGTTAAGAAAGTTCTTAAGACTCTGAAGATTACGGACAGTCATACATTTACAGCACCGACTTCAACCCCGACACCGTCACCGGAGGCAACAGAAACTCCAGAAGTGACTGAAGTACCTGAAGCAGAGACAACAGCGACTCCAGAAGTTACTGAAACACCAGAGGCTACCGAAACGCCAGAAGCTACCGAGACACCGGAAGCAACAGTTACGGAAGCTGCCAAATAATTAAAAGTAAGTATAAATGCCGCATGATCATTGGAAAAAATGATCGTGCGGCATTTTTGTGGGTTTTGCTATATTGAAAAAAGTATGATCTGCGGTTAGAAAATAACGGTATTTCTTCCGTGAGTTTTCCCATAATATAATTTTTCATCGGCATGTTTTATAAGCTGAGTAAGGTCAGAAGAATAATCATATTCTTCTATACCAAAGGTCATGGTAATCTGCAGTGTTGTATCTTTGTAGATAATAGGAAGTCGGCTGACAGACATCTTTATGTCATTGATCAGTGAACTGGATTCATCCAGGTTCATTCGGGGGAAAAAGAAGAGAAATTCTTCTCCGCCCCAGCGACAGACATGTCCCTTACCCATGGTTTTTTCTTTAAACAAAGCTGAAAGGGACTGGAGTACCAGATCTCCACAGTCATGGCCATAGGTGTCATTTACAGACTTAAAGAAATCGATATCACCAATGGAAATGCAGAAATTTTCATTAGGATTAGCTGCAATGTGGTTTTTCAGAACTTCTTCCATACGCCTTCTGTTATATAAAGTAGTCAGTGGATCTGTACCTGCCTGCTGACGCAGTTCCATATTATAAAGAAGCAAATGTTTTTCTGCTTTTTGAAGGTTTGTGCTGAAGGTGATACAGATTACGCCCATGATAACGAAAGACAGTACTGTATTTACGATCTGTAATACAAGCATCTGTTCGTCTGTCAACGGGTAAACGATCGGATGTGTCTGGCAATGAAAAAACAGAGCCATTCGCAGCAAAAATAAAAATACAGTAAATGCAATTTTGGTAAAGAATGTATCATATACAGAAAACATGGACATAAGCATAAGTGGCAGGATAAAATTAGTGCCGCCGCAGTTCCAGCCATAATAATAAATAAAATAAG
This sequence comes from uncultured Blautia sp., assembly GCA_934409175.1. Classification (GTDB taxonomy): domain Bacteria; phylum Bacillota; class Clostridia; order Lachnospirales; family Lachnospiraceae; genus Blautia_A. The sequence goes on from CAKRVX010000018.1 coordinate 27,662, forward strand.
AAATCCATCCAGCTGAGATGATGACATAAAAAAGGACATTCCATCGAACCCAGAGGTGATCAACACCATATCTGGCTGCAACTGTAAAAGTAAGCCACAGGAAGACAGGAATGCAGTTATGAGGATATCCGAATCCGGCAATACAGATAATAAAAACTGCAAAATATACAATAAAAATATTATAGGATCGTTTTAGTGCCAGAGAAAAATACACAGGTGTTATTTCTCCATCAAATTTATGATTAATTAATTTCATATGACAAGGTCCTTAATATGAAAATCATATAAGATGAAAATGTTTTAATGCATTGGCAATTCCATTTTCCTCTATATTGGTGGTCTGATACGTGCAATGAGGAAGAATCTTCGGATCCGACTGGCCCATTGCAATGCTGGTTCCGGCAAACTGCAGCATAGGAAGATCGTTGGTGCTGTCTCCGAATGCGAAAGTATCCTTTACGGACACTCCCAGATGATTTGCCAGAAACTGGATTCCGGTGGCTTTACTGTATTCTTTCTGGGTCAGCTCCCAGGCTGCATCCTCATGAACGAAGCAGGTGAAATGCTGATCTGCGAATGCACGGAATGCCTCCGTATCTGCTTCTGGAACTGGAAATGCCAGAAATTTGTCAAAAGTGAATGTGTGGTAAATTTCCGGGCTGTAGAGAGAAAGATCCTCTACAGTGGCCTCAGCTTTTAACTGAGCAAGGGCATCAGGAAGAGCACTGGCTGCGCCGTCATACAGGATTTTGTCCGGACGTTCGAAGAATGCGGGCATCTGGCACTGACGAAGCCTTTCCACAGTTTCTCTGCACAGCTCGTTGGGATTAGAACTGGAGAAGAGAAGCTCTCCGTTCATGTAAATCTGGCTTCCGCAGCCGCATACGTATCCATCGAAATTCATCTCCTTGATCATGCTGGAGATCATGGCATAGGTACGTCCGGAATTAATGAAAAGAAAATGACCATTGTCATGAGCCTTTTTTAATGCCTGACGTGTGCTTTCCGGGACTTTCCATGGATATGGTGTCAGTAAAGTACCGTCTATATCGAAAAATAAAAGCTTACGTGTATTATTCGCCATAAACGTTATCCTCCTCGCCAGAGCTGTGTTCACCTGTATATACACGAATTCCGTTTAATTCTACGTTATCCTCCATAGGGATTACCAGACATTTGCGTCCATCAATGATTCTGGTCTCCACCAGATCTGCACGTTCAGGATCTACATGAATTACAACGTCAGGAGTTTTGATTTCGAAGCGACGTGTATTAGTGATATTGGAAGCAACTAGAGAAGATTTTTCACCGGCAGTGATCTCATATTGTTCATCGAAAGACTGAAGTTTGTCCTCCTCTACACCGCAGTCCTCGAAGAGACGCTTTACTTCGGGTTTGGTCAGAATGACAGGCTCTGGTTCGTCTTTCTGGGATTCTATCAGTTCGTTTAATTTTTCGTGAATGTTCAGAACTGTATCGTATCTACAGTCATCTCCCAGTGTATCTTCCACCAGTGCGTTAAAGGAATCGCGCTGCCCGCCGGCGGAAAGAGGAGCTGTACATCCCAGAAGTTCATCAATGAAAATATCCCGGAGTTCATTGGTATTTTTGCTATAATAAAGAACACCGTGGATATCTGTGCTTCTGTCATTAAACTGAGGAAAAAGAAATGCCACATCAGGGAGTTCTACAATCCAGTCACGGATGCGGTCCTGAATACTGTTTGTTTCTGCATTATAGCAAAGCCCGGCCTTGGATAGTTTAACAGGGCAGATACAGCACATGATATGGTCATAAATTTCATCAGAAGCATCAAACATTTCGGCTCCGTCAGAAGATTTGCCTGGTATATCATAGACACCGTGGATTAATATGATATAGTAATTTTCAGGGTAATCATAGGTTTCTATGATACGGTCGTAAAAACTCTCAATCAGAGTGTCGTCTTTCAGTTTGCTCTCTCGCAGCTTCATAAGAAAATGCTGTGTTCCTCCCTCTGCTTCCTGGTCCAGAGGAAATTCCATATTCATCAGATTTTTACCGATGGTTCCGGAGAGGGATTTGCGGAAAATTTCAAAATATTTAAACATTTCTTCCTCAGAAAGAGAAAGAAATGCTTCTTTCAATTCTGTCTTTTTATTCTTTTCTCCATCTACGTAACATCCGCAGATTCTTGTAATAGAACAGTTTTCCGGGGTAAATTGTTTCTTGATCTCGGAAATTTCTTTTTTATTCATGTTATGTTGCACCTCGTAGTTAATTTACCTAGTATTATATCTCAGTTCAGGAAAAGGGGCAAGAAGGAATGGCGGAAAGCAAACAGTAACGTGCATTTTCCGGGAGTGCGTGTTATAATTAGAAAAAACGAGCACAGGAGGATAAACGCATGAACGAAACATTAAAAACACTGCTGGAACGCAGAAGTGTACGTGGATATAAAAAAGACCTGGTACCTGCAGAGGTTCTTGATCAGATCCTGGAAGCGGGCGAATATGCACCCAGTGGAATGGGAAAACAGGGAACTTTGATGGTGGTAACACAGGATCCGGAACTGGTAAAGAAGCTTTCTGATATGAATGCGGCAGTAATGGGAACGACATCGGATCCGTTCTACGGAGCACCTACTGTGATCATCGTATTTGCAGACAGTGAACAGGGAACCTATGTGGAGAACGGAAGTCTTGTTATGGGTAATCTGATGAACGCAGCGCATTCGCTGGGAGTAGATTCCTGCTGGATTCACCGTGCCCGTGAAGTATTTGACTCTCCGGAGGGGAAGGGATTAAAAGCACAGTGGGGCGTGCCGGAAAATTACGTAGGTGTAGGCCATTGTGTACTTGGATACCGCAGTGCAGAATATCCACAGGCTAAAGCACGCAAAGAAGGCTTTGTGATTCGCGTATGATGATACGGAGACATTACTGGTTTTCAGGAAGAGTGCAGGGAGTGGGATTTCGATATAAAGCCTATTATATCGCCCGTTCACTGGGAGTTACCGGATGGGTAAGGAACAACTGGGATGACCGTGTAGAAATGGAGGCTCAGGGTACCGGTGAAGACCTGGACAGAATGGTTCAGATGTTGAATGAGCAGCACTTTATCTGCATCGAAAATATAGAAATGGAAACCATAGAAACAGAAGAAGAACACAGCTTTTACGTAAAGTAAGGGCTGTGTTCTTCTTTCATATTATTTATAAAACAGTTCAACAATCTTAAACACTACTTCTACAGCTGTATCCATTCCTTCTATAGTAATATGTTCGAATGGACCGTGGTAAGCATGACCGCCTGTTCCAAGGTTCGGGCACGGCAGTCCCATGAAACTTAACTGAGCACCGTCTGTGCCGCCGCGGATCGGTGTGATCAGAGGTGTGACTCCACAGCTTTCGCAGGCTGCTTTGGCATATTCGATCAGTTCCGGGCAGGTATCGATGATTTCTTTCATATTACGATACTGATCTGAAATAGCAAGTGAAACAGTTTCGTTGCCCCATTTTTCATTCAGAATGGAAGCGATATGCTCCATAGTTTCCTTGCGGCAGCGGAAATGCTCAGCATCATGATCCCGGATGATATATTCCAGAGATGCTTTGGAAACATCGCCTTTCATGGAATAAAGATGGAAAAATCCCTCATACTCATCGGTATCTCTGGGAGTATCAGCAGAAGGAAGCATGGAATTAAACTCCATAGCCACAAGAGCAGCGTTCACCATAGTATTTTTGGAAGAACCGGGATGAACATTGACACCTGTAAAATTTACTACTGCTTTGGCAGCATTGAAATTCTCAAACTGGATCTCACCTTCTGTGTCACCGTCCAGGGTATAGGCGTAATCTGCATCAAATTTCTTTACATCAAAATGAGCAGGCCCCATACCGATCTCTTCATCAGGCGTAAAAGCGATAGAAATCTGGCCATGAGAGACGGGATTACTGTTCAGGCGTTCGATCATGGTCATGATCTCTGCGATACCGGCTTTGTCATCGGCGCCCAGAATGGTGGTCCCGTCGGAGGTGATAAGAGTCCGGCCTTTCAGGGAAGAAAGATGAGGGAACATTTTTGGGGAAAGAATCCGGCCGCTTTTTCCCAGTGGCAGATCCTGTCCATCATAGTCCGGGGTCAGTATCGGTGTTACTTCATGATCGCAGAAATCTGAAACAGTGTCCATATGTGCGATGAACCCAAGTTTCTTATTGGAAATACAATCCGGGGTAGCCGGAATATGTCCATATACATAACAATATTCATCTACAGAAGCATCTGTGACTCCAAGCTCCTGTAATTCTTTGACCAGTATCCGGGCCAGATCAAACTGGCATGCGGAAGATGGAGAAGTATCACTGTTTTCGTTGCTGGGTGTAAAAACTCTTACGTAAGATAATAAACGTTCATATGCTTTCATAGGAGAACTCCTTTCGTAAATATCAGGTCAGGAGCAAAATACTGTTGGATCCTGACATCATATCTATAGAATAAACACTGCTAAAACTATTGTCTACAAAAAAATAAAAAAATCTCAAAAAAGTTGTTGACATACAGAAACAGTAGTGGTATATTAATTGAGCTGTCGGAAATAATTGTTTCTGAAACAGAGACAATTAATATTGATTTCTGAAATAAAAAAGAAATTTAAAAAAGTGCTTGACAACTTCGAAAAGATATGATAAAGTAATCAAGTCGCTTGAACAGAGCCGACAATCACAAAACGGAAAAGCTTTTCGGAACTTCGAAAAAGTTTGAAAAACTTGAAAAAAGTTCTTGACAAAGTAAAACGGATGTGGTAAAATAAATAAGCTGTCGCAAGACAGACAACCTTGATAACTAAACAGTGAAACACATACGATTCTCGAAAATTCTTTACAT
>CAKRVX010000019.1 GCA_934409175.1 uncultured Blautia sp.
TTCAATATAGATATCAAGGAATGTGGAGATACGTCCAACACTCATTGCAGCACCGTTCTGAGTCTTGATAGCTGCAAGATATCCGAAGTACAGCCACTGGAATGCTTCTCTTGCATCCTTCGCTGGTTTGGAAATATCATATCCATAAGATTCAGCCATAACTTTCATGCCTTTCAGAGCACGGATCTGATCTGCGATCTCTTCACGAAGCTGGAAGTCATAACGTCTCATACCCTGGCGGTCACATGCTGCGAAATCTTTCTGTTTTCCTTCGATCAGAGCGTCGATTCCGTACAAAGCCACACGTCTGTAATCACCAACGATACGTCCACGTCCGTAAGTATCCGGAAGACCTGTAAGGATCTTGTTGTGACGGGCTGCCTTCATCTCAGGTGTATAGATATCGAATACACCCTGGTTATGAGTTTTGAATTCATAGTTGTGGAAAACATCTTTGATCTTGTCGCTTACTTTGTATCCGTAAGTTTCGCAAGCCTGCTCTGCCATTTTGATTCCGCCGTATGGCATGAAAGCACGTTTCAGAGGTTTATCTGTCTGAAGACCAACAACCTTCTCAAGGTCTTTTGTCTCTTCATCAATATATCCAGGGCCATATGCTGTCAGAGATGTAACTACCTCTGTCTCCATATCAAGTACTCCGCCCTTGGCACGTTCTTCTTTCTGAAGCGCCTGAAGTTTGCCCCACAGTTTGTTTGTAGCTTCTGTAGGTTCTTCCAGGAAAGAAGCATCTCCATCATATGGTGTATAGTTCATTCCAATAAAGTTACGCACATCGATTTTTTCTTTCCAACGGTTGCCTTTAAAGCCATTCCACTGTTCGAAATCTTTCATTTGTTTACCTCTTTCTCTAAATATTTCCGCGCATCTCTCACTAGATTAAAGCGAGATAATAAAATGTAATTTCTACTATTTTAGGACATTTTTCTGTCCACGCAGTCAGTATACGAAAACATGAACGTTATGTCAATTGATTTGATCTATGATTTTAATTAAATACAATTCTGATAGCTTTTCATCGGAGTTTGCTTCTTTATTGTACTTTATCGCGTACATTAAGACTTTTTTGTATTTTTATAAATACAAAAAGATACCGGTCAGGAAGCCCTCTGGACAATCTGACCGGTATCTGATTTTAAATATTTTATGTAAACTATATTATCCTTTTTAAATACAGCACCATAAGGGTTGTGGATATTAGCCTGACCTGCAGAAGTCAAAAAACAGCAGGAAAGAATCGGGCGTGTCGGAAAACTCTAACGGTTATTGATCGCTGTTACAAGTGCATCAATAGATGCGCGAATGATATCCGCATCTACGCCTGCACCCCAGGCAAGGGTTCCATCCGGCTTTTTGATACCGACATAAGCAATAGCTTTGGAACTTGAACTGCGTTCCAGCGCATGCTCCTGATATGTTTCCAGGGAATATTTCAGCTCATATGCCTTCTTCAGTGCATTGCTGACTGCATCAAGACGTCCGTTACCGGATGCCTCTGTAGTGATTGTCTTTCCACGGAAAGTAGAGGTAACTTTTGTTACAATACCGCCATCTTTCTGCTGGAAATGTACTTCATTGATGCTGTACGGTTCTGTGATATTTTCAAAGGTCTGTTTGAACAGGTTGAAAATTTCGTCCGGATGAAGTTCTTTATGTTTATGATCTGAAACTGCCTTTGTAGCATATCCCATTGCCTCACGCATTTTCGGCGGAAGGTTCAGACCGAATTTGGTTTCAAGAATATATCCGACACCACCTTTACCGGACTGACTGTTGATACGGATAACATCTGCATCATAATTTCTGCCCACATCTTTCGGATCAATTGGAAGATATGGCACATTCCAGTGGTCCGGATCTTTATCTTCTCTCCAGTGCATGCCTTTTGCAATAGCATCCTGATGAGAGCCGGAGAACGCTGCAAAAACAAGAGCACCACTGTACGGGCTTCTTTCGCCAACCTTCATTCCGGTACACTCTTCATATACTTCACAGATATGCGGCATGTCAGAAAAATCAAGTTTCGGATCTACACCCTGGGAATACATATTCATACCAAGTGTAACGATATCTACATTACCGGTACGTTCACCGTTTCCAAATAAAGTACCCTCAATTCTGTCTGCACCTGCAAGTAATCCCATTTCGGAATCAGCAACGCCACAGCCTCTGTCATTGTGTGGATGAAGAGACACAACTACATTTTCACGATACTTCAGATTATCACACATATATTCTACCTGACTTGCATATACATGCGGCATGGAATGCTGTACAGTTACAGGCAGATTGATGATACATTTGTTGTCTGCTGTCGGCTGCCATACATCCAGAACTGCGTTACACACTTCCAGAGCATATTCCGGTTCTGTACCTGTAAAACTCTCAGGACTGTATTCAAACTGGAAATTTCCCTCTGTCTCATCTGCAAGTTTCTTTAACAATGCAGCTCCATCCACTGCAATCTTCAATATTTCTTCTTTGGATTTTTTAAATACCTGTTCTCTCTGCGCTACAGATGTAGAGTTGTACACATGTACGATTGCTTTCGGTGCACCTTTAACAGCTTCGAAAGTTTTACGGATAATATGTTCTCTGGCCTGGGTCAGAACCTGGATTGTTACATCCTGTGGAATCAGATCCTGTTCGATCAATGTACGCAGGAACTCATACTCTGTTTCTGACGCAGCCGGAAAACCTACTTCAATTTCCTTGAAGCCAATTTTTACAAGCAATTTAAAGAATTCAATTTTCTGTTCCAGGCTCATAGGAATTACCAGGGCCTGATTGCCGTCACGAAGATCTACGGAACACCAGATCGGTGCCTTCTCTACATATTCCTTTTCTGCCCATTTCATGCATCTGACCGGCGGCATGAAATACTGTCTCTGATATTTGCTTGGATTCATCATTTTCTCTTCCTCCATATGTATAAAATATTATGTTTGTCTCACGGGTTGGCTTTATATCATTTCATTCAGCTGAAAAACTGCATAAAAAAATCTCCCATCCCCACAGACTTATCTGCAAGAGACGAAAGATACGATCATCTTACGCGGTACCACTCTTATTTATGAACTACGTCATACACTCACGGGATACGGAATCTTAAAAGATCCTTATATCCTCTCCATATAACGGTGGACACCGTCTGCGTCTACTCTCCTTTTTTATAAAGATTTCAGGCAGATGCTCAAAGGCGAGTTCCACAATTTCCTTCCACTGCTTCTCAGCAACCAGCAGTTCTCTGTGCTCCGGTCCATGTGTAATATTCCTTATCACTGCATTTGTAATATTCAGTTTATTGAACTGTCAGAGTTTACGACAGTCTCAATCGGGGCAACAGGATTTGAACCTGCGACCTCACGGCCCCCAGCCGTGCGCGCTACCAAGCTACGCCATACCCCGTAACGAAGTAAATTATAACAAATGTCCACCAATATTTCAACCACTTTTTCCACAAATAATATAAACTGAACCAAAATCCTGTTACCGGCTGTCAGTTAAAAAGTAACAGATGACTGGCTGTTCAACGAAAACGCTTCCGTAAACAACCAGTCAAGTGGATATTTGCAATTGAAACAAAGGACTTCCCTGATTCGGTCAAAACCTCTGCCGATTACAACTTATGTATAAACAGTCCACTTCTGAGTTTCGGCTCAAACCAGGTAGATTTCGGCGGCATCAGTTTACCCTCATCTGCAATCTGCATCAGATCCTCCATAGATGTAGGATACATAACAAATGCCACACCACCTGTCTGATCTGCTATTTCCGCCAGTTCCGCTGCTTTATGACTTCCTCCCACAAAAGAAATTCTCTGATCTGTACGCGGATCTGCAATTCCCAGAACAGGACCTAATACTTTATCCTGCAGAATGGATACATCCAGCTGGCCTACTACATCTTTCTTCTCATATACATCCGGCCATGCTTTCAGATGATACCACTGCCCATCCACATACATTCCCATACAATGTTTTTCTACTGGTTTACATGGAAATCCAGGCATCAGCATCAGTTCAAAATTAAATTTCAAAGCTCCCAGAAATGCTTTTACTGTCAGACCATTGAGATCCTTTACCACACGATTATATGGAAGGATGCAAAGCTGGTCATAGGGAAATACAACAGATAAGAAGAAATTAAAATCTTCTTTTCCTGTATATTCCGGATTTTCCTTTCTTCTTTTCAGTCCAACCTTTACAGCAGAAGCTGCCCGGTGATGGCCGTCTGCAATATATAAAGAATCAATTCCTGCAAACTCCCTGCTGATCTTTGTAATCACCTCTGGATCATCAATAACCCATACACGATGTGTAATCTCATCTTCTTCCATAAAATCATACACTGCTCTATGTACTGTTTTCCACCGGTCTATCAATTTAAGCAGACTTTCCGGATATCTGCAGGATAAAAAAATCGGACCTGTATTTGCATTACAGCTGTCCACATGATGAATTCTGTCCTGTTCCTTATCTTCTCTGGTAAGCTCATGCTTCTTTACAACTCCGTTCATATAATCATCAATGGAACTACAACCTACAATCCCGGTCTGAGTTCTTCCTTTTCTTACCAGTTCATAGATGTAATAACATGGAACTTCATCCTGCATAAGAATTCCGTCTTTCTCCATGTTCTGAAGATTCTGTTTTGCTTTGTCATAAACCCTTTCATCGTACAGATCGATTGCCGGATCCAGATCCATTTCCGGTCTGTCCACATGAAGAAAAGACAATGCATTCTTTTCTCCAATCTTACGCGCTTCCTCTCTGTTTACCACATCATATGGCAATGCCGCTACTGCTGCAGCCTTTTCCGGTGCAGGGCGCAGTGCTTTAAATGCCTGAAATACCGCCATGGTATTCCCTCCTCTCCTGGTTCCTTTTTCTTCAGGAAACCTGCTGTTTTTCCTGATATATTTTAGCATACTTCTATAAGTATGACAATGCATCTAATATTTTTTTGAAATACCTAAAAATTTTTGTATATTTCTATTGCAAAATCCAGAATTTATGATATGATAGTTTTAGAAATAATTCATCGACAAGCATTTTTAGGGAGGTCATTTTATGACAGAAGGATTAAAATGGACTGTAAACGAAGTTCCGAAATCAGATGATAAACATCTGGAACTGATGTCCGAAGAAAACGTAAAAAAAGCAAATGAGTTTCACAAGAGTTTCCCACAGTACAGTGTGACACCTCTCCAGAACCTTTCATCCCTTGCAAAATATTTAGGAGTAAAAAATATTTTCTGCAAGGATGAATCTTACCGCTTTGGATTGAACGCTTTCAAAGTACTTGGAGGTTCCTATGCAATGGGTCGCTATATTGCAAAGGAAGTTGGCCGCGATATCAGCGAGCTGCCATATAATGTTCTCTCATCTGATAAATTAAGAGAAGAATTCGGACAGGCGACATTCTTTACTGCTACAGACGGTAACCATGGACGTGGAGTTGCATGGGCTGCAAAACGCCTCGGACAGAAAGCAGTTGTAAGAATGCCAAAAGGAACAACCAAAACACGTTTTGACAATATCGCCAAAGAGGGCGCTACTGTTACAATTGAAGAAGTAAATTATGACGACTGTGTAAGAATGGCTGCCGCAGAAGCTGCCAAAACAGAGCACGGTATCATCGTTCAGGATACCGCATGGGACGGATATGAAGAAATCCCATCCTGGATCATGCAGGGATATGGAACACTGGTTCTCGAAGCTGACCAGCAGTTAAAAGAAATGGGTATTGACCGCCCGACACACGTATTCGTTCAGGCAGGTGTTGGTTCTCTGGCTGGTGCTGTAGTTGGTTACTTTGCTCATAAATATAAAGATAACCCACCGATCATGACTGTCTGCGAGGCAAGTGCGGCTGACTGTCTGTACCGCTCTGCTGTTGCCAAGACAGGTAATCTGGTAAATGTTACCGGAGATCTTCAGACTATTATGGCCGGTCTTGCATGTGGTGAGGGAAACACGATCGGATGGGATATTCTTAAGAATCATGTAGACGTATTTGCTTCCTGTCCTGACTGGATGAGCGCAAAGGCAACCCGCATCTACGCTAATCCACTGGGAGATGATCCACATATTGTTTCCGGCGAATCCGGTTCTGTTCCACTCGGTCTCTGCTACACTGCTCTCCATGATGAAGATGCCAAAGACTTAAAAGAAGCTCTGAAGTTGGATGAGAACTCTGTAGTACTTGTTCTTTCTACCGAAGGTGACACTGATCCTGTTCGTTACCGTGAAATCGTATGGGATGGATTATATGGAACAAACGAGTCTTTAAGCAAATAAATAAGCAATAACATATCACACATACATATTGGGAGGATAAAAAGATGGATTACGCAAAAATCAAAGAAGCTGCAATGGGTTATAAGGATGATATGACCAAATTCCTTCGTGATCTGGTTCGCATCCCTGGCGAGAGCTGCGGTGAAAAAGGACATATCATGAGAATCAAAGAGGAAATGGAAAAAGTCGGATTTGACAAAGTTCAGATCGACCCGATGGGAAATATCCTCGGATACATGGGAACAGGAAAAACTCTGATCGGTTTTGATGCCCATATCGATACTGTAGGTATCGGTAACATCAAGAACTGGGAATTTGATCCGTACGAAGGTTTCGAAACAGAGGAAGAAATCGGCGGACGTGGAACATCCGACCAGATGGGCGGTATCGTTTCTGCAGTATACGGCGCTAAGATCATGAAAGACCTTGGTCTTTTAAATGATAAATATCAGGTACTTGTAACAGGTACTGTACAGGAAGAAGACTGCGATGGTCTTTGCTGGCAGTATATCATCCACGAAGATGGTGTTCGTCCTGAATTCGTTGTTTCCACAGAGCCAACAGACGGCGGTATTTACAGAGGACAGCGTGGACGTATGGAAATCCGCGTAGACGTTAAAGGTGTTTCCTGCCATGGTTCTGCTCCGGAACGTGGTGACAACGCTATTTACAAAATGGCTGATATTCTTCAGGATATCCGCGCATTAAATGAAAACGATGCAGCTGATACTACAGAAATCAAAGGTCTTGTAAAAATGCTTGATGAGAAATACAACCCGGAATGGGAAGAAGCCCGTTTTCTTGGACGTGGTACAGTTACTACTTCCGAAATCTTCTTCACATCTCCAAGCCGCTGTGCAGTAGCTGACTCCTGCTCTGTTTCTCTTGACCGTCGTATGACAGCAGGTGAAACATGGGAAAGCTGCCTGGATGAGATCCGTGCTCTCCCGGCTGTAAAGAAATACGGCGATGACGTTACAGTATCCATGTATGAATACAACCGCCCATCCTACACAGAACTTGTATATCCGATTGAATGCTACTTCCCGACATGGGTAATTCCGAAAGATCACAAAGTAACACAGGCTCTGGAAGAGGCTTACAAAGGACTGTACGGCGAAGAACGTGTCGGAAATGCAGAGACAGAAAGCATGAGAAAAGCTCGTCCTCTGACAGACAAATGGACATTCTCCACTAACGGAGTTACAATCATGGGGCGTAACAACATTCCGTGCATCGGCTTTGGACCTGGTGCTGAAGCACAAGCTCATGCTCCGAACGAGAAAACATGGAAGATCGATCTTGTAAGATGCGCTGCTGTATACGCTGCTCTTCCAACTGCATACTGTAAATAATAAATAATTTATACTCAGGAAAGGATAAGCTATCAAAAGCATAGCAGGTAATAATTTTATGAAAACATTACAGGATTACATTGATAAATTAAACAGCTTAAACTTCAAAGAAATGTACAACAACGATTTCTTCTGGACATGGGACAAAACAGATGATGAACTGGAAGCTGTTTTCACAGTTGCTGATGCTCTCCGTTTCATGAGAGAGAACAACATCTCCACAAAAGTATTCGAGAGCGGTCTTGGAATCTCTATCTTCCGTGACAACTCCACACGTACACGTTTCTCCTTCGCTTCCGCATGTAACCTTCTTGGTCTGGAAGTACAGGATCTGGATGAAAAGAAATCTCAGATTGCTCACGGCGAAACTGTTCGTGAAACAGCAAACATGGTATCTTTCATGGCTGATGTAATCGGTATCCGTGATGATATGTACATTGGTAAAGGACATGCATACCAGAAAGAATTTATGGATGCTGTAACAGAAGGAAACAAAGATGGTATCCTTGAGCAGAGACCTACTCTCGTAAACCTTCAGTGCGATGTTGACCATCCAACACAATGTATGGCAGATATGCTCCACATCATCCATGAATTTGGCGGTGTTGAGAATCTGAAAGGCAAAAAAATCGCTATGTCCTGGGCTTATTCTCCATCTTATGGCAAACCCCTCTCTGTTCCGCAGGGTGTAATCGGTCTGATGACACGTTTCGGTATGGACGTTGTTCTTGCTCATCCGGAAGGATATGACGTAATGCCTGAAGTAGAAGAAATTGCCAAGAAAAACGCTGAAGCTACAGGCGGTTCCTTTACCAAAACAAACAATATGGCTGAAGCTTTCAAAGATGCTGATATCGTTTATCCAAAGAGCTGGGCTCCATTTGCAGCTATGGAAAAACGTACAAATCTTTATGCAGAGGGTGACTTTGACGGAATTGATAAATTAGAGAAAGAACTGCTTGCACAGAATGCAGAGCACAAAGACTGGGCATGCACCGAAGAACTTATGAAAACAACCAAAGACGGAAAAGCACTCTATCTGCACTGTCTGCCGGCTGATATCACGGGTGTAAGCTGTGAGACGGGCGAAGTTGACGCATCTGTTTTCGATCGTTACAGAGTCCCGTTATACAAAGAAGCAAGTTTCAAACCATACATCATTGCCGCTATGATCATGCTCTCCAAATTTGAGAATCCACAGGATATTCTTAAAAAGCTTGAAGTAAAATCAGCTCCAAGAATCATGAAATAATTTATTAAACACTTTTTACTATGGTGTATAGCTGACAGGGCTGTCGCAGAAAGCAGACAATGTTTATTGCGGCAGCCCTCTTTGCCCTTAATCAGGAGGTTTTTACAAATGTTTACAAGAAAAAGAATTGTAATTGCCCTAGGTGGCAATGCTCTGGGAAATACTCTCCCGGAACAGATGGTAGCTGTAAAAACTACTGCAAAAGCATTATGCGATCTGATCGAGGAAGGTCATCAGGTTGTAGTTGTCCATGGAAATGGTCCACAGGTTGGAATGATCAATAACGCCATGTCCGCTCTTTCCAGAGAAGATGAAAATCAGCCGAATACGCCTCTCTCTGTCTGTGTCGCTATGAGCCAGGCATATATAGGCTATGATCTGCAGAATGCATTGAGAGAAGAACTTCGTATCCGTGGTTTCGTCCGTACCCCTGTTGTAACAGTTGTTACTCAGGTACGTGTAGATCCGAATGACCCGGCTTTTGAGAATCCCTCCAAACCAATCGGAAAATTTCTTACCAAAGAAGAAGCCGAACATCAGGCAAAAGCTTACGGTCATATCATGAAAGAAGATGCAGGACGCGGTTATCGCCGTGTGGTCGCATCTCCGAAACCTGTAGAAATCGTTGAACAGGATGCGATCAGCAGCCTGGTTGATGCCAATAAAATTGTTATCTGCTGCGGTGGCGGTGGTATCCCGGTTGTTCTTAACGGACACCATCTCAAAGGTGCATCTGCTGTTATTGACAAAGACTTTGCCAGCTGCCTTCTGGCTAAAGAATTGGATGCAGATATGCTTATCATTCTTACAGCTGTAGAAAAAGTCGCTGTTAATTTTGGAAAAGAAAACGAACAATGGCTGGATGACCTGACCGTAGATGATGCCAGGAAATATATTAATGAGGGGCAGTTTGCCCCAGGTTCTATGCTTCCAAAAGTTCAGGCTGCTGTTGATTTTGCAGGTTCCAAGGCAGGCAGGACTGCCATGATCACTCTGCTCGAAAAAGCCAAAGACGGTATTCAGGGAAAAACAGGAACCACGATTCATCTTTAATTTAACCCAAAAGTACTGAGATACCATTATGCCTGGTTCTCAGTACTTTTTTTATAATCCATATCTTTTATTTCTTTTTTGTCTGCTTCGCAGATTATCACATCCGCCTCATGGGAACGAATTATCCGTTTTCCTCCTGTATCTCCAGTCAGCTTCATCAGTTCATTATAATACTTACTTTTAAATATACATGGATTTCCCATCTGTCCGTTACTGGAAACACATCCAATTCCTTTCCCACTTTCCATACATGCAAGAATCAGCCGAAGTATGGTTTTTCCCGTAAGCCACGGCTGATCTGATACTGCAAATAATACCGCATCTGCATCCAGATTTGCCTTAAGCCCAATCTTCAACGAAGAGGAAATTCCCTTTTCCGGACAAAGATTGTATAAAACCTGTTGCCCCAGTCTCTTTGCCTCTTTTCCAATCACATCATACTGAGTTACAACTGTAATCTCTGCCCGCCAGCCTCTGTTTACCTCCAGTTCTTTCCTGACCTGAAGAAGTTCTGTGAGCACATGCTGATACATCGGTTTTCCTTCTATTTGATAAAGAAGTTTATTTGCTCCAAAACGCCGACTGTTTCCTGCTGCCAACATGACCATTGCAATTTTCAAATCATTATTCCTCCCGCAGGCTTCCGTACACCGCTACAGTGTCTTTCTTCCCCAATTCCTTAATAATATGTTCTGCAGGTTCTTTTTCTGCAAGAAGGTCAGATTTATTCAGATATACTCTGTAAATCCGTTCTTCTACATCTTTAAACAGACCACAGATTGATGTTGCAATCTTTATAATATCTTCCTCCGTAACCGGTGCTTCCAGATTTTTTTTCAAAAACTCCGAAGTTCTTTCCATACGATAGGCACTTTCGCAGATTGGTTGTCCCAGACAATCAAGACCGATCACACTGATTACAATATCTGCACAATCGGGAATCACAGGTTCCCATTTTTCCGGGATCTTAATCGGATGATGTTTTGCTCCGTCAGCCTCCACAAGCATTACATCACATACCGTTTTCAGTTCCTCCAGTTTTTTCTCCGGCAGAGCTGCATATTTACCTGTTTCTTCTTCATATTCCGCAGCGATCACATAACCTTCTTCATCCAGAGCTTTTCTTACTTTCTCTAAATCTCCCCCGCGTACAAAAGGTCTCTCTGACTCTCCCGCCATATGTGTAGTTGTAGTGATGATCACACGCTTCTCTCTGTCCAGAAGTTCATCTGTAAGGCGGTAGATCAGACTGGTCTTTCCACCGCCTCCTACTACAGCAATCACCGGATATTTTTCATAATCAATCTGCAGCAGATCTAAAAAATTCACCTGACGTTTCATATGGCATCACTCCTTCTGAAAGCAGAATCTCAACCACACTGCCTGCAATACAACGGGCCTTGTCGGAAATTGTAAAACAGTTTTTCTTTTGCTCTTTTCGTGGATCAATATCTGCAATCTTCATTCCTTTCGGAACTGTAAATCCATCACGGATAATTCCACGAAGAACGCCTGTAAGAGAAGCTCTGACAGGTGTATCTCCAATCCAGGCAAGAACCTGCCCCTTTTCTACGATGTCAGCAATTCTGGAAACGCAGTGGATTTCTCCTGCTGCAGGCGCATGGATCACGCGCTCTTTTCCAAAACCGGCAATCACTCCTGGAACTCCTGTATTTGGAAGCGCCGCGCCTTCCGAAATAATTCTGGCTAGATTATGTCCCCTCATGGTTTCAACTACATAGTCTACATCTTTTCCTGCCGTAAATCCCGGTCCCAGGGCAATTGTCAGATCTGCCATATCTTTTGTTGTTCCCAGATTTTTCTTTGCAAGAATCGCATCCACCAATGCTGCCGGCCTGTATTTCCATATGATTTCTCCTGTGGTATCTACCATCAGAGGTACTTCTCCTGCTCTCCATGCCATCTCACATTCCTGCAAGGTACTGATTCTCCTGCAAAGGACTCCTTCCACAGATGACTGCCCGTCATAGACTGCTTCACAGAAAGAGACCATCCTTCGGATTGCGGTAGGTTTCTCACATTCCAGGACCAGTAAACGGTAACCACAACGGTACAATCTGTGGATCGTACCACTGGCAAGATCTCCCCCTCCTCTTACGATCACAACATTTTCTAATTCATTTGTATTTTTTTTCATATTCGCCATTGTGTTGTCTTTCCTTTTCTGTCTCATTTTCGTCCATTACTTTTTCTATTGCATTTACGATATTTTCATAGCCTGTACATCGACAGAGATTTCCTGCCATATGTTTCCGTATCGCATCTCTGGACAGTTTTTCTCCCCGTTCCAGCAATACTGTCGCTGACATAATAAATCCCGGTGTACAGAAACCACACTGTACCGCGCCCTCCTCAATAAAGGCTTCCTGGATTCTGGTAAGTTCTCCATTCTTCTCCAGTCCCTCCAGAGTTCGGATGTTTCTGCCTTCTGCCCAGATTGCCAGATAAATACAGGAATCAATAGTTTCTCCATCTATAATCACTGTACATGCTCCGCACTCTCCTACTTCGCAGCCTTTTTTTACAGAGGTAAGTCCCAGACGATTACGCAGCATATCTAACAGAGATTCTCTCACATCCACATACTCTTCTATTTCTTTTCCGTTTACTGTACACCGTACAAGCTGCATCTGCTTCTTCATATACGGTCACCTCCTGCAAGTTCAATGGTACGTCTTAATGCCCGTGCAGCGATCTCTCCGCCAATCTGAAGGCGAAACATCTTGGACGCTCTCCAGGAATCCCTTGGATTGATCTCTTCACGAATCAACTGTGCAGTCTTTTCATAAAGACTTTCCTCTATCTTCATTCCTTTCAATGCTTCTTCTGCTTTTATACACCGATAAGGCACCGGAGCTGCAACTCCAAAGGTAATGCGCACATCCTCCAGCAATCCTGCCTCCAGATTTGCTTTACTTATTACACTGCAGCTGATAGTTGCAATATCCATGGCGTTTCGCATGGAATATTTAATATAATGTCCCTGATATCCCTGATATTCTTTTGCAGGGATGATCACGTAGGTCAGAATTTCTCCCTGTTTCAGATCCACCCTTCCAGGTCCCAGATAGAAATCTTTCACCGGTACAAGGCGGCCTTCTTTACCATCTTCCAGACGAAGCAAGGCATTCAGGGAAAATACTGTTGGTGCACTGTCCGCACTGACTGCACCATTACAGATATTTCCGCCGATGGTGCCGATATTTCTCACCTGTGGTCCACCTACCTGATCCACAGCTTCTCCAAGCACCGGAATATACGTCTTTATGATCTCATCATTGGTAATATGAGAGAAAGCTGTACCTGCGCCAATATAAATGTCGCCATTCTCTGCCATTCTTACCCCCTTGATCTCCTTGATTCCATGAATACTCACCAGCGAAGTTCCTGCAAATTTGCCCTCCCTGATTTTGATCAGAACATCACTTCCTCCGGAAATAATCCTGGCATTCGGATGTTCTTTCAGCAATCGAACCGCTTCTTCCACACTTTCTGCCTGATAATATCTTTCAATATCGTACATAAAATCCCCTCCCCTCTAAATAAGCCCGGCTTTCATAAAACCATCAATCAGTCTCTGTGGTGTCAGAGGATTTTCGTTAAAAGCTACACCGGTGGCATGAAGAACCGCATTACGAATCGCAGGTGCTCCCGGGATTGCCGGAGGTTCACCCAGCGCTTTATTTCCAAATGGTCCGATCGGATCATCCAGTTCCACAAAATCAGCCTTAATATCCGGAGTATCCATCATTGTCATCAGTTTATAATCCAGCAAAGTACCATTTAAAGGTCTTCCTGTTTTCTCATCCAGGATCAGCTGTTCTGACAGACCATAACCCATTCCCATGGACATGCCGCCATGTACCTGCATTTCTGCAAGCTTCGGGTTAAGAAGTCTACCGCTGTCATGAACATTGATAATGTGAAGAATCTTTATTTTACCCAGTTCAATATCTACTTCCACTTCTGCAAAACAACAGCCTGTAGCAATCGTATTCTTTTTTACCTGTTCAGAAATTTCTGCAGTAATCACCGAAGAGTTTGTCAGGCTATAATAACTTTCCAGTGCAAGATTTGATAAGGACATGGCCTGATCCTCTCCAGCCATGATCCAGCCATGGTCTAGACTCAGGTTCCTTGTCTCTTCCGACATTAACTGTCTGGCATAGGCCAGAATCTTCTGTCTCAGAAGCTCTGCACAGTCTTTCACCACTGTTCCTGTGACAAAAGACTGGCGAGATGCGTAAGCCCCCGTATCAAACGGTGTCACATCTGTATCCTGAACAGTCTGAATATGAATATCACTGATATCCATATTCAACACTTCTGCTGTCATCTGAGAAAATACAGTATCTGCTCCCTGTCCGATCTCAGTAGCCCCCAGCATCAGACCTACACTGCCGTCCTGATTCAGAGTCATTCTTGCTCCGGCAATTTCCAGAGAAATGGGCCATACGCCTGTCTTATAAGAAAACAGTGACATTCCCACACCTCTTCTTACCTTCCCTGTCTGGTTGGCATATTCCTTTCTTTTTTCGTCCCAGTGAATATATTCTGCACCTTTTTTCAAACATTCGAAAATACCATTGGTATTTGCAGCAATCGGTTTCAGATATGCATCCTCATAATATCCATGGATCAGATTCTTCTTTCTGAATTCCAGAGGGTCCATTCCGATTTCTTTCGCAATATCATCCATGAAACACTCGATACCGAAACATACCTGCGGAATCCCATACCCGCGCATGGCTCCCCCTACCGGTGTATTGGTATATACAGTATAAGCCTTCCCGCGAATGTTCGGACAGGCATACTGCAGTCTCCAGGAAGTCAGTCCGTTAGCTGCGATAGCATGTCCATGAGAAGCATAGGCTCCCTGGTTAGAAATCGCCACCATATCCTTCGCAAGAAGATGGCCTTCTTCGTCTACTCCTGCCGTCAGATCATATTCAATGGAATGGCGGGTTCTTGTGTTACCAAAAGTCTCTTCTCTGCTTACATCAAGTTTGACAGGCCTGCCGCCTACCTGTGTGGTTAGAAATGCGTTTAGCGGCTCATAAAGTACATCCTGTTTATTTCCGAAACCTCCGCCTATATAAGGTTTGATAACTCTGATCTTTCCCCATGGAATTCCCAGCGCCTGGCCGATAACCCGGCGAACGATGTGAGGAATCTGCGTAGAACTTACTACTACGATTCTGCCATTTTCCATGTATGCATAGGAAATTGGATTCTCAATATGACAATGTTGTACAATAGGCGTTTTATAGCTGCGTTTTACTACTGTTGCAGCCTGCTCTAATCCTCTTTCTACATCCCCGATGGAATAATTGGAACCTACAAGGATATTGTCTTTCTTCTCCTCATGGACCGGTGGGTTGGTTCCCAGCATGGATTTGCGCGGATGAATCTCCACCGGATATTCTTCATACTCTACCTCAATTAATTTCACTGCTCTCTGGGCTGTAATTTCATCCTCCGCCACTACCGCTGCAATGTCATCCCCATAATAACGGACTCTGCCTGTAAGGATATTGCGATCCGCCACATCCTGGTGGGCAGTCTCTACCGACCAGGGATGTCCTGGTGTAGGATAACAATGATTCGGTACGTCTTTAAAAGTAACTACTTTTACTACGCCGTCCAGAGCCTCTGCTTTGGTGGTATCAATTGATTTTACAATACCATTGCCAATCTTTGCATGGCAGACCTTTGCGATCAGACAATTGGCAGGTGCCATATCATCTGTAAATTTCGCAC
This sequence comes from uncultured Blautia sp., assembly GCA_934409175.1. GTDB lineage: Bacteria > Bacillota > Clostridia > Lachnospirales > Lachnospiraceae > Blautia_A. Next base: position 15,762 of record CAKRVX010000019.1, read on the forward strand.
GTCCTGTTACCTTATCATAGGCATCTACTCTTGGAACACTCTTTCCAATCATGTTTTCACCTTCTTTACTTTTTTAAAAAGAGCCAGACAAGTCCAAGGTACTTTTTTGTTCCCCTCAGGACTGATGTCCGGCTCCGAACCATGCTGCTTTCTTCTGCCTGTTTTCTGACATCAGGCATATCAGTTTTTAATAGATTCAGTGTAACATACATTACTGCATATTTTCAATCATTTTTCAAATATTCTATTTTATTTTTGTAAAAATTCCTCTCAGATCATAAATAGCATGCCGCGGACATTTTACCGCACACATTCCACAGCTCAGGCACATGGACTCTTCAATAACTGCGCAGTTATCAATTACTCTGACTGCCCCTGCCGTACAGGTTTTCTCGCAGATTCCGCATCCGACGCAGCTGACCTCGCACTGTTTCTTTGCCTCTGCACCTTTTTTCTTATTAGAACACTTTATTATAATATAATTGGCGCACTCATGAATATGGATCACTTTCTGCGGACAGACTTTTGTACAGGCACCACAGGCAATACATTTTTCTTCATTCACCTCAGCCACACCATATTCATTCAGAAAAACAGCCCCGAACTTACACTTGCCGACACAGGCACCACATCCGGTGCAGCCATCCGCACAGGCGTTATCTCCCCTTGCAGCATGGCAGCCTCCGTTGCAGGCTACAACAGCTGACCTGTATGGAAAAATTTTTTTCACTGCCATATTCAACACTTCCTTTCATATGGTGTTCCACTCAACGGAAGACTGTATCGCCGTTCACCATCTCTTCTGCAGTAAGCATCTGCAATAGCCGGTGCTGTCGGAATGGATGTAATTTCACCAATTCCAATAGCACCACAGGCCACATTTAATCCAGGTTTATCAATGACGATCGCATCTATCTCCGGCACCTCATGAGCACGGAATAAACCAAGTGAACCATACTTTTCGATTGGTTTACAATTCTCATCAATCGGATACTGTTCTCTCAGAGCAAATCCCATAGACATTACAACGCCTCCCTCAATCTGTCCTTCACAGGATAACGGATTTACTGCTTTTCCTACATCATGTGCTGCAACCATCTCTTCAATTTTGCCTGTTTTTTTATCAAGAATACATACCTGTGTTGCATAACCATAAGCTACATGTGAAACAGGATTTGGAACATTTGCACCCAGCGGATCTGTTTTTGCAAGATATTCCGCATAATAAACCTTACCGATCACATCATCCAGTGTTTTTCCGGCATTACGGTCGTCCATCACTTTCTCGCAGGCTCTGCGGCAGGCTTCCCCTGTTACCAACGTCTGTCTGGAACCTGATGTTGTACCTGAGTCCGGAGAAAACCAGGTATTACTTCTTTCATAAACAATATCTTCATGCTTCAGGTCTGTATTTGTTACTACCATCTGGGTCAACACTGTACCAAGTCCCTGACCGATACAGGAAGCACCGGAATAAATATGCAGTTTTCGGTCTTCTTCAAATACCAGCTTTACACGCCCGGTATCCGGAATTCCAACACCAACTCCTGCATTTTTCATAGCACACCCGATTCCCACCGGTTTTCCTTGTTTTAATGCCGCGTCATATTTATCTCTGACTGCCTCCAACGTTTCTACAAGACCGGTGGAATCATCTACAATCTGCCCGTTAGGAAGCGTTTCACCCGGCCGGATTGCATTGCGATATCGTATTTCCCACGGAGTGATCCCTACCTTATCAGCCATCATGTTAAGCAATGTTTCTGTGGCAAAGCAGGTCTGTGTAACACCAAATCCCCGGAATGCACCCGCCGGCGGATTATTCGTGTAATACGCAGTCCCTTCGATTTCAAAGTTTTCATAATGATATGGTCCTGCCGCATGTGTACATGCACGCTCCAGTACCGGACCTCCAAGAGAAGCGAATGCACCTGTATCTGATGCTACTTTCGCTTTTACTCCCATGATATTGCCATTCTCATCGCATCCCATGGTCATATCCATATAGAACGGATGACGCTTGGGGTGAACCAACAGCGACTCTGCCCTGGACAGCTTCATCTTAACCGGTTTTTTGGTTACGTATGTAAGCAGTGCTGCGAAATGCTGTACTGTCATATCCTCTTTTCCGCCAAACCCGCCTCCAACCAGCGCGTTCTGCACTTTTATTTTATCAGTCCCCAGCAATAAGGAGCATTCATGTAAAGTCTGATGAGCAGACTGATCCGTAGAATATATAAATATATCTCCATCTTCATCATAAAAAGATACTGCACATTCCGGTTCCAGAAACGCATGTTCCGTCCATGGAGTTTCAAAATGATGGCTGATCACATATTTGGAATTTCGGATTGCTTCATCTGCATTTCCTCTGCTGATATGCTTATGTGTGCAGATATTATTTTCTTCTTCATCAAATACTCTTGGCGCATTTTCTGCGGCTGCTTCTTCTAGCGTATGAACATGAGGCAGAACTTCATATTTTACCCTGATCAGTTTCTTCGCTTTCTCTGCAGTTTCCCTGTCCCTGGCGGCTACCACTGCAATGGCATCTCCCAGATAATGTGTCAGACCGCCTATCGGGATCAGTGTATACTGATCATGTTTCAGATGCCCAATCTTATTCTCTCCCGGAATATCTTTTGCAGTTACCACTGCTACTACTCCGGAGAGGTCCTTTGCAGCTGTTATATCAATATCCAGTACCCGGGCACGTGGATATTTGCTCCTGAGTGCCGCTCCATACAACATTCCGTCAAAGTAAAAATCATCCGGGTATTTTCCAGTTCCCAGTACCTTCTCTTCTACATCAACTCTGGATACCCTATGACCCAGATTCCAGTTTGGATCCAGATCATCCGGGATTGCACCTTCTTTTAAAACTTTCGCGGCCAGCCTCACTGCATCCATAATTTTTATATATCCTGTACAACGGCAATAGTTATTGCGCAACGCATATTTAATCTCATCATCTGTCGGCTCTTTATTCACATCCAGAAGAGCCTTTGTACACATCACCATACCCGGAATGCAGAATCCACACTGAACTGCACCCGCTTTCCCGTAAGCATACGTATAGACTTTCTTTTCCCATTCAGTCAGCCCTTCTACAGTGATCACTGTCCTCCCATCCAGCAAATCCGTATCCGGTACACACGCTTTACATGTCTTTCCATCTATTATAACCGTACAGGCTCCACACGCTCCCTCACTGCAGCCATCCTTTACAGAAGTAAGATGAAGTTCATCCCTCAAAAAGCGAAGCAGTTTTTGATTTCTGGCTGGTTCAACCTTTTGTCCATTAACTGTAAATACTGCCATATTGGACTCTCCTTTCTTTCTTGCATGTCTGCCTTTTGGGCAGTCAGCCGGATTTTCCTTTCTGTCTGCCTGTGATACCGCATACTCCCCCATATGCAGCCGCATTTCAGCCTGATATGCAACACTGTCCACAGCCTTTTTGCTGTGGACAGCGTTTAATGTTTCTTTGTTCGTCAAGTGGATATTCGCAATTGAAGCAGGTAACTTACCTGATTCGATTAAATTATTTCATGATCAGATAGCTATAGTCATCGATCACTGCACAGATCAGTCTGCGAAGTCCTTCATATAACTTATCCTTGGAATCATCTGCCCTACAGTCAGAAGTCTGTCCCAGCAGACGTACTTTGCATTCTTTTGTCTCAGGATTCAGCACAACAAATCCATCGTTTGTACTGTCTGCCATATCCGCTTCAGAAGCAAATAATGTAAATTTATCTTTATACGGTGCGCTTGCATATGGGCAGAAACTCTTGCAGTTACCGCATTCGTTACACATGTAATCTACATGAATCACCTGATTCATTGCCATTCCAGGAACTTTGATGGAGATGTTTGCTCTGTTCGGACATACATCTACACAGTTTTCACATACCTTGTTACAGGTCAGGCAGCGTTCACTTTCGTTTGCAGCGTCCTTGCTCTCTTTGAGGATTGCTTTCTTGGAGTAGCAGTCTTCCTCTGTTCCAGGTGCAGGCTGTCCTTTTACAATGTCATGTCCAAGGATTGCTTTTACAGCAACCTGCGCATCACGGATTGCTTCTACGATAGTGGCAGCACCTTTCGCATCGTCACCTGCTACGTAAACACCCTCAACACTTGTCTCCATTGTCTTGTCATTGATGCGGGCTTTTCCGCGTTCATTGACCGCAATACTGTTTGCTTCGTAGAATTCAGTCGGAACTTTCTCACCAACTGCAACGATCACAGCGTCAGCCGGAACTTCTTCTGTTTCGCCTGTTTCTGTCACACTTGCACGTCCGGAAGCATCCATATTGCCAAGTTCCATCTTCTTGCAGAGAAGTTTGCCGTTTTCCAGAGATACAGGGGAAAGGAGTTCTTTGAACTCTACGCCCTCTTCCAGAACTTCCAGTAACTCATCTTCTGCTGCAGGCATATAGCGTTTTGTTCTTCTGTATACCAGATAAACGTGCTCCACACCTTCTGTACGTTTGGCTGCTCTTGCTGTATCCATGGCAGTATTACCGCCGCCGATAACAACTACGTTCTTGCCAAGTGCAACTTTTCCGTCTGTTGCTTTGAAGTCTCTTAAGAACTTCAGAGCGTTGATTGTTTCACCTTTCTCAAGTTTCAGAGTACCAGGTTTGTTCGCACCTACTGCAACGATTACTGCATCATATCCCTGTGTCTTTAATTTCTGTACAGATGTGATTTCTGTACCAGTCTTGATCTCAACACCCATCTTCTCGATAAAGGAAACATCTTTGTCGATTGTTTCATCAGAAATACGGAATCCAGGGATCACATAGCGGATCACACCGCCAGCTTTCTCTTCTTTCTCAAATACGGTTACGGAAGCACCTGCCCTTGCAAGGAAGTATGCAGAAGCAATACCTGCAGGACCTGCACCTACAACAGCTACTTTCTTACCATCTTCTGTGCCTGCTTTAATTTCATTAATCACAGTATCATATCCGTTCTGAGCTGCGATCAGCTTGGTGTTGCGGATATTTACAGGCTCTTCATAGAAGTTACGTGTACACTTGTACATACAGTTATGTGCACAGAGAGTACCTGTGATAAATGGAAGTGCGTTCTTCTCAAGGATAACTCTTAATGCCTGTGCATAATCTCCGTCTCCTGCCAGTTTCACATAAGTTGTGATATCCTGGTGGATTGGACATCCTTCTTCACATGGAGCAAAGAAGCAGTCAAGAAGCGGAACTTCTGAATCTGTTTTTCTCTTAGGAAGCGGTTTGATGCTCTTTACATGATGCGCGTCTTTCTTTGCATCCTCAGCTAACTGCTCAAGGGCAGTTACATCAATGCCTGTCCATTCTTTGACGCCATCAGCCATTACTTTCTCTGCCATCTGAGTAAATCTCTGGTATCCGCCCGGTTTCAGAAGTGTAGTTGCCACTGTTACAGGCCATACACCACATCCAACGATACGGTCGATGTTATAATAATCAGCGCCGCCTGAGTAAGCGATACGGAGTTTTCCGTCAAATTCTCTGGAAAGTTTCGCTGCAAGAGAAATAGATAATGGGAAAAGGGCCTTTCCTGACATATACATCTCTTCGCTTGGAAGTTCATTTCTTGTAACATCTACAGGGAATGTATTGGTAATCTTCACACCGAATGCAAGGTTCAGTTCATCTGCAAGTGCCTGCAGTCTCTTAAACATTGGAATTGCATCTTCATACTGTAAATCATCTTTAAAATGAAAGTCGCCGAACACCATATAATCATATCCCATGTCGTCCATGGTCTTTCTTGCAAATTCATATCCAAGAAGAGTCGGGTTACATTTGATAAACGTATTCAGGTGTTTCTCTTTAAACAGATGATTTGCAATGCTCTCAATCTCGTTTGGAGGGCATCCGTGGAGAGTAGAGATTGTTGCAGAATTACAGATGTTAGAAGGGATTGCTTCGATATCTTCTTTTGTAACTTTCTCAAATCTGTCAATATTATCTAATAACCACTGTTTACATTCTTTAAAGATTTCTGTATCTTTTGCTTCCATCATGTTATTGATAAAGCTGTCGATCTTCGGAGTCTTAATTCCCTCAAGATCATATCCTACAGAAATATTAAACTGGAATCCGTCCTGTGCACCAAGACCAAATTCTTTGGCGATCACATGGAGAATAAACCATGCTTTGATATATTCACCCATTGCCTGAGGAATATAAAGCTCTGTAGACCATTCACAGTTATATCCTTCGTCCTCTGCAAGGATACACGGTCTGTTAATACAGGCTGCAAGTTCAGCGCCGTCCATCTTCTGAACAGTTTTCAGTTCAAAGAAACGTGCTCCTGCATAATAAGAAGCTACAATGTTCTGTGTTAACTGTGTGTGGGGTCCTGCCGCCGGGCCAATGGGTGTTTCCAGATTTCTTCCAAAAATATTATATTTCTTTCCAGTTTCCGCTGCATAGGCTCTGTGCTGTCCAAATACAGTTCCTTTCGTTTTCTTTTCTTCCAATACCCAGTTCATTAACTGTTCAAAGGGCATACAGGTCATGACTTCACTCATAATCCGATCCTCCATTATTTTCTTAACTGTTAATATCATCTGCAAGTTCTTTTGCAGCCTGACGACAGTCTGCCATCACTTTTGCTTCGTCGCATACAAGAACTTCTCGGTCTTTCATAAGAACTTTTCCATTACATACCGTAGTCTGAACCATGCTTCCGTTTACGCCAAACATCAGATGACCATTAATATTATTCTCATTCATTGGTGTCAGCGGATCATAATCCATCACGATTACGTCTGCTGCCGCCCCTTCCTTCAGAACACCAAGCGGTTTCTTAAAGTATCTGTTTGCGATCTTTGCATTTCCTTCGAAAAGCATCTGCGGAACCTCTCCCCATGCTGCATTTGGATCGCAGAGACTGTGTTTGTGAAGAACGTTTGCAACTTTCCAGGATTCCATCATGTCATGAGTATATCCGTCTGTACCAAGACCTGTAACGATTCCCTTATGAACCATTCTCATGGTCGGAGGACATCCGCAAGCATTACCCATGTTGGATTCCGGATTATGTACGACCATGGTATCTGTATCTTTGATCAGATCCATTTCATGTTCATTTACATAAATACAGTGGCCGAGTAAAGTCTTCGGTCCAAGGATATTCCAGTCATGAAGGCGGTCAACAATACGTTTACCATGTTCTTTCAGGCACTGATGAAGATCATAAATACCTTCTGCCACATGAATGTGATATCCAACACCTTCCGGTTTCAGTTCATTACAGAGAGCCATTGTCTCATCAGAAATAGTAAAAGACGCATGCATGCCCATCATTCCGGCAATCATATCACTGTCATCAGCAAGTGCATGTTTGATAAAGTTTACATTCTCCATTACAGCTTCTCTGGATTTTTCCATTCCGTCACGGTCAGAAATCTCATAGCAGAGACAGGTACGCACTCCTAAATCCCTCGCAGCTTCTTCAATCGCATTAAGCGAACCTGTAATATGTCCGAAACTTGCATGATGATCAAATACTGTTGTTACGCCATTTTTAATGGAATCGATATAAGTTGCATATGCAGAAAGCTTCGTCTGTTCCAGCGTCAGATGACGGTCAACCGTCCACCACAGTCCATCAAGAATGTCCAGAAATCCCTGTGGATTATATCCGTTAATACTTAAACCTCTTGCGAAAGAACTGTAAATATGCTCATGGGCATTGATAAACGCCGGCATGATAATTCCACCTTTCGCATCAACAAACTCGGCATCTGGATAAGCCTTCTTTACTTCTTCAGTTACCCCCACCATGCTAATGGTGTTACCATCCATTGCTACAGCACCATTCTCTGCGAATGGGTTGGATGCGTCCCGTGTGATCATTCTTCCATTACCAATTACCAGCATATAGTTCCTCCTTTTACTTGTCAAAAATTACCAATTCGCTATTGCTATTTGCTAAATGTTTAGGAATTTTATACTAACACTGTAACATACTTTCTTAAATATTTCAATAGATAATCACAAAAAGTTTTTGGTTTTCTTAATTTTTTTTAGCTTTCAACAAAATAAAAAAGAACAGCCACTGCCTGAACAGCGCTGTTCCTCCTATATTAATAATTCAAAACCTTTTCCCTGTTTATACAGCCACAGTCTACACAAATAATCATGTCAGCCTTCCATAACTGCTGTTTTCACATAAATTTCTTTTCGGTCTTTCTGCCACATATCTTCGTCCAGTTCCACCTCATAACCACCGCCGTTTTTCACATGCCATTCATAAAAAGGCTTCTGTATATCTGCATATTCCTCCATAATGTTCATAATGGTTCCACCATGGATCACAAGGGCTGCCTGCGAAATTCTTCCTCTGATACATCCTGACACTGCACGTTCAAACCCGGTCAGGTTTCTTCGTTTAAACTCTTCTCTGCTCTCTCCTCCGGGGAAAGGCAAAGTTCCGTTACTGTCTATCCATGCCTGATAATGAGCATTTCCATCCAGTTCTTTATAATTTTTATTTTCAAACTCTCCGAAATCACATTCCGAAAGTTCTTCTATAATCTGAAGTCTTTTTCCAGGGAAAAGTATCTGCGCAGTCTGTACACATCTTTTCATCGGACTTACGTAAACTCTTTCCGGATCCGGATAATTCAGTTTTCTCAGAAATTCTTCTCCCTCCGGACATAAAGACTCATCTGTCACACCTATGTATCTTCCGGACTTGTTTCCTTCTGTTTTACCATGACGGATCAGCCATATTTTAATCATTTTTGATCACCGTTCCAATCCCGCAGATTACCCGCGTTACCTTTCGGCTGTAAGCTGCCAGTTTCGTACACACACGCCCCACAGCCTCTCTGTATTTCCTGTCAAAGGCTTCCACAGGCACCACTCCATATCCTACTTCCTGGGAAACTATGATAATATCCGGATTACCGTTGATCAGCTTTTCCGCAAGTTCCGAAACTTCTCTGTCTTCCTTCAGTTCTCTTCGAATATATTCATGAAAGTTTGTAATCCCCTGTGCTTTCATCAGATCTTCTTCTGTGGCAAACGCTCCGTCTATCCAGGAAATCTCCGGATAGGCCAGCCTGCCATACTCATTTTTTCCCTGATAGGCACCACCAATGATCATTTCCATTTTATATTTCCTCCCTGTCTCCCGTCAGCCATCACCTCATAAACAAATTGGATATAACTGCCAGGATCACTGCCATTATTACTTCGCAGATGCACAGGAAAAATCCGGAAATGTCCCCTGTTGTTCCACCAAAATATTTCATGGCCATATGATGATAATACGCAAAACTCAATAATGCCCCTGCAAAAGCCGCAATTCCCCATACAGGCTGAATCCATACCATAAAGCCAAACAAGACTGCCAGATATATAAGAAGAACATTTCTGGAAACAATATCTGAAGAATTTCTGGAAAATTCCGCCACTGTTCCATCTGCTTTTGCTTTCGGAAACACGATCACGCCGATTCCGGAAAGACATCTGGATACCATAAATCCAAGACTCAGAATCCCAATCGCTTTCAGATTCTCTGTTCCGCATAACTGACTGTATGCTCCATACCATGCTACAAAATATACTGCAGCCGTAATCACAGCAAATGCTCCTGCATGAGAATCTTTCAGGATTTCCAGTCTTCTGGATCTTTCCTGCCAGGAGCTTAACGCATCAGAAGTATCCAGCAATCCATCTACATGGATTCCCCCTGTAACAAGCACAGGTATCAGCACCAGAACCGCAGACACAAATCCAGGCTGAAATCCCAGACGTAGTCCACCATAAGCTGCCAGCATAGTCAGCGCACCTATCACAGTACCGATAAACGGAAAAAAGCAGAACATATATTTCATATTCTCCTTTGTCCAGTCAGCCGCAGGCATGGGAATTTTCGAAAACATGGCAAACGCAACTTTAAAATTATTCCACATTGATTTCATTTTCCCGTCCTCCTTTTATATATACCGGAATTCCGTATACAACTTCCACTGCTTCATCTGCTCTCTGCACGATCAGCTGATTGATCTGTCCCAGATATTCCAGATAAGTATTCATTTCCTGATCAAAAACTGCTGCATCAGAAAAAATCTCGTTGGTAACGATCACCAGATGTTTTGCCTGGTTTCTGATCCGATCCACCCCTTTCAGGATTTCCTGAACTGTTTTTTCATGAGCTCCCTGTTTTTCAAACATTTCATTTGCAGTCAGATTGGACATACATTCGAGAAGGACAACACTGTCTGCAGGAATTTCCACCTCTTTTAATCCTGTATAACATTCTATGGTCTCAAACCCTTTACCCCTACGCATGCTCCTATGGCGTTTCACTCTTTTCTTACTTTCCTCATCAAAAGGATGCATGGTAGCAATATAAATCCTTTTTGCCTCTCCCAGAGAAAGAACTCTGTCTTCTGCGAAAGCAGACTTTCCGCTTCCGCTCCCCCCTGTCACAAGTATCAGCATTACTTTAACTCCTCATATTGCTCTACATGAATATCATCGAAAGTACTCATGGAATGATACACTTCCGCTGCCAGATCAAGAATCGGAATCAATGTGATTGCTCCTGTGCCTTCACCCAGACACATATCTGCATGAATAACTGCTTCTTTTCCCATTTTATTCAAAATCAGATGAGCTGCCGGCTCTTTGGATACATGAGATGCAAGAATATAGTCTGCTGTCTGCGGGCAAAGACGGACAGCCAGAAGCGCTGCAACACAGGAAATAAATCCGTCCATGATTACAGGAAGATGGTGTGCTGCTCCTCCCAGGAACACCCCGGTCATTCCTGCAATATCAAATCCTCCAACCTTGGAAAGAACATCCAGCGGGTCAGATGAATCCGGATTATTCAGCTGGATTGCTTTTTTGATCGCTGCAATTTTTCGCATAAGGCCCTCACTGGTAAGTCCTGCACCTCTTCCTGTCATTTCCTCTACAGGCTGATTCAGCAGAACAGACGCCACCGCACTGCTTGTAGTAGTATTTCCGATTCCCATTTCACCAGTGGCAAGAATCTTATATCCTTTTTCCTTTAGTTCCTCTGCAACTGTAATACCGGCTTCAATTCCACGAATCGCCTCTTCCCGTGTCATGGCCGGCCCCTTAACCATATTTTTCGTTCCCTTTGCCACTTTCAGATCTGTACGTACCTTTGTGTCTGTTACCATTCCCACATCTACAGGTACTACCTCTACATGGTTTTGTCTGCACATAACACAGACAGTAGTATCACCTTTCAGAAAGTTTTCAGCTACAATAGCTGTAACTTCCTGACCGGTCTGTGTAACCCCTTCTTCTACTACTCCGTTATCCGCACACATGGCAACCAGCGCTCTTTTGGATAAATCGATCTCCGGATTCCCTGTAATACCGGCGATCTGAGTCAGAAGAGTTTCCAGTTTCCCCAGGGAATGCAACGGTTTCGCAATACTGTCCCATCTCTTCTGTGTATATTTCATAGACTTTTCATCCAATGGTTCTATCTTTCTCAGAGTTTCCTCCAATGTCATGGTCTTGGTACCTCTCTTTTATTTTTTCCTGTTGTAAATACAAAAAATTTACTGAATATGTAATTCAATATCAACACGATAAATTGTGTGAGAAACTTTCCCAGCATATCCTTCATACCTATCTGGGATACCAGAAGCCACACACCGCCTACCTCAATTACCATAGTTGTAAGGCGGGCACTGATAAATTTGCCAAAAGGTTTTATATGGTCCGCAAGTGTCTCACACTTGTCCTGAAATACATATTTGGAGTTTACGACATAGGCAAACAAAATAGCCAATATAATGGAAATGATATTCGCCACATTCAGATTTACCTTCAGTTTTCTGAGAACGTAAAAACTGATCAGGTTCACCATTGTCGTGCAGCCTCCGAAAAACACATAACGAACTACCGAATTTTCATATAGTTTTCTGATTAACTGTTTCATTTTTATCTCCCAGTCTTACTTTTCGTTTTTATCGATCATGTCTGATCTGATGAGAAGCATTCTCATCTCCTTTTACAATTCTGGAAATAATATATCTTGGTCTGTGTTTCACTTCTTCATAAATTTTCGCAATATAGTATCCGATGATACCCAGGCTGAGCATAACAGCACTGCCAACCAAAAGAAGTACCATAAGCAATGTGGTATATCCTTCCACTGCTTGGCCTGTGAAATACTGTATCAGAGAGTATATCATCAGCGCCAGAGAACAAAGGAAACAGATTCCGCCCCCAACCGTAACAAACTGTAATGGCACTGTAGTAAATGCCACAATATTGGTAAAAGCATATTTGATCAGAGACCACGGAGACCATTTGGATTCCCCTGCTTCGCGTTCCTGCACCTCAAATTTAACGCTGGTGGTCTTATAGCCCACCCAGGAAGATGTAGCTCTGAAAAACATATTCCTTTCCGGCATAGACAGAATGCTCTCTACAGCTTTTCTGTCCATCATTTTAAAATCAGACGCATCTTTCATATTTACCCTGGTCGCTTTTGTCATGATATCGTAGAAAAAACCTGCACATTTTTTGTGCAGGAAGCCTTCTTTACCACGGTCAGACTTCACACCTTCAATCACTTCATAGCCTTCCTGCCAAAGCCTGTACATTTCAATCAATGTCTGTGGGGGATGCTGCAGATCACAATCCATCACGGCCACTACATCTCCGGTTGCCTGAGCCATACCTGCAAATACAGCTGCTTCTTTTCCAAAATTTCTGGAAAACTGGATTCCTGTTACATTCGGATCCTCTTTTCCTGCTTTCAAAATTTCTTCCCATGTATGGTCTGTGGAACCATCATTGACCAATACCAGTTCATAAGGAATCTCCGCTTCCGTCAGGACCTCTCTCAGAACCCGACAGGTTTTTCCTGCCATCAGTTCTTCATTATATGCCGGAAGCACTACTGATAATCTGTTCATGCTGTTCTTTCCTCGTTTGTTAATTTTTACTTACTGCCTATTATACACCAAACTGTATAAATGTCCATTTAATTTAGTTTTTCTGTTTCTTGTTCCTTTTCTTTCGGAAACAGTTGTGTTGAACCAGCAGACACAAATAAATGAAAATCCCCAGTGCAGACAAACACAGTCCCACTTTCAGATAAGGTGTACAATAAACCAGGCGGATCTCGTGTGTTCCTTTTTCAAGTTCAACTGCCATATACATGGTATTTGCCTTTTTAATTTCTGTCTTTTTTCCATCTACATATGCCGTAAATCCATCGTTGTATGGAACCGCCAGCACCAATGCTTTTTTATCAGAAACAGTAATCGTCCCTGTGATCTCATTGGTATCCTGTTTTATGTTCTGAAGAGTTTCCTCCCCCAGTTTTCCGGTTTTTTCTTCAATGCCCTTTACAGGCTGACAGACCACTCTGAGCTGATCGTAAGTATATACACCCGTGTTCTGGAATGTAATAGTGATCGTTCTTTTTCCACTTCCGGAATATCCTAAATTACATAGAAAATCATGTCGCCCACTGTAGGCATTATATTTATCCGTAAAAATCTTCAATTGTTTCTGCACATCATTGGATGAAATTGTCATTGCCGCTTCTTTTGTCTCTTTCCAGTAACGCCACAGGCTGTCTTCATGCAGAATCTTATTCTGCTCATACTCTGTCATTTTTTGGAAACTGTTGTTACTGACCAATTCTCTTGGAGAAAGGCTGTCATAATCCAGATTATCTGCTATCAGATAAGTTTCTGAATCTGTAAGTCCCTTAAAAGCCAGCTTCAGCTGCGCTCCCTCTCTGGTAACCTTGATTTTACCTTCTGAAACGTTGCAGCCATCTCCTGCTTCCAGACGGTATTCCATACTTTCATCATCAAAATATGTGGATGCCTTTGGCAAAGAACTGTCTTCCAAAACTACTCCATCCAGCAATGCCTGCTGTTTTTTTACCACATCCATTTTCTCATATTCAGATTCAGGAATATATTTTTCATAGGTATACCCCAATGGAAGCGCACTGTCACTGGTATATGCCCTGCATTCATTTTTTCCGCTTCCTGCAGAACCTTTCTCTTTATTGTATCCGTATGGAAGATATTTGTAATTATCACCGCTGATCACAAAATATTTCACAGCTGCCAGACAATCCAGAATCGTTCTGCTGTCCAGATTTTCATAATGCTGTTCCCACGGAGTATTCAGGTACATTTCATTAAAAAACTTACTGATATTACTGTTCGCCAGACTGAAATAATAAGCAGTACTGTTTGTCCCCATATACATGGAGGTATTATCATAAGGAAGTGTTCCGTACTGGTCATAACGATATAGCGTGGTATCTCCCGTATTTTTTACTGCCTGATCTGTATCTGATTTCAGCTTGTCAATAGCCTCATCAGATGCTGCAAATTCAACCAGATAATCTTTTTCAAACGAATACTGATAGGAAACACTGAGCATAATACTGGCAACCAGAAGAATGCACAGCATTCCGCACAGATATTTTCCCTGCTGAAAAATATTACCATAGGAAGTTACTGTAAATACTGCCAGCACCAGAACGATCACAGCTGCCATATTTCTCTGTGTTCTTGCAGCCTGTGCAAATAAGGCCAGAACACAGTAAATAATCACCATCACAAATATCTTCTTTTTCTCTTTTATTGTCAGCGCAAAAAACTCCGGATAAGCTTTTACAAAAATGTAAGCGATCATCATACCATATGCCCAAATCCAACGATTTGACACATAAGAAAATCCATTAAGTACATGGCCTGCAAAAGGGATCAGAAGAAACACATTTAATATAACAAACCCCAGCTTAAGATCCAGATATTTTTTCTTTTTGGATAAAAGTACAAAAACACCTGCCATTGCAACTGCGGAATATCCTGCTACGCCCCACTGAATCATATTCTCACCAATCAGATTGCCCAGATATTTCTCATAATAAATTTTATCATAAAATAATGGTATATAATTTTCTACCTGAAACCTCTCTGTTCCAAATAATGTCATAATCACCGGAAGAAATATTGCTGCAGCCATCATCAGCGCAACCGCATAGTATCCTATAAACTTTACAAACCAGATCAGAATGTCTTTTATTCTTCTTTCACTGAAAAGTCCAAAATAACGAAATGCAGCATACAGGAACATAAAAATGCATATCATATAGAAGAAATAAAAATTGGACATTGCCGAAATCGCAGTTGCCCAGATGAACAGCCATGGTTTTTCCTTCTTATAAATCTTATCAATTCCCATTAGAACCAGGGGAAGATAAATCATAGGATTGGAAAAATATGGATGCTTCATGGCAGCATAGATCGTCCAGCCTGCAAAAATATAGATCAAAGTTCCAATGAATGTGGCCTGTTTAGGATTTTTATGATAAAAGCAGTAAATGCTGAAGGAAATTCCTGCAAGATAAATTCTCAGAAAAATCAGAATCTCATACAGTATCTCTGTTTTATCTGCCGGTACAAATACGGACAGCAATGTCAGCGGATCACCGATCACATAATAATGGAGTGTAGTCAGAATATCTGATCCATACCCTATGGTCATATCCCACATCGGAAAAGATAATTTATGTTCAATAAAAATTCTGTGCAGCATCTCCCTTAGATATCTTCCATAATACGCCAGTGCATTCAAATGCTGAGGAATCCCATCATGGCTCCATACCAGAGATTTTCCATTTCCCTCAAACTGATAAAAAATAAAAAAGGCTATAATTCCGAATACTAACGTATATAAAATGTAGAAATCTTTTTTGCTGTCTTTTGTTATAAATCTTCTCATAACAGTTCCTTTCTGTCACAATACCATATTTTATAAAACGTCAAAACTCTCACTGATTATAGACAAATATCCAGTTATTGTCAAATATTCCGGAACACAGCATTTAAAACATGTATTTCCAGCACATAGCAGCACCATCAGGTAAAAATATTCCGGAGTAATTTCCCAAGAACAAAAAAGCCACGGTACTCAAGTACCGCGGCTTATATGGATTGCACTGTCTGGACACGAACAGATCTTTATATCTGTATTATATTTATATTTAGCGATCGTTCAAAAGTGAAGATTATTCTGCGCTATGAAGAGCGATCAGCTTCTGCAGATATTCATATCTTGCTTTAGCTTCTGCTTCGTTCTTAGCAAACAGTCTTGCAGCTTTTTCAGGATTCTGACGTTTCAGAGAGTTGTAACGAACTTCGCCGTCAAGGAATGCCTGATAATCTTCCATGCTCGGAGCCTTGGAATCAAGTGAGAACTTGTTTCCTTCTGCTGC
>CAKRVX010000020.1 GCA_934409175.1 uncultured Blautia sp.
GTTAAATTAAAAAGAAATTAATAAAAGATCCGTCTGACTGGCGGAATTGAAAAAAGAATGTTATTCTAGGTGAAAGCGTGAATAACACGTAAAAAACGTGTACACTTTTGCCTTGAGTAACATTTTTTGTATTATAGAAGTATTACCGGGTATGTAATGTTTCTCTAATGCAAAAAATGTTACACTTGTAGAAATATGTGGAGGAAAAACAGATGGAAACAACAATAGCAGCTATTTCCACAGCCATGAGTGCTTCCGGAATTGGAATTGTCCGTATCAGCGGTGAAAATGCCATGGATGTGATTTCCCGCATTTACAGATCAAAAGGCGGGAAGAAAAAAATAAAAGAAGTATCTACTCATACCATTCATTATGGGTATATTTATGACGGAGAAGAACTGGTAGATGAAGTGCTGGTTATGATCATGCGGGCACCCAGAACTTTTACAGGAGAGGATACTGTGGAGATCGACTGTCATGGTGGTGTATATGCCATGAAAAGGGTACTGGAAACAGTCCTGAAAAATGGTGCAGAGATTGCAGGGCCAGGAGAATTTACAAAAAGAGCATTCCTGAACGGGCGTCTGGATCTTTCTCAGGCGGAGGCTGTTATGGACGTTATTCAGGCAAAGAATGACTATGCGCTGAAAAGTTCCATGGAACAGCTGAGAGGGTCTGTTCAGAAGGCAATTCGTGATATCAGAGAAAAACTGATCTACCATATTGCCTATATAGAATCTGCCCTGGATGATCCGGAGCATATCAGTCTGGATGGATATCCCCAGGAGCTCCTGGAAGTTGTGGATAAAGAACAGCAGGAAGTAAAGAGACTGTTGAAAAGTTCTTCAGATGGTAAAATCATTCAGGAAGGAATTCAGACAGTTATTCTGGGAAAACCAAATGCTGGAAAATCATCACTTCTCAACCTTTTGCTGGGAGAAAATCGTGCTATTGTAACAGATATAGCAGGAACTACCAGGGATATTCTGGAAGAATATATTACTCTTCATGGAATTACTTTGAAAATTACAGATACAGCCGGAATCCGTGAAACAGAAGATATTGTAGAGAAGATTGGTGTGGATAAGGCCAGGAAAATGGCTCAGAAAGCGGACCTGATCCTTTATGTGGTGGATTCTTCAGTTCCACTGGATGAGAATGATGAAGATATTATGTCAATGTTGGGTGGAAAAAAGGCCATAATCCTGTATAATAAAACTGATCTGACACCGGTAATTCCACTTGAAGAATTACAGAGAAAGACCGGTCATCCGGTAATTCCCATTTCAGCGAAAGAAGAAAAGGGGATTACAGAACTTGAGGATAAGATAAAAGAAATGTTTTTTGGAGGAGAGCTTTCTTTTAATGATGAAGTATATATTACAAATGCGCGTCATAAGGCAGCTCTTGAAGAAGCGGACAAAAGTCTTGATCTGGTAAGAAACAGTATTGAAATGGGAATGCCGGAGGATTTTTTCTCCATAGATTTGATGAATGCATATGAAAATCTGGGTAAGATACTCGGGGAATCTGTAGGAGAAGATCTGGTTAATGAGATATTCAGTAAATTCTGTATGGGCAAATAAAAAAATCGCCTTCGGCGATTTTTAAGATCACAGAGTATATTGTAAAACAAGAGGAGATAAAATGAAAAATTTAGTAGAAGATTATGATATTGTCGTAGTCGGCGCAGGACATGCAGGCTGCGAGGCGGCACTTGCAGGTGCACGCCTTGGTCTGAACACAATCATGTTTACTGTCAGTGTAGACAGTATTGCATTAATGCCATGTAACCCTAATGTAGGGGGCAGTTCCAAGGGACATCTGGTAAGAGAATTAGATGCACTTGGCGGAGAAATGGGAAAAAATATTGATAAAACTTTTATTCAGTCTAAAATGCTTAACTGCTCCAAGGGACCGGCCGTACATTCATTGCGCGCTCAGGCAGATAAACAGGCATATAGCAATGAAATGCGTAAAACGCTGGAAAACACAGAAAATCTGACTATTAAACAGGGAGAAGTAACCAAGCTTCTGGTTGAAGATGGAAAGATAACTGGTGTAAAGACTTATTCAGGGGCCATTTATAATTGTAAAGCGGTTGTTTTATGTACAGGGACTTACTTAAAGGCAAGATGTATTTATGGAGATGTAAGCAATTATACAGGTCCTAATGGGTTACAGGCAGCAAATTATCTGACAGACTCACTGAAGGAACTGGGAGTCGAAATGTTCCGCTTTAAAACAGGAACGCCGGCTCGTATTGCTGGAAATACCATTGATTACAGTAAAATGGAAGAACAGTTTGGTGATAAGACAGTAGTGCCATTTTCTTTTTCCACGGATCCGAAGGATGTACAGATTGAACAGAAATCCTGTTGGCTGACTTATACCAATGAGAAAACTCATGAGATTATCAGAGCAAATCTGGACAGATCCCCTTTATATTCTGGTATGATTGAAGGTACAGGACCGCGTTATTGTCCATCTATAGAGGATAAAGTCGTACGTTTTGCAGACAAAAAACGTCATCAGGTGTTCATTGAACCTGAAGGACTTTATACAAATGAAATGTATATAGGAGGAATGTCAAGTTCACTGCCAGAAGATGTTCAGGAGGAAATGTATCATTCAGTGCCAGGACTTGAACATGCTAAAATTGTTAAAAATGCATATGCAATAGAATACGACTGCATCAACCCAAGACAGTTATATCCAACATTGGAGTTCAAAAAAATCAAAGGGCTGTTTAGTGGAGGACAGTTTAATGGAAGTTCGGGATATGAAGAAGCAGCAGCTCAGGGACTGATTGCAGGTATTAATGCAGCTATGGAAGTTAAAGGTCAGGAACAGTTGATTCTGGATCGTTCAGAGGCGTATATCGGTGTATTGATTGATGATCTGGTAACAAAAGAAAATCATGAACCATATCGAATGATGACAAGCCGTGCGGAGTACAGGTTACTTCTCAGACAGGATAATGCAGATTTAAGACTTCGTAAAAAAGGTTATCAGGTAGGCCTGGTCAGTGAAGAAGAATATCAGAAAGTTATTACAAAGGAAAAGCTGATTGAGCAGGAAATACAAAGAGTGGAACATACGAATATTGGTAATACAAAAGAGGTTCAGACGCTTCTGGAAAGCTATAGCAGCACACCATTGAAATCCGGAACAAGCCTTGCAGAACTGATCCGCCGTCCGGAATTATCTTATGAAGCAATCGCACCATTGGATAAAGAACGCCCGGAACTTCCATGGGATGTAAAGGAACAGGTAGATATCAATATCAAATATGATGGATATATCCGGAGACAGTTAAAACAAGTTGAACAGTTCAAAAAAATGGAAGCAAAAAAGATACCGGTGGATCTGGATTATGAAAAAATAGGAAGTCTTAGAATAGAAGCACGACAGAAGTTAGAAGAGTACCGCCCGATATCTATTGGACAGGCATCCCGGATTTCAGGCGTATCTCCGGCGGATATTTCTGTACTTCTGGTGTATCTGGCAAATAAAAAATAAACTTTTTGGACTGAATAAAAACAACGTAAAATGAACCTTGAGTTCAAAAATGAACATATTGAACTAAACTCTAAAAACGAACGAACAGGTCAAAAAGAGAGATAAACCGTACAATACAATAGTACAATAAATGACACAATAACAAAAAGAGCACAAGGAGAGGTGCTGATCCGACAAAAAAGGAGAATGAACTATGCCATATGATCTGACCATACTGGAAAACGGGTGTGCAGAACTTGGAATTGAACTTGCACAAAAGCAGAAAGATCAGTATATCCAGTATTACGAATATCTGGTAGAAAAAAACAAAGTTATGAATCTCACAGGAATCACAGAATTTCAGGAAGTATTGACAAAACACTTTCTTGACAGTTTATCCTGTGTAAAAGCAGTAGATATGACAAAAGTAAAAACCATTATAGATATCGGAACAGGAGCTGGATTCCCGGGGATTCCGTTGAAAATAGCATTCCCGCATCTGGAAGCCTGTTTGCTTGATTCGTTGAAGAAACGAGTGAATTTTCTTGAAGAAACTTTTGATTTGCTGGGATTGAGCGATATTAAAGCGATTCATGGAAGAGCAGAAGAGTATGCACGAAACAAAGAATATCGTGAGAAATACGATCTCTGTGTTTCCAGAGCAGTATCAAATCTTGCAACTTTATCTGAATATTGTCTTCCATACGTAAAAACAGGGGGGACTTTTGTTTCCTATAAATCAGGGACTGTTCAGGAAGAGGCAGATCAGGCTAAAAAGGCCATAAAGATTCTTGGCGGTAAACTTGAATCTATCACCTATTTTGATCTTCCGGATTCTGAAATTTCCCGTTCCCTGGTAACTATAACCAAACAAATTTCTACCCCTAAATCTTACCCCCGCAAGGCGGGAACACCACTGAAGACACCTCTGGCGTGACCTGTTTTCAATTACAATTCTGTAAAATAAGTAAGAAATGCA
The DNA here is from genome assembly GCA_934409175.1 of uncultured Blautia sp. GTDB lineage: Bacteria > Bacillota > Clostridia > Lachnospirales > Lachnospiraceae > Blautia_A. The sequence goes on from CAKRVX010000020.1 coordinate 4,481, forward strand.
AAAAGGTTGATTACAAAAATAAAGTAATCAGCCTTTTTACTATAGTATGGTTACTACACACATAAACATCACAAAATAATCACACTTTTATCCTAATTTTATCACAACTTCATCATAAACTCATACATATAGAGGTGCCCCCGGGTTCCCCCATTCTCTGTTTCACCTGAGGGCATTTTCTATATCTATATAAAGGAGGAGAGCACATTGATTGAAGTAAACAATCTGGTCAAACGATATGGTGACCATACGGCAGTTGACCACCTTTCTTTTAAAATTGAGAAGGGTAAGATCTATGGATTTCTGGGTCCGAACGGAGCAGGAAAATCTACTACTATGAACATGATAACAGGATATATTGCATCCACAGAAGGAACCGTAAAGATTGATGGACATGATATCCTGGAGGAGCCCGAGGAGGCAAAAAAATGCATAGGATATCTGCCGGAACAGCCGCCTCTCTATTTTGATATGACAGTTCTGGAATATATGAAATTTGTGGCTGATCTGAAAAAAATTCCAAAAGATAAAAAAGCAGCTATGATCGAAGAAGTTATGGACATGGTAAAAATTTCTGATATGAGAAACAGATTGATTAAAAATCTTTCCAAAGGTTACCGCCAGAGAGTGGGGCTGGCAGAGGCAATCATGGGTTATCCCGAAGTGATCATTCTGGATGAACCAACTGTAGGTCTTGACCCGAAGCAGATCATAGAGATCAGAACGTTGATTAAAAATCTTAAAAAGAAACATACTGTAATTTTAAGTTCGCATATATTGTCTGAAGTAAGTGCGGTATGTGACTATGTATTGATTATTTCTCACGGAAAGCTTGTGGCAAGCGATACACCAGATAATTTAGGAAAGCTTGCGGAAGGCTCCAATACATTGGAAATGCTTGTAAAAGGCAATAAAGAACAGATTAAGGAAGCTCTGGAGCGTATTGAAGGGGTTAATAGTGTGACACTTGAACACGATGATAAGCAGAAGCTCTGGAGAGTAAAATTAACAACAGAAGAGCAGAATGATGTCAGAGAAAAGGTATTTTATAAAATGGCAGAGTCTAACTGTCCGATTTATGAAATGAAATCCAAGAAAGTATCTCTGGAAGAAATCTTCCTCGAATTGACCGCTTCTGATCGACCGGCAGTGGTAAAAACAGATAATGAACAATTATCTCAGCATGATATGGAAACAGAAGTGAAAACGGAAGAACAGAACAATAACGGGGAAGGGGGAGAAAAATAATGACAGCCATTTATAAAAGAGAGCTGAAAAGCTACCTGACGTCTATGGTGGGTTACCTGTTTATCTTTTTTGTTCTTGTATTGACAGGCATTTATTTTTCGGCGTATCAGCTTTCAGCAGCATATCCAAAATTTGAAACTACATTAAGTGCAGTAACCTTTGTGTTCCTGATCGGAGTACCAATTCTGACCATGCGTGTACTGGCAGAAGAAAGGAAACAGAAAACAGACCAGCTGCTTCTTACTGCGCCGGTATCTGTAGGGAATATCGTGGTAGGCAAATATCTGGCACTGGTAACTGTATATGCAATTCCAATTCTTGTTTTATGCACATATCCACTGATCATGTCTAAATTCGGTACAGTAGATTTTGGACCTGCATATACAGCAATTCTTGGATTTTTCCTTCTGGGATGCGCAAATATTGCTGTTGGTGTATTTATGTCAGCACTGACAGAAAGTCAGGTAATTGCAGCAGTTCTTACTTTTGTATTATTATTTGCATTTTATATGATGAATGGAATTTCATCATTTTTCTCAAAAACATCAATGTCCACATGTGTAACATTTGGTCTTTTAGTCCTGGCAGCAGCAATCATTATTTATACAATGATCAAAAATGTTTTGATCTCTGCGATTATCGGCGTGATAGGTGAAGTTATACTTGTTGTTGTATATCTTGTAAAAAGCAGTGTATTTGAAGGCGGAATACAGAAGGTGCTTGATATATTTAACCTCAGCGGACATTTTGATAATTTTACAAGCAACATATTTGATATAAAAGGTATCGTTTATTTTCTTTCAGTAATTGCGGTCTGCTTATTCCTTACAATGCAGTCTATCTTGAAGAGACGTTGGAATTAGGGAGGTGAAAAGAATGAAACTGAAAGAAAAAGCAAAAACAAAAAATTATACTAAATTTGACAAAAAGAAACTGGTTGGAACAATCAGTAAAAAGCATATCAAAAACGGATCCTATGCAATGGTAATGTCTGTGATATTTATTGCCGTTGTTATTATTATAAATATGATCGTCAGCACTATTCCTTCAAAGTATTCGGAGATAGATATCAGCAGCCAGAAGTTGTATAGTATTGGTGATGAAACAAAGAAAATGCTGAAGGATCTGGATAAAGATGTAACTATTTATCAGATTGTGCAGAGTGGTTCAGAGGATGAAAAGATTACTAATCTGTTGAAGAAATATGAGGATGAATCCAAACATATTAAAGTAGAAGAGAAGGATCCGGTAGTAAATCCTAAATTTGTATCAGAGTATACAAGTGATGATCTGGCTGCAAACAGTCTGATCGTAGTTTGCGGAGATAGAAATAAGGTAATTGATTATAACAATATTTATGAGAGTACCATGGATTATCAGACTTATAGTTATCAAACTACAGGGTTTGATGGTGAAGGCCAGATTACCAGTGCTATCGGATATGTAACATCGGAAGACCTTCCGATATTATATACATTGGAAGGACATGGAGAAAAAGATATGGATTCCTCCATTAAAGAAGATATAGAGAAAGCAAATATGGATATCAAATCTCTGAATCTTCTTACAGAAGGAAGCGTTCCAGATGATGCAGATTGTCTTTTTATTGATTCTCCTTCTACAGATATTTCTGATGATGAAAAGAAGGCTATTATTACTTACCTTGAAAATGGTGGAAAAGCAATGATCTTCTCTGATTATACAACAGAAGATCTGCCAAATTTTGATGCTGTTCTTGCAAATTATGGTGTAGAAAGAGTAAAAGGCATTGTATTTGAAGGAGATAATCAGCGTTATGCAATGCAGATGCCGTATTATCTGGTACCAACTATCAACAGCACAGATGCAAGCTCTGAAACTTCATCCGGTGGCTATTATGTACTGGCGCCATATGCACAGGGAATTCGGAAGACAGATGATGTACGTGATACTGTTAAGATTAACAGCATTCTGACGACATCTGATAAGGCATATTCAAAGACTGATCTGAACAGTGGTACAATGGAAAAAGAAGATGGAGATACAGATGGACCATTTGATCTGGGTGTAAGCATTACAGAAAGTCTGGATAATGATAAAGAAACTCAGATTGTTTATTATTCAACCTCCAATCTTATGGAATCTCAGGTTAACCAGATGGTATCAGGTGGAAATGAGAAGCTGATTATGGAATCCCTGAAATGGATGACTGACACAGATGATAGTGCCAGTGTATCCATTCCGTCCAAGAGTTTATCTGTATCTTATCTGACGATTACAGATTATGATGCAGCATTTTGGAAGATTTGTACAATTGCTTTGATTCCTGGAGCATTCCTGGTTATTGGATTTGTAGTTTGGATGAAGAGGAGAAAAGCTTAAATGAAGAATAAAACTGTAAAAATGGTTATTGCAGTTGCTGTTCTTGTTGTTTGCTGTGGGGCTTACGCAGGTGTAAAAACCTACGTAGCCAAACAGGAACAGAAAGAATCTGAAAAAGAATCTGAAGAAAAAACAACTGTTTTCTCTGCATCTGCAGATGATATCCAGTCTCTTGACTTTGTAATTGATAAAAATGAAACTACATTTGAAAAAGATAATGATCAGTGGGTAAAAAAAGATGAAAAAGATTTTCCGGTAAACCAGACAACTCTGGATGATGCAGCTTCTTCTATTGAGTCAGTTGAATCTGACAGGGTTTTGAATGATGTGGAAGATCTTAAAGAGTATGGCCTTGATACACCGTCAAATACATTAAAAATTGTTACAAAAGGATCCAATGACAAAAATGACAGTGACAGTAAGGAGGATTCTGATACTTTAGACAAGAAATCAGAAGATACTGTAACTACAACATTATATGTTGGGGATGAGAACACATCTACCAGTCAGTATTATGTGTATAAAGATGATGATAAAAAGACAGTATATATGGTGGAAGCATCAATTATTGAGCCGTTTGCGAAGGGACTGTATGATTATGCACAGGGAGAAGATTTCCCGGCTATATCCAATACAGATAATATCAGCAAGATTTCTGTAACAGGTGATAAATCATATGAACTGTCTAAAAATGCAGATACCAGTTCATGGGCTGTAAGCGGTGAAAAGACAAAAGATGAAAAGGCAGATTCTGCTACAGTAAGTTCTCTGGTTTCATCTTTTGGAAGTATGGCATATAATTCATTTGTGAATTATAAATGTGAAGATAAAAGTGAATATGGATTGGATGATCCGTATTCTGTTATTACAGTGGATTATCAGGAGGAAGAGGAAAGCGATTCTGGTGATTCAGGCGATGCAGATGTTTCGGATGATAATGCTGACGAGAAAAACAATACTGATACATCTGAAAGCGAGAGCGCAGATGATACTGATGCATCAGCTGACTCATCAGATACATCTGACACAACAAAATCAGATGATGCAGAAGAAAACAAGAAAATGGTTGATAAACAACTTGTGATCACTGTTGGAAAGGAATCTGATGATAGTAACCGATATGTGATGGTAAATGACAGTAATCAGGTATACACTATGTCTGAAGATACCTTGTCTGCTCTGACGGATAAGAGCGATGAAGACTTCTGGGATATGACAGTAAGCTATATTTCTCTTAATAATCTGGCAAGCCTGAAAGTTTCCTATAAAGGAAATGAGTATAAAGTAAATGTTTCACGTGAAACATCTAAAGACGATGATGATAAAGATACGGAAACAGTTACCTATAAACTGAATGGAAAAGAACTGGATGCAGCAGATTTGACGCCATTTTATAACAAACTAACTAATATGGCAGCTCAGAAACGACTGACAAAAGAATTTAAGCCGGAAAGTACCCCTGAATTAACAGTGGCTTTCACAGAAGAGGATGGAGATACGACAGAGGTTTCTTATTATAGCTATGACACGAATTATTATGCAGCAGTAGTGGGAGAAAAAGTATATCTGGTAAATAAGATGAATGTAAAAGAAATGGTTACAGCACTTGAGTCTATGATTAGCAACGGTGATAAAACAGATGCGCAATCTGATGCAAAATAATATCAGTTAATAGCAAAAAGAATAACAATTTAGAGATAATAAATAAAGGGACATTGTTCAATTGATTGATAATCGAACAATGTCCTTTTGTTATATCATGGAAAATTATTTCGTAATGTTCATACTATAATGAGATTTTCGGTCATACATCTAATTCTTTGCTTAACAGTAAATATTACTTACACGAAACTAAGTTAGAATGTTTTAACTGAAACAAGAAAGTCTCCTGCATCTGTTATGGTGACAACAATTAAAGAGAAAAATTTTTGTTTCTGTCTGGCCTGAATAACATGCAATATCAAAAGAAAATTTTGATTTGCTCAAGAAAAGATTCTGGATTCTCAATGTGAGGAATATGCCTGGATTCTGGAATTATAGCAGTTTCAATGGCGGGGTTGAGAGTACAGTACTCATCTGTAATGGATTTACCGTTTGTTTCTGCTTCCCCTTCAACAATATAAATACTGTTATCCAAAGATTTTACTGCGTGACTGATATTGATGTTCATATACTTGGAGATCAGGCTGGAGTATAAATATTTGGCATAACAACCACCTTTGTGCGCACTTTCATAATATGCATCAGTCATTACAGAATCTACATGGAAAGGATTAAAATACATTTTTTCAATGAACATATTATTTACATTCTCATGAGATACCAGCATATGATATACCAAAGTTCCAAAAACCGGCATTTCCAGAGCAAACTTTAACAAACGGTCTTTTTTTGAAGGCATTTGTTTCAAACGTGATAAGCTTGGCGGATTTATAAGCATGATTTTATTAAAAAGCTCTTTTTCGTTATGACAGGCCATAACTGCAAATGAACCCGAAAAACCACTTGCGATAATGTCGGTTTTTTGACCGATTACTTCTCGTATAAAGTCACAGATCATTTGTACATATACGAAGTTTGTATATGTGATACCGGGTTTTTCAGAGCGCCCACATCCAAGAAGATCGATGGTATATACGGTATGATCGGCGGCAATGGATTCTTCGACTTTATTCCATTCATATCCAGAGGCACCAGGTAACATGTCATGAATTAATAATACAGGGGTTCCATTGCCTTTTTTGGTATAATTTATATTACCAAAACGCCATTCAAAAGTTTTAGTATTTGTAATTCCTAACAATTGTCTGAACTGAGCAGCAGCGGCGACAGTTCGGTTGATAAAGTGAATGACAGCGGTTGAAGTAGTCATAAGAGCAGCAAAAGTAATAATTTTGTGCTTGTGTTTAGTCATTTTACGCCTCCTTTGGATGGTTTTTTCAGAACATCCAGATATAAAGAATATGATAAATTTATTATCTATAATGAATTGCTCTGCTATAAAGCAACTTCCGCAATCCTTAAATTAAACACTTGGAATCCACAATTACTACATAAACCACAAAACTTCTTCGTGACACGGATTCCAAGTTCAAAAGCTTTATTGTGAAAGCACGAACAGCTTTTTGTCCCTGATATTATTATATTCCAATAAGTTAAAATTTACAAGAAAATATAGGTACTACATATTATAATAAAAACTTCAACGTAAGATATTGGCAACTATTTATAGAATTTATAATTTGAGTAAGGGACTTAGCTGCTGTGGTCAGATAGTGATAAATATACAATAATAAGATTAAAAATTAATAGTTTTTTTATGTTTCACGTGAAACATTATGTAGCGTGATGATAATAAAAGTGTTATAATGTATCTGCAATATTGTCAATAGATAAAATATAAAATGAAAACCTCATAAAGGAGGAATGAAGTTGGGAAGAATTATAGCAGTTGCCAACCAAAAAGGTGGGGTAGGTAAATCTACAACTGCAATCAATCTTTCAGCCTGCCTTGCAGAAAAAGGAAAAAAAGTCCTTGCTATTGATATTGATCCGCAGGGAAATACAACCAGTGGACTTGGTGTGGATAAAAATGCAGCAGAAAATACACTGTATGAATTGCTGTTAGGTGAAGCAGAGATAAAAGATACAATTGTAAAGGATGTTGTAGAAAACCTGGATTTGATTCCATCTAATATTAATCTTTCCGGTGCAGAGATCGAATTGGTAGGAATTGATAACAAAGAGTTCATTTTGAAAGGTATCACAGATAAACTTAGACGTAGATATGACTATATTATTTTGGATTGTCCTCCGTCATTAAATATGCTGACAATTAATGCGCTGACAGCGGCTACGTCTGTTTTGGTTCCTATTCAATGTGAATATTATGCATTGGAGGGACTTTCACAGCTTATTCATACAATTGATCTGGTAAAAGAACGTTTGAATAAACGTTTGAAAATGGAGGGCGTTGTGTTTACTATGTATGATGCCAGAACAAATTTGTCTCTGCAAGTAGTAGAGAATGTGAAAGAAAATCTGAATCAGAATATTTATAAAACAATTATCCCGAGAAATGTCAGATTGGCAGAGGCACCAAGTTATGGACAGCCAATCACCCTTTATGATTCCAGATCTTCTGGGGCAGAAAGTTATCGCCTTCTGGCAGAAGAAGTGATTAACAGGGAGGATGATTGATGTCAGGAAGAAAAAATGGTCTTGGCAGAGGTTTAGATGCACTGTTTCCAGAAAAAAATCCTGCCAGCAGAGAGACCACAATAAAGTCAACAGTAAAAGTTGAGAAAAAATCAGAACCTGCAGTAAAAAGGCGCAGCATAAAAGAAAAAGAGGAAACACAAAGCCAGAAAAAAGTGCCAATGATGGTAAAGATATCAATGGTAGAGCCTAATCCGAATCAACCGAGAAAACAATTTGATGAAGATGCATTACTAGAATTATCAGAGTCCGTTAAACAGTACGGTATCTTACAACCGCTGCTTGTATCCAATAAAAAGGACTATTATGAAATAATAGCGGGAGAACGACGCTGGAGAGCTGCGAAACTTGCAGGATTAAAAGAGGTTCCTGTTATAGTAAAAGAATTTACAGAACAGGAACTGGTAGAAATATCTTTGATTGAGAACATTCAGCGGGAAGATTTGAATGCAGTTGAGGAAGCGATGGCATATAAGCGCCTGATGGATGAATTCCATCTGAAACAAGACGAAATTGCGGACAGAGTTGGGAAAAGTCGTACAGCGGTTACGAATTCCATGCGTCTGTTGAAACTCAGTGCGAAGGTACAGCAAATGCTGATTGATGAGATGATCACAGCCGGTCATGCCCGGGCAATTCTGGCAGTTTCGGATCCGGAAAAACAGGAAAATCTTGCTATACGTGTATTTGATGAAAAACTGAGTGTCCGTGAAACGGAAAAGCTTGTAAAGGCGGTTTTAGCTCCGCCTAAAGAGAAAAAACCACAGATATATTCAGCAGAAGATGCGGCATATGAAAATCTGGAAGAAAAAATGAAGAGTATCATGGGGACAAAAGTTCAGATTCTCAGAAAGAAAAATAATAAAGGGAAAATAGAAATTGAATATTATTCCAGGGATGAACTTGAAAGAATTATTGACTTATTTGAGTCCATTCATTAGTTGAGGAGTGATAATCGTATGAGTGGCATATTTGAAAACCTGAGTATTGATTCGGGTATTATAATTATTATATTGCTGATCCTTGTTATTTTTCTTCTGGTAAGAAGTGTCAGCTGTAATATGCGTTTGAGTCGTTTGGAACGCAGATATAAGACGTTTATGAAGGGCAGTGATGCGCAGTCACTGGAAAAAGTATTTCTGCGTAAATTCGCCCAGATAGACAGATTATATGAGGCAAAAGAAGAACACGATCACGATATTCTGTTTTTGAAAAAAAACCTGGATAAAATGTTCAGTAAATATGGCATAGAAAAATATGATGCTTTTGATGATGTGGGTGGTAAATTAAGTTTTGCGCTTGCGCTACTGGACAAGGATAATACAGGACTGATCTTAAATGCAGTGCATAGTCGTGATAATTGCTTCCTTTATCTGAAGGAAATAGTAAAGGGAGAGTCCTATGTAATGTTGAGTCAGGAAGAAGTGGAAGCACTTCGGAAAGCGGTAAATTTTGGACTCGGTGATATAGAAGAGTGATTGTTGTATGTATAAAAAAAGAAAAAGAGATAATAATTAAATAACTATAGAATGTTGAAAATATAAGCAGAACTATAGAAAAGACTGTTAACAGGTACTGCAGATAAAGCAGACATAATACATAACATTCAGGAGGAACAAAATGTTAGATATCAAATTTGTGAGAGAAAATCCGGAAATTGTAAAACAGAATATCCGTAATAAGTTTCAGGATAGTAAACTGGAATTAGTGGACAAAGTTCTTGAACTTGACAAGGAAAACAGAGAGATTAAACAGGAAGTGGAAGCTCTTCGCGCCGAAAGAAATAAAACTTCCAAACAAATCGGTGCATTAATGGCACAGGGCAAAAAAGAAGAAGCGGAAGAAGTGAAGAAACAGGTAGCTGCTTCTGGAAGCCGTATTGAAGAGTTGTCTGCAAGAGAAAAAGAAGTAGAAGAAGAACTTTTAAAAGATATGATGGTTATTCCGAATATCATTGATCCATCTGTACCAATCGGTAAAGATGACAGTGAAAACGTAGAAATTGAGAAATTCGGTGAGCCGGTAGTTCCGGACTTTGAAGTTCCATATCATACAGATATTATGGAAAGCTTTGACGGAATTGATCTGGACAGTGCAAGACGTGTTGCAGGAAATGGCTTTTATTATTTAATGGGGGATATTGCAAGGCTCCATTCAGCAGTGATTTCTTATGCGCGTGATTTCATGATCAACAGAGGATTCACTTACTGTGTTCCACCATTTATGATCAGAAGTAATGTTGTAACAGGTGTTATGAGTTTTGCTGAGATGGATGCCATGATGTATAAAATTGAAGGGGAAGATTTATACCTTATTGGTACCAGTGAACATTCTATGATTGGCAAATTTATTGATCAGATCATTCCGGAAGAAGAACTTCCCAAAACACTTACAAGTTATTCTCCTTGCTTCCGTAAAGAGAAGGGCGCTCATGGCCTTGAGGAAAGAGGCGTATATCGTATCCACCAGTTTGAAAAACAGGAAATGATCGTTGTATGCAGACCAGAAGAGAGCCCGATGTGGTTTGATAAATTATGGCAGAATACTGTTGATTTGTTCCGTTCTCTGGATATTCCGGTACGTACTTTGGAATGCTGTTCCGGTGATCTGGCAGACTTGAAGGTAAAATCCCTGGATGTAGAAGCGTGGTCTCCTCGCCAGAAGAAATACTTTGAGGTAGGAAGCTGCTCTAACCTTGGTGATGCACAGGCGCGTCGTCTGAAGATTCGTGTAAATGGAAAAGACGGTAAGAAATATCTTGCTCATACATTAAACAATACAGTAGTAGCACCTCCGAGAATGCTGATCGCATTCTTGGAAAACAACCTGAATGCAGATGGTTCTGTAAGCATTCCGAAGGCTCTGCAGCCATATATGGGTGGAATGACAAAGATTGAGAAAAAGACTCGCGCTTAATGGGAGATGAGCTTTTTCAGGGAGGTGTTCTTATGCATAGTTATCTGAGGGCCGTTGGTTTTTCTAAGATCACCAAAAGAAGCAGTATAAAGCAGATTATCATGGATGTGGTTGAAACGTATGATGAAAAATATGTGGTAGAGAATCATCCGGATGGAATATTTGCTGAGTTTTCCAAAAATTATGGATGTGATTGTGGAATCACTGTATGTGGGCAGTATGATGAAAACAATCAGTTTCATGTGGATTATTATTTTCCTTTTTTTCGTGGCACAGGGATTACAACACAGGAAAGTGTAGTGGTTGAAAGACACACTGACAAGGAATCTTTTGCAGGGGCCTGCGATGATCTGCGAATAGGAGTTACTCTGATATTTTATCTGCAAAATGCTGCAGAATATCTTCAGCAGCGAGGCAAAGGAGAGAGTCTTTCCGGCAACCAGCCACTAACCCTCTCCGGCTTGGCGAGGGAAGGGAAAATTCTTTTTCCGGTAGAAAAAGACAAAGAAGCAGTAAAGGTAGAACGTGAACTGACAAAGAATCGAAACCATCTTATTGCTGCAGCCAGAAATGGGGATGAAGAGGCAATGGAGAGTCTTACCATGGAGGATATGGATACATATTCCATGATATCTCAGAGAATTGTCACAGAAGATATCTTTACGATTGTAGACTCTTACTTTATGCCGCACGGTATTGAATGTGATCAGTATAGCGTCATGGGCGAGATTATTGATTATATGTCGTTTAAAAATATTATTACAGGTGAAGAAATTTATCAGTTTACTTTGGAGTGTAATGATATGCAGTTTGATGTCTGCATTAATGAGGCAGATCTGCTGGGAGAGCCTAAGATTGGACGTAGATTTAAAGGGATTGTGTGGCTGCAGGGGCAGTTACACTACTAAAAAAGTGCTGCATATGTAGTTGCAAGCCGTTTTAGGGACAGAGAGTTTTTTTAAATGTTTCACGTGAAACATTAATGCTTATATGAAACAAAAAATGTTTCACGTGAAACAAATTAAGAAAAACAAAGAAACTCTTGTAATTCCTAATTAGATATAGTACAATTACAACGATAAGTTAAGTGTCCTCGTAGCTCAGCTGGATAGAGTACTCGCCTCCTAAGCGAGGGGTCGGAGGTTCAAATCCTCTCGGGGACGTTCGGAAAGCGATTCATGATCGGCAATAAGGCTGGATTATGAATCGTTTTTATATTATAGCATTTAGGGAGAAAGTAGAGACAATGAGCAAAATTGTAAATATAACATCTCAGACGGAGAAAAGAGAAAAACTGGAAAATATACTTAAACAGATTGGAAAAATAAAAGATACACTGGCAGATGTAATTGCAGAATATGAAGCGGAAAATGCGGATAATGAAACTCTGGATATGCTTACAGAAGCATTGGATGCGCTGGAAGATGCGTCAGATGCAGTGGACGACACCTTGTAAATCCTGTGAACAAGGTTAAAAATTCCCAGATAGTAAAAAGACAAAATAGTATACGAGGAAAACATCTATGAGTTCAGAAAGAACAAACGAGCTGTACAAAGTTTTGCTGAGTAAAGGCTATCCGAAAGAATTTTGTACAGAAGTTGCATACAAAAATATGAATACGGATTACACAGCTACCAGAATGCTGGGGTATTTGTATAGATATACAAATCCGAGGATTGAGGATTTGGTGGATGAAATGCTGGCAATTCTGAGTGATAGGAATCAGATAATAGAAAAGAAAGAATCTGAGCGTGCACAGGCGGTGATTAGTGAAATGTACAGAAACGGATTGTAGAGGTATGAATAGCTGATATATATAGTTTCAAAAATAAAAGAGACGAGGGACATAAAATGATAAAAAGAGAAGAACAGAAAAAATACAATATGATTAATCAGGAACTTCATGAGAAGTTTGAATTTCGTAATATCAGAGAGGAAGAAACAGAACAGGCGATTTATATTGAGAATGTATGCTTTCCACCTAATGAGGCCTGCACAGAACAGCAGATGAGAGAAAGAATAAAAACTGTACCAGAGTTGTTTTTGGCAGCAATAGATAAAAATAAGGGAAAAGTAGCTGGATTTTTGAATGGGATTTCCACGGATGAGGAAGTCTTTCGAGACGAATTTTTTATGGATGCAGCTTTGTATGATCCTAAAGGGAAAAATATTATGATTCTTGGTCTGGATGTGTTACCGGAATATAGAGGCCAGGGATTGGCCAGAGAATTAATGTATATGTATATGCGTCGTGAGAAAGAAAAGGGCCGAAAACGTCTTTTACTGACTTGCGTTCAGGGAAAAGTTTCAATGTATGAAAAAATGGGATACACATATAGGGGCGATTCCGGGTCCTCATGGGGAGGAACCAAATGGTATGATATGGATTGTGTTTTATAAAATAGAGCTTGATTTTTGACATTTAATTGATAAAATAAAGATAAATACATTGTTTTCAGTGCCTTTGCAGAAAATTGTCAAAGGTTAAAAGGGAATCAGGTGCAAATCCTGAGCGATCCGGTCACTGTAAGCAGGGAGCAATACTGCAGAAAGCCATTGGTATTAGTCTGAGAAGGCGCAGTAGAGCGAAGATCTGTAAGCCAGGAAACCTGCTGGAAATATCTGATGAGACGCTTCCGATGAAAGCTTTTTCATTAATTATTATGTCAGAAATAAAAAGGATATAATATGATAAAAAGGCTTGTTTTTTCGTGAAAAACAAGCCTTTTATTTTATATAAGGTAAAAGACTGTCAGATGAAGCGCATGTATATTTCAAACCTAAAGAACAGGAGAATGTAATGGAACGATGAGAAAGTCAAAGGTTTTTATGGCGCTGTTTTTGTCTGGGGCGATGACAGTCACAAGTGTTTCACCAATCTGGGGTGCTGATGCATTTTCAGATGGTGAAATTGAAATTCAGAACAGTAGTACAGAGTCAGCGGATGAAAAAAACGGTGAAAGTGAACAAAGTATGTTTTCACAGGAAACACTGGTAAACGATGGAAGCAATGAGTATGAGTTTACAAGTGGAGAAGAGCCTGATGAATTGCAGGAGAATCTGCAGTTTACAGATTCCCAGGAGGAAGTTCTGACAGAAGCAGAAATTTCGGCAGCAGCTGTTTCTGAGAATCAGTATCAAGATGGAACTTATACTCCGGAAAATTTTTCCTTTACCGGTGGTTCAGGAAAAACGACGATTACCTGCCCGGAAGTAAAAGTGGAAAGAGGAAGAATCTATGCAACAATCGTATTTAGCAGTTCCAAGTTTACCAAATTAGTAGTAGGAGAAGATGAATATTTTCCGATTGCAGGAACTGCTTATGAAGGTTCTGTTTTTGAAATTCCGGCTGTTCTGAATCAGAATATGGAAATTACAGGAACCACGGTTGCCATGACAATGGTGCATGATATTACTTATACCATTAATATTAAACTTACTACAATTCCTACAGTAACACCGGTACCTGATGTGCTCGAAACAGGTACTTATACAGCCAATGTGCGTGCAGATAGTGGCCTTCCGGTAGATGCCTGCATATTATATGTGGAGGATGGACAGATTAATGCTGTCATGACATTGAAAAATACAGATTATGACAGACTTTATACAGGGGAAGCTCAGGATGCTGAAAATGCCAGGGAAGAGGATCTGATTGCGTACAGACCTTCTGAAGATGGTGCAAAACATATTTTCTGGTCTGTTCCTGTGGACAAACTGGACAGCCTTTTTGAGATTGCTGCTCGTAGAAGCTCTGATAAGGTGTGGACAGATCACTATGCGAAAATTGTGGCTTCTTCCGTGCAGAAGATAAGCGACGAAGTACAGAAGCCGGATAATAAAGCAGAAGCAATGAAATATCTGTACAGAAATTATGTTGATTCAGAAATTACGTCTACATCTGGAGTAGAGAGTCAGGGTGATACATATACGGTATCTTATTATAATCCAAAGAAATATACAGTTTCCAATATTAAACTGAACAGACCAAATGTTAAGGAGTATAAGAGTGGATGGTTTTTCTCTGACTGGAGTGCTTTTAAAAGTACAGTAAAGCAGGAACCTGCGAAAAATCAGACATATTATCTGGATCAGACAAAAAGAACAGAGGAACAGACTTTTGAAGCAACTTTGAAATTATATGATCCATCAGTGGAAGATGCGGCTATTAATGACGGTACTGCAGAAGCGCTGGCGGAGCATACTTACACATTTGTAATTAAGCCACAGAGCAATAGCTGTCAGGTGATTTTTCAGGCCGTAAACAGCAAAAGCGGAGATTTGATTCCAGATGCAGAAATTGCAGTGACTGACAGTAATAAAAACGCAGTAATTCCGGGCGAAAGTGGTTATACACTGATTCCTGGAAAAAAATATACTGTAACAGCATCCAGAGATGGCTATATTGCAGCAGGAACAAAAGGCAATGCGGTATTATCACAAACTTTTACGGCTGCATTTGATGAAACTGTAAATTTATCTCTTACAGCGGAAGCTGACAGCAAACATAAGATTACATTCAGCATTGCTGACCCGGATGGAAAACCGGTAGAGGGAGCTGTATTAACCATAACAGGTGAAACTCCTGAAGAAGATGGCAGTTATAGTTTATGGGACGGTGTACGGTATTTTTATTCTGCTAAAGCAGAAGATTATCATTCCGGATCAGGAAGTATTGTACCTTCTCAGGATGAAAATATCCCGGTTACTATTGCTGCATTGAATCATTATCAGGTAACTTTTAAGATTCGTGGAAAATCCGGACATCAGGAACCTGTAAATCCAAGAATTGTATCTGTTACATATAAAAAGGGTGGCGATACAATAGAAGTTTCTCCATCAGAAAATGGAGTGTATGAGATGGTGGAAACGTATAACTACACTTATACTTATACAGCAGATAACTATACAGAAACAACAGTTTCCAAACCATGGACTGCATCCGGTAAGGAATTGAATGTAGAACTTGAGGCTGTTCTTTCAAATGAGACAGTAAAAGCCCTTCTTGCAGGAGATATTGAAGCTGCAAAGGCATTATATAACGAGATTACTGAGGGGGAAAATCCTGGACAGTGGCCTGCCGGAACAAAGGACACTTTGAATAATGCAATAGAGGCAGCAGAAGCTGCTTTGGCAGATGAAAATGGTACGGATGAAACATACAAGGCAGCAAGGACGGCATTGAGTAATGTTATTGCTCAGATTTATGCGGATGAAAATTCAGAGGTTGCCGAAATTACGGTACTTGTAAATAAAGAACCTGGACAGGCACCTCAGAAAATGACAATGAAAGTGACTGCACAGGATGCCAAAAGTGTAGAGATTGCAGGAACAAAAAAAGGAAATTATGATAAATTAAATGATACACAGAATAGAGTTGCCGTAATTGATGCAATGGTAGATATTCATAAAGAACTGTTTGGAGAAGAATATCTGAATAATCCGGTTGGCTATCTCATGTGTGGACTTAGAGGATCCGGGACAGGAGTGCTTCTTGGACAGAAGAGTTATAAAAATGTAGTAGGTTTCCGTATAAATGGAAAATGGGTAGGAAATGATCCGAGGATGTGCACTCTGAAAGATGGAGATGTGCTTTCTGTATTTGCAGCGACTTCAAAAGAAAACCCGGCTTATCTGCAGTTTAGTGAGAGTAATGTAAAAGCTGAGCAAAACAAAGATTTCACGCTTACTCTTACAGCAGACGATTATTATATGAATACAGACGTAGGCAAAACAGAGGGACATAATAATTATGTTCCTGCAGAAGGCTATGATGTCACACTGGTAAATACAGAGACGCAGGAGACGGTAAATGGAATTTCAAAATCAGATGAACAGGGAAAGATTACATTTAATATTGCGACTCCCGGAAATTATGTGGTAAAGACAGTAACGAATGAAAATGTACCAAGTATGGTATTCCCGTATACTGAAATTAATATAGCGCCAACGCCAATAGCAACACCAACACCGAAACCGCTGAAAAAAGTTCCCGCAAAGAATCTGACAGTCAATACATCTGTGATATATCTGAAAGCGAAAAAGACAGCTACGATAGGAACAATTGTAAGTCCTTCCAATACTACAGATAAAGTAACATATAAATCCAGCAAGAAATCCGTTGCTACTGTAAGTCCTTCAGGTAAGATTACTGCAAAGAAGGCCGGACAGGCAGTTATTACGGTAAAAGCAGGAAAACTTACAAAGAAGATCACAGTAAATGTAAAGAAAGACACAATTAAGGCAAAGAGCCTGAAGTTTGCAAAGAAATCCCTTACACTAAAGAAAGGTGCGGTACAGTTCCTCAGCGTAAGTGTTGAGCCGAAGAGAGCAACTTCTGAGAGAAAATGGAGATCATCCAATACAAAGGTTGTGTCTGTAGATCAGAACGGAAAGATCACAGCAAAAAAAGCAGGAACAGCGAAAATAACTGTAAGCGTAGACGGCAAAAAAGCAGTGATCACAATTAAAGTAAAAAAATAAATTAAATAAGTAAAAAAGTAAAAAAGAAAAAAAGAGAAAGATCCCTCCGGCAGAGCTGATAGATATGCACTGCTGGAGGGATTTTAGCGTATTTTATTGCAAACATCCATTTTCAATGTGACCTGTTTTGTGATAAAATAGAAAAAGATTGTAATCAGCCTGAGAAATCAGTGATTTTATCTTGTAAGTAGATAATCCTCCGACGATGGCAGAGGCATACCTGAAATAGAAACAGAAAGGAAATTTATTATGGAAAAAGGAACAATTTTTAAATTTCATAACGACCTGGATACAGACCAGATCATTGCATCCCAGTATTTACTGCTTCCAAATCTGGATGAAATGAAAGGACATACTTTCGAATCTCTGGACCCGGATTTTGCAAAAAAAGTAAAGCCAGGAGATTTTGTAGTGGGTGGAGAGAACTTCGGCTGCGGATCTTCCAGAGAACAGGCTCCGGGTGTTCTGAAAGCATTAGGAGTACAGGCTGTTATTGCGAAATCTTTTGCACGTATTTTCTTCAGAAATGCTATTAATATCGGCCTTCCGGCTATTGTCTGTAAAGATCTTCCAGATGAAGTACAGACAGGAGATACTATGGTGCTGCACATGTCTGAAGGAACTGCAGAGGCAAATGGAAAAACATATTCCTGCACCAAGCTTCCTGAATACATGCAGGGGATTTTAAACCAGGGCGGACTGATCGCGTCTCTGAACCGTGAGGAGGAGAAATAAGAAATGGGAATGACAATCGCAGAAAAAATTATCGCAGCTGCAGCTGGCGTAGACAGTGTGAAACCAGGAGATATCCATACAGTAAAACTGGACCGTCTTATGAGTAATGACGGAACCACCCATCTGACTGTTGATATGTACCGTAATAAATTAAAAAATCCACACATTGCTGACACAAAGAAACTTGTGTTTATCGTGGATCATAATGTACCATCTGACAGCCCGAAAACAGCAGCATCCCAGAAGAAGATGAGAGACTTTGCAAAGGAAAACAATATTGATTTCTGGGAAGGCAAAGGTGTCTGCCATCAGGTAATGATCGAGAATTATGTCCGTCCGGGTGAACTGATCTTCGGCGCAGACAGTCATACCTGTTCTTATGGAGCACTGGGAGCATTTGGAACAGGCGTTGGATGTACAGATTTCCTTTATGGTATGGTAACAGGAACTTCATGGGTTCTGGTACCGGAATCTGTGAAATTCAACCTGATCGGCAAGCTTCCGGAGGGTGTATATGCCAGAGATCTGATCCTTACCATTATCGGTGAGATTGGTGCAAATGGATGCAACTATCAGGCTATGGAATTCACTGGAGAAGGCGCGAAAACACTCAGTATCAGTGACCGTATGGCACTTTGCAACATGGCTGTAGAAGCAGGCGCGAAAACTGGCATTTTCGAAGCTGATGAGAAAGCCATTGAGTATCTGAAAGAGCATGGCCGTGAGCCGAAAGCCGTATATCACAGTGATCCGGATGCCGTATATGCTCGTGAATATACATTTGATCTGTCAAAGATCCGCCCGGTAGTTGCGAAACCGGACTTCGTAGATAATGTAGTTCCTGCAGAGGAAACCTGCGGAATCGCCATTAACGAAGCATTTCTGGGATCCTGTAATAATGGACGAATCGAAGATCTTCGTGTGGGCGCTGAAGTCATCAAGGGCAAAAAGGTAGCAGAGGGCGTTCGTTTCCTGGTTGTACCTGCAAGCCAGACAATCTACAGACAGGCCTTAAAAGAAGGCCTTATTGACATTTTTATGGAAGCAGGGGCTATTGTAATGAACCCGAACTGCAGTGTATGTTGGGGAAGCTGCCAGGGCGTTATTGGTGAAAACGAAGTTTTGATCAGCACTGGTACACGTAATTTCAAAGGTCGTGCCGGACATCCAAGTTCCAAAGTATATTTGGGATCAGCTGCAACTGTTACAGCATCTGCTATTGCAGGTAAGATCGCGCTGGCCAGCCAGGTATAAGACCGGCATTTTACCGAACCAAACTGCGAAGCAGTTATTCGGTTATGAGTCACGTAGCGAGGCGGATTGTGAATATCCGCTTGAATAAAAAATGCAAGGAATACATACATAATACGAGGTAAATACGATGGAAAAATTCACAGGAAAGGTGTGGGTACTGGGAGATGATATTGACACAGATATCATTATCCCGACAGAGTATCTGGCACTGAAAACAATAGATGATATGAAACAGTATGGATTCAGTCCACTACGTCCTGAACTGGCAGAAAAGATTTCCAAAGGAGATATTATCGTAGCCGGAAAGAATTTCGGCTGCGGATCATCCAGAGAGCAGGCACCGGAGATCATCAAAGCGCTGGGGATTCAGTGTGTGATTGCGAAATCCTTTGCCAGAATCTTCTTCCGCAATTCTATCAATAATGGTCTCCTGCTTATTGAACAGCCGGATCTTCATGATGACATCAAAGAAGGCGATGAAGTGACAGTAGTGATGAATGAGCATGTGGATTATAATGGAAAAACATATCCGATTGCTTCCCTGCCTGAGAATCTGATGAGTATTATCCAGGCTGGCGGTCTAGTAAAAGCCATGCGTAAATTAAATGGTCTGGATTAAACAGGAAAAGGAGAATCAGATGGGCGAGACAGTTATTGAAAAGATTATCAGAAATAATGTGGGAAAAAGTGTAAAACCGGGTGATATTGTTACTGTTAATGTGGACAGAGTGATGATCCATGATATCTTTATCCCTTTTGTAGCAGAGAAATTCGAGGAGATGGGCTTTACGAAGCTCTGGAATCCGGAAAAAGTAATCCTGATCTATGATCATCTTGTACCTGCAAGTCAGCTGGATGATACAAGACATTTCCATACAGGTGATGCATTTGCTAAGAAATATGGTATGACACATGTGCACAGAAGCGATGGAATCTGTCATCAGTTAATGACAGAAGCGGGCTACGTGAAACCTGGAAACATTGTGTTCGGTACAGACAGTCATACTACCACATACGGATGCGTAGGGGCATTTTCTTCCGGTATCGGATATACAGAGATGGCAAGTATTCTGGGAACCGGAACCATGTGGATCAAAGTTCCGGAAACGATCAAGATCGTTATTGACGGAGATCTTCCTGAGAATGTAATGTCAAAGGATGTGATCCTTCGAATTATCGGTGATCTGGGCGCTGACGGGGCAACTTACCGTGCACTGGAATTCACAGGCAGCACTATTGAAAAAATGTCTGTAGCAAGCCGTATGACCATGTCAAACATGGCAATTGAAGCAGGTGCCAAGTGTGCACTGTTTACACCGGATGAAAAGACTGCTGAATACTGTGAAATCGAATTAAATGACTTCCAGAAGAGTCTGAAAGGTGATGAAGACGCAAAATATCTGAAAACCGTTACGTATCGTGCAGAAGATTTCGTTCCGGTTATGGCCTGCCCGTCCCAGGTTGACAAGATCAGGGATGTGAGTGAACTGGAAGGTACAGAAATCGATCAGGTATTTATCGGATCCTGTACAAATGGTCGTCTGGAGGACCTGCAGGCAGCAGCTGAGGTACTGAAAGGTAAAAAAGTAGCTGATTTTGTGAAACTTATTGTAACTCCTGCAAGCCGTAAGATCTACAGGCTGGCAATAGAAATGGGCATTATGGATACTCTGGCAGAGGCAGGGGCTATTATTACACATCCTGGTTGTGGACTGTGTTGCGGACGTACAGGTGGTATTCTGACAGACGGTGAACGTGTAGTAGCTACTAATAACCGTAATTTCCTGGGACGTATGGGAACATCAAAAGTTCAGATTTATCTGGCATCACCGAGAACTGCTGCTTCCTGTGCTGTGGCAGGTAAGATTGTAGTTCCGGATGCAGAATAAAAAACGTTAAACATGTGACAGTAAATCAGACATAATTAGAACGAAAATTGATACAGAATATAGTGGGAAGAGTGCTTGATTTATGCAGCTGAGAGCAGGAAAATCATATGATTTTCCTGCTTTTTATATATAAGTACAAAATATCTCATGAAGACTGTCTTTCTGACGTGGACATCGTGTTCAATTAGATAAAAACATTAAAAAATTGAACAAATATCTTGTAATTGCAAAGAATACGTGATATAATTTGTTCAATTGATTTGAAATAAAAGAAAAAAGTTCAATTTAGTAATAAAAGACAAAATTGAACTTACATACTGAGATATAATAAAAATAAATGCTGAAAGGATTACAGATATATATGTTTGCAGATCGATTAAAAGAAGCGTTAAACAATAAAAATATGAAACAGATAGACCTTGTAAGATGCGCGCAGGAAAAAGGTGTGAAACTTGGAAAAAGCCATGTAAGCCAGTATTTAAGCGGAAAAACAATTCCCAGAGCAGAGATTCTTCATTTTATTGCGGATACATTACAGGTAGAAGAGTCCTGGTTATTGGACGAAAATGGACGAACAGCGGGAAAAAGAACAGAAAGAACAAAAGAAAAGACAGTTAATGTTGAACAAAAGGAAAAGATAATAAAGAAAGCAGAAGCTCCGGAGAAAAAAAATCCGGAGAATCAGGAAACGGAGGAAAGCGCAGTGCGGGAGTTTAAAAAGTCATCAAAACTGAACAATGTTTTATATGATGTAAGAGGACCGGTAGTTGAGGAAGCATCCAGGATGGAAGCAGCAGGAACTCAGGTTTTGAAGCTGAATATTGGAAATCCGGCACCTTTTGGTTTCCGTACACCTGATGAAGTTATCTACGATATGCGTGACCAGCTTATAGACTGCGAGGGATATTCCCCGGCTAAAGGTTTATTCTCTGCCAGAAAAGCAATCATGCAGTATGCACAGTTAAAAAAGATTCCAAACGTTTCTGTAGATGATATTTATACAGGAAATGGAGTCAGCGAACTTATCAATTTGAGCATGTCCGCTTTATTGGATAATGGAGACGAAATTCTTATTCCATCACCAGATTATCCATTGTGGACTGCCTGTGCTACCCTGGCAGGCGGCAAAGCAGTTCATTATATCTGCGACGAACAGGCAGAGTGGTATCCTGATATGGACGATATCAGGAGAAAGATTACCAAACGTACCAAGGCGATTGTACTTATCAACCCCAATAATCCTACAGGTGCATTATATCCAAGGGAAGTTCTCCAGCAAATTGTAGATATTGCCAGAGAACATCAGCTGATTATCTTTTCTGATGAGATTTATGATCGTCTGGTTATGGACGGAGAGGAACATGTATCCATCGCTTCTCTGGCGCCGGATTTGTTCTGTGTAACATTCAGCGGTTTATCCAAGTCGCATATGATTGCGGGATTCAGAATTGGATGGATGATCTTAAGCGGAAATAAGAATGTGGCGAAAGATTACATCGAAGGAATTAAGATGCTTTCAAATATGAGATTGTGCTCCAATGTTCCGGCACAGTCCATCGTTCAGACTGCTCTGGGTGGACACCAGAGTGTAAATGATTACATTGTTCCGGGCGGACGTATTTATGAGCAGAGAGAATATATTTATAATGCACTGACAGATATTCCGGGAATTACAGCCGTGAAACCCAAGGCAGCTTTCTATATGTTTCCGAAGATTGATGTTAAAAAATTCGGTATTGTAAATGATGAAAAATTTGCTCTCGATCTTTTGAAAGAGAAGAAAATCCTTCTGGTACATGGCGGTGGATTTAACTGGGGACAGCCAGATCATTTCCGTGTTGTATATTTGCCGAGAATTGAAGTATTAAAAGAGGCAGCAGGCAAGATCAGAGAATTCCTGAGTACGTATCATCAGACTTGGTGAGAAACAATTATGAAAAACAGGAAATGTTTCACGTGAAACATTTCCTGTTTTTTATATCATAAAAACTTGCTCATTAATGGTTTATGATATTGCCCCTGAGCAGTAATTCGAAAAGCAATCTTTTCATTTTTTATTATCTTGGCCATCTGTCCTCTTTTGACATTAGCGGTGCAAACGGCGAATGAGGAAGCGTCTGATACCAGTATGCAACACTCGCCACATCATCCTGTCTCTCAAACAGTCCTCTGTATCCAACTCCGATCTGCTGAATCGTCACACGTAAATCTTCCTCAAAACAGATCGGGTCCTGAATGTGCCATCTGTAAAATCCTCTCATCGGTGGACAGTCATCATTGTGATACGGATTATGAATCAGATCATCATGCGCAGAATAATAGGGATATCCCAGATACGGCGTATTATAATTCTGCTCTACAGTTTTTCCATCCACCTGTTTTGCAAAACTCCAGGAACCGCCAAAATAATCTTCCGTTCCAGTTCCACAGATGGTTGGGTATTTGTCATCTCCGTCAATATAAAACTTCACCTCACCCTCTCCCCACCAGTAACGTTCCAGTGTAGTCAGAGCGATATAAGTTCCTACATAATGTCCGTTTCCTTTTACACCGTCAAGTATTGTATAATCTTTCTGTTTCTCAGTCAGACGTTCTCGTCTCCACTGTGCATGGAAATAAGTAATATCTTCCGGAAGTTCATTATACAGACAGTAATCTACCTGATAGAAAAATGCCGGAATCTTATTTGCATGCTGATTTTCCAGTGTAATCTTTGCTTTTTTCTTAAATGGCATCGGGAAATAACAGTTAAATCCTCTGCTTGGAACTACTGTCATAGGTACAGAATTTACAATGCATTCTCTTCCGAATCCACAGCAGAAGAAATCACCAAGTGGGCTCTCTACAGACGGATACTCTTCATCGTCCCAGTACATGCGGATGACCAGATCTCTTAGTACAAAACAATCTGCCTCTGTTGTCTTATTGTCTACGGTGATCCAGATATGATTGATTTCTCCCGGGCCTTCCATCTCTGCCAGAGTCACAGTTGCACCCGGTTCAATATCTTTTAGACAAGGACTTCCTTTTCTGGAGGGCCCCAGATGACTTGCTGCCATTCCGCCCTTTCCTTTTTCGCCATGAGGATTCTCTGCATTGATTGCACGGCTTCTTCCATGTTTCGCTAGTGCAATACTACCAAGACCACCTGTAAATGACTGATACATTTGCTTGTTCTCCTTTTACTTTTTTCCACATTATAGCATTTCTTTTCCGCTTTTTTAATCCTTTTGCTGTTTTTTAATCCATTTTTTTCTGTATAATAAAACAGATACAGTCTGCCGAACAGCAATCTTTGATTGTAAGGATATGGATATTTTATAGAAAATTAAGTGGTGAATACGAAGGAGGTGTGATAGAATAGAAACAGTAAAAATTTCTGGAGGTAAGAAACTTAAGATGGAAAATGAAGACAAAAACCAGGAAGAAAAGAAACAGCCTGCACAGTCTATGTGGAAGGAACTCTGGGATTATGCGAAGATCATTATCGTTGTTTTTGTGATCGCATTTTTGTTGGGACATTTCGTATATATTAATGCGAGAGTACCATCTGGATCTATGGAAGAAACGATTATGACAGGAGACAGAGTATTTGGAAACCGACTGGCATATAAGACCAAGGACCCGGAAAGATTTGATATTGTAATTTTTAAATATCCGGATGATCCGTCACAGCTTTTTGTAAAAAGAGTGATTGGTCTGCCGGGAGAAACTGTGAACATTGTGGACGGTAAAGTCTTTATCAATGATTCTGAAGAACCATTGGATGACAGCTTTTGTCCTGAAACACCGCAAGGAAGTTTTGGACCATATGAGGTACCGGAAGGCTGTTATTTTATGTTAGGTGATAATCGAAATCACAGTATGGATTCTCGATACTGGGTGAATACTTTTGTAGAAAAAGATGCTATTGAGGCTCAGGTGGCTGTAAGGTACTGGCCATTAAATAAGATTGGTACTGTGAAATAAATTCTGATTGTCACAAGGTGTACTGCTGGTTATGATCATGAAATGGACAGTAATGTAATTGGTTAATTATTGCTATATGACAGAATTAAAAATGTTGCGGTATTAATTACCAAATGGTAAATCATACTATGATCTTTTGATGAAAAATCAGGGATCATAGTATTTTTTTGTCGCTAAAGCAATCCACCGCAGGCGGAGAATTCTGCAGGAAGGAGTTTTTCTTGTCATGGAAATCTGTTTGTGAGGTAGGAGAAGTGATTAAGATTATAACTGGGAGGGTAAGCAATGAAATGGAAAAAGTTTATGGCAGCAGTACTGGCAGTAAGCATGATTATACCACAGACCGCATCACAGACTATAATGACAGCTGAATTTACACAAGGTATAGAAGTGTCAGGTTCAGACGATTTTGGTGATGGACAGGGCAACGACAGTCAGGAAGACGAATTTGAATAACTGCGCGTCGCATTCTCGTTACTTCCAGTGATGAGTTAGGCGCGCAAATTTTTTTACAAATCAGAAGAA
>CAKRVX010000021.1 GCA_934409175.1 uncultured Blautia sp.
ACCATACAGACCTTATCCTGCAGTGAATAACCCTTCTGTCCCAGAAACTGAATCGCCTGATGGATTACAGACGGATTTCCATGAGAAAAAGGAACCTCTGTCTTAATCCTTTTTCCAGCGGTAACTGCCATACGAAACAGCACTTCCAGAACACCATCAGACGCAAAATTCTCCCTTGCCAGATTCAGAGCATCTTTTACCTGTGTAAGAATCTGATCCTCCCCGATAATCTGGGATTTCAAACCACTTGTAAGATAAAAAAGATGCTCAACAGCTTCCGCATCTCTTCTCTCCACAAAATATTTCCGGTAAGAATCATCAGAAATTCCCTTTAACTGGCAGATACAGTCATAAAGACAGACCTCCTCATCCTCATCTACACTTGCCCAGACTTCCAGACGGTTACAGGTAGACAGGATCACACATCCGTAAATTCCCCTGTGATTTTTTATTTTTTCCATGGCATCTCCTGCATTTTTCTTTGTAAACGCAAAAAGAGCGCGTATGTCTACAGGCGCCATGTTATGATCAATTCCAATCATGGAAATACTCATAATCGGTTTCTCCTTCATATCTCCTGTGTGTATACACGATTTTCCTTAACTTATCATAATCATTTCCTGCTGGTATGTCAATGAAAAACCTTATTATCTCATTCCATACATTGCAAACCGTGCGAACAATGATTACACTGTATTCAAAAGAAAACTTCCGACAGACTTCAGGTTCTGTTAGAAGTTTTCTCTTTTTACATATCAGTTAACATACCAAGATATTTTTCGAAACAGACCCCTGCATTTCTGTCCGTTTTTTCCAAAACAGTAGCATGAATCGCACTGGAAATAAAATCCATAGCCTTCTCTACACATTCTTTCATAGAAATTCCTTTTATTATTCCGGCACTGATCACTGAAGCAAACAAATCTCCTGTTCCGGAATAGCTCCCGCCTTCTTTAATGGAAAAAAACCATTTTACTTCTCCGTTTTCCACTACAAGATTTCCTATTTTCTGAATTGCATCTTCATCCTGTACATCCACTCCTGTAATCACAAGGGCCTTTAAGTTGAATTTTTCTGCAAGTTCTTTTCCTATCAGTTCTATTTCTTCAAGCATTTTGTTTTTTGATATACCTGCATAGTTTTTCATTCTTCTTTTCATTTCTGCTTCTCCGAAGAGAAGAAGCAGGGCTTCTGTCAGATTAGGAGTTATCACATCTGCTTTTCTGACCAGGATTCTCATTTTTTCGCACAAACTCTGTGAATAGATTTTACAGACTCTGCCCTGGTCCCCCATGACCGGATCTATCAGTATATGTGTATTTTCTGTACAGAAAAGTTCTGTGAATTTCAGAATCACTTCCACCTGTTCATCTCCTGCCAGAAATCCTGTATAAATTCCGTCAGGCTGAAAACCTATTTTTTTCCATTCTTTCATGATCTGCTCCATGCGATCTGTATAATCATCGCAAAAAAAAGAGCCATATCCCGTCTGGTTGCTGAGCACCGCCGTAGGCAGCGGACACGCCTGTACACCCATTGCAGAAATTACAGGAATAGCTGCTGTCAGGGAGCATTTACCCAGCCCGGACAGGTCATGAATGACTGCAATCTTTTTCAAATCATCCTTACCTCTTGCTTTCTTTTTTATTGTATAATAATATATCACCAACGAATGTGTGTAAAATATCCAGTTTTTATATTTTTTCGGGGGACAGTTTATATTTTAAAGGAGACCGCTTATGGAATTACAGTTAAATAAAAATCATAAGAAAGAACATTTATATCTGGAAGTTTATCATTATTATAAAGAACTGATCACAGAAAAAAAACTGCCGTCAGGCAGTAAAATGCCGTCTCTTCGCAAATGTTCTCAGGAACTGAAACTCAGTCGTACCACTATAGAAAGCGCTTATCTTCAGCTTGCAGCAGATGGTTACATCATTTCCAGACCACACAGTGGTTATTATGTAACAGACATTGCATCCAAGCAGCGTCCGTCTGTTTCGGATATGCCCAGGACGGAATTTTCTTATCGCTATGACTTTGCCTCTTCCGGCGCAGACCAGGAAAGTTTTCGGTTCGATCTTTGGAGACGTTATATCAAAAGTGCACTCCGTCAGGATAAACGTCTTCTTTCTTACGGCGAACCTCAGGGGGAAGAAGATTTACGCCAGGCACTGTCCGATTACGTCAGAGAACACAGGAATGTTCTGTGTAATGCTGATGATATTGTAATCGGTGCCGGAATTCAGAGTCTTCTGCACATTCTCTGTCCCCTTTTGAAAGATTATAAAACGGTTTCCTTTCCAAATTCTTCTTTTATTCAGGGAAGCTCCGTCTTTGCTGATTATGGTTTTCAAATTCATTATCGCAACAAAAACTGCAATGTAATCTATGTTTCTCCCGCTCACATGACAAGATGGGGTGAAATCATGCCTGTATCCCGGCGTCTGGAACTGGTTCATTATGCTTCCTCCCACAACAGCCTGATCATTGAAGATGACTTTGAAAATGAATTTGTATATCTGCAGAAACCCACCCCCTCCCTCTTTGGTCTGGCAGGTGGTCAGAATGTGGTATATCTGGGGACATTTTCCCGACTTCTTCTGCCTTCCATCCGCATCAGTTTTATGGTACTCCCTCCTGATCTCGCCAAACTTTACAAACAACGTGCTTTCCGCTATAATCAGACCGCCTCCAAAGCCGAGCAGATCGCCCTGTGCCAGTTTATCAGGGATGGTCATCTGGCTGCCCAGACCCGAAAGTTAAAACGCCTCTATGCCCTGAAACTGAAATCCCTGAAACAGACAGTTCAGGATGTGTTCGGGCAGGATGTTCCTCTTCAGATTGGTGCTGCTGGTACCAGTCTGGCACTTACCCTTTCCACCCCCCTCACCTGGAAAGAAATTCAAAAAAAAGCACAGAACAACCGTCTGCGCCTTCAGCTTATGAAGGAATCCCAGGGGAAAGTCACTTTAATCCTCTCCTGTTCTTCCATGCCCGTTCAGGATTTCGCTCCTGCCTGTCGCCTGTTAAAAGAACTCATTGACAGTCCCGAATCCTGAACTATATTCAGTTCAATAACCTCTGTTATTGTCAATCATATAAAGCAGTGCATTGCAAATACATGCCGCAATGTTGCTGCCTCCTTTTCTTCCTCTGGCCACGATATATGGCACATCTGTACTCATGATCAGTTCCTTGGACTGTACTACATTTACAAATCCTACAGGTACACCAATGATCAGCTCCGGATCCAGCTTTCCATCTTCGATCAGTTCATAAAGACGTACCAGTGCAGTAGGTGCATTCCCAATGGCAAAGATCAGCTTCTTTCCCAGAGATGCAGCCTTGTCCATGCTGGCCGTCGCTCTGGTGGTTCCTTTCGTTTTGGCTGCTGCTGCCACATCTTCATCTGAGATAAAGCAGAATACTTCCCCTCCGTAACGGGAAAGAACTCTTTTATTGATCCCTGACTCCGCCATATGCGTATCTGTCACAATGCAGGCTCCCTCTTTAATAGCTGCCATAGCTCTCTCCACTGCATTTTCCGAAAAGCAGAGATTCTTTGCATAGTCGAAATCCGCACTTGTATGAATGCATCTTTTTACGATCAGCTCTGTACCCGGAATCAGTTTTGTATCACCCAGTTCTTCCGTAATGATCTCAAAGCTGCGTTTTTCTATATCCATTGGTTTTACATTTTCCAGTTCTACTTTCATTCTTTATCTCCCGCTTCCTGTCCGGAATTTCCGGTTATATTCCCTGTTCCAGTATCTCATAGATTTTTTTCATATCCAGATGTTTTCTCAGTTCTGCCGCCAGAATATCATACTGCGTTTCCTTAAATGCCGCAAAATCAGTTCCGGTCATCTCAGATACATCAATTCCTTTTTTCTCCCCAAGAACACGTACAATGGCTTCTGCAACCTCTTCCCTGTCAAAAACTCCATGCACGTAGGTTCCACAGATATTTTTACAGTATGCGCCGTCCTCTTTTCTGCTTCCGGATACATGATCTTCAATAAATACACAATGTCCTGCTTTTTCCTTCAGAACCGTTTCTCCCATGTGAATCTCATAGCCTTCCAGTTCTGCACCGGAAAGCGCCGACAGCTCGCCTTCCAGATTCAGGAATTTTCCGGATACTCTGGTCCTTGTCTTGTTCTCTGCAAAAACTGTATCCATAGGCAGAAGTCCCATTCCTTTTATGGTTCCTCCGGCCTCTACATGACGAGGATCACTTAGAGTCTCTCCCAGCATCTGGTAACCACCACAGATTCCGAAGACGATCTTCCCTCTGGACGCTTCTTTAAGCACTGCAGCTTCCAGACCGTTTGCACGCATCCACAGAAGATCTTCCATTGTATTCTTGGTTCCCGGAAGAATAATCATATCCGGATTTTTCAGTTCGCTGACATGCTGTACATAACGAAGAGATACCCCCGGAATACTTTCCAGCGGATTAAAATCCGTAAAATTGGAAATTCTCGGTACACGGATCACTGCAATATCGATCAGATCTACCTCCTGTTTCCTGTCAAAACGTTCTGTCAGACTATCTTCATCCTCTACCTGAATATTCATATACGGCGCTACACCTACTACCGGAATATGACTTCTGGCCTCCAGCATCTCCACTCCCGGATCAAGAATAGTCTTATCCCCACGGAATTTATTGATGATCAATCCCTTCACCATCTGACGTTCATCTTCTTCCAGAAGTTCCACTGTACCGATCAGCTGAGCAAACACACCACCTCTGTCAATATCTCCTACCAGAAGTACGGGAGCTTTTGCCATTTTTGCCATTCCCATATTTACGATATCTTCCGTTTTCAGATTGATTTCCGCAGGACTTCCTGCCCCTTCGATCACAATGATATCATTCTCTGATGCCAGTTTATCATAAGCCTTCATAATATCCGGCACCAGTTTCTTTTTATACTTAAAATAGTCTCTGGCACTCATGGTTCCAAGGACTTCCCCATTCACAATCACCTGAGAACCCACATCATTGGTTGGTTTCAGCAGAATCGGATTCATCAGTACAGATGGCCTGATTCCTGCTGCCTCTGCCTGCATAACCTGTGCCCTGCCCATTTCCAGGCCTTCCTCCGTGATAAAAGAATTCAGTGCCATATTCTGTGACTTAAAAGGTGCCACCCTGTATCCATCCTGTTTAAAAATTCTGCACAAACCTGCTGCCAGAAGGCTTTTCCCTGCATTGGACATCGTCCCCTGCACCATAATCGCTTTTGCCATTTCTTAGTTTCCTCTTTTCTCTTGCCATGTAACTTTTCAGCTCATCAGTTCTGTTAATACATGTATCAGCTTCTCATTCTGCTCATGAAGCTTTACAGCCACACGAAAATATCCTTTTTTCAGTCCAGGATAGTTGCTGCAGTCACGGATCAGGATTCCTTTCTCCACACACATTCCAAAAAGTTCTTCCGGTCCACAAAAGAATATATAATTTGCTTCTGAAGGAAATACCTTCAGTCCAAGATCTGTCATTTCTTTTTTCATCCAGGCAGATTCTGTGAAGATCAGCTGTCGACCCTTCTCTACATATTCCTGCTCTTTTAACGCAGCCAGCCCCGCTTCCTGTGCCATGGTAGATACATTCCATGGTTGCGTCATCTGTTCCATTTTCTCAAGCACTGACCGGTCTGAGCACATTCCATATCCCAGCCTTACCCCGGGAATAGCATATCTTTTTGTAAATGCTTTCAGAATAAAAAGATTCCTGTGCGAATCCAGTTTTTCTTTCAGTGTATGCGTTTCCGGTTCTTTTACAAAATCCAGGAAACATTCATCCACCACCATAAAACTTCCCAGATCTGTACATTTCTCCAGAATTTTTTCCAGCAGTTCCTGCTGTACGGTAATCCCTGTGGGATTATTGGGATTGCAGAGAAAAATCATGTCCGGAGCTTCTCTCTCCAGCACCTCCAGATATCTTTGCTCAACTCTGAAATCTTCCTGTTCTCTCAACTCAAATCGGACAATTTCACATCCTGTACTGACAAGAGCCTGTTCATACTCTGCAAAGGTAGGAGCCAGCAAAAGAGCTTTTTTCGGGCTCATGGCTCTGCACAGTGAAAAAATAAGGTCTGCTGCCCCATTCCCACAGAGAAGATATTCTTTTTTTGTATTTTCGTATTTTGCAATGGCGGATCTCAGCGGTCCACAGCCAACCTGCGGATAATCATTCAGATGCTCTACACTTTCTATGATTGCCTTTTTCACAGGCTCCGGTGTCCCCAGAGGATTACAGTTCGCAGAAAAATCCAGACAGTTTCTGTATCTGTAGACATCTCCGCCATGTATATGTTTCGTCATTTTTTTACTCCTGTCACCTATATTATCTTTTATCATTATCCGACCAGCCAGATTCTTACTCCGATTTTGATCAGCAGAAATACGACCACTCCCAGAATTGCTGTTGCATAAAGCAGACGGTTTGCGCGCCTGATATCCTCCACCTCTATGGGGCGGACAGCATCTCCTATCGTAGGCTTCTCATATAGTTTTCCGAAATAATAAGCATTTCCGGCAAGCTGCACATCCAGTGCTCCTGCCATGGCTGCTTCTGTCTGCGCAGAATTAGGGCTTGCATGGTTACGTCTGTCTCTGCGATAGATCCTGGCCGCATTTTTTACATCCATTTTTACAAATACCGAGGCTGCCACCATCAGCCATCCGGAAATTCTGGCAGGAATATAATTTGCTATATCATCCAGTTTTGCTGCACAGCGTCCAAAATAAAGATATTTATCATTTTTATATCCCAGCATGGAATCCATGGTATTAATGCCTTTGTAAAGAAACATCAGCCACACTCCGCCGATGGCCATATAAAACATAGGCGCTATGACCCCGTCTGAAGAATTTTCCGCCACTGTCTCTACTGCGGCTTTGGTCACACCTTCTTCTGTGAGAGACTGGGTATCACGACCCACGATCATGGACACTGCATAACGTGCTTCATCCAGAGTTCCGTTTTTCAGTCTGTCGTAAACCTTCATACTCTCCGTTTTCAGAGATTTGGTTGCCAGAAGCTGATAACACCAGAAAGTTTCCAAAAGAAATCCTGCCCAGGCAGAAACTCCGTAAAGGAAATGCAAAATAAGAAAAGGAACACCTCCGCTGAGCAGGCAGACAATAAGCACCTCAACAGCGCCTGCTGCCAGTTCTCCTCCACTTGTTTTCGGAAAAATCTTCCGAAGTATTTTTTCCAGAAACGCGATCAGATTTCCGATGAGGCATACCGGATGATACAGCCATCTGGGATCTCCAATCAGAAGATCAAGCAGAAAACCTGCCGCCAGAGCAGGTATACTATAATATATCATAATAATAAAACTCCTCGTTGCTTCTCATGTACCTTCTGTAACAGAATACTTTTATCTGATACTTTCATGATATTCCAGACATTTCAGAAGAAATGCCCTGGGTACTTCCGGATTTCCATAGTAATACAGATGTGGATATCCGGCCAGCAGATTGTCCGTACTGTGCATACATTTCCATTCTTTTTTGCCCAGCGGCTTGGCTGCACAAAAATCACTGCCGCAGTTTTCAGAATCAAAATAATGAAATTCATGAGCAGGAATTTTCCCTATTTCTTCTGCTCTTCTTCCGAAAACAAGCTTCTCTGCCGCTAACGTAATATACCCGAACCTTGTCAGTCTGGGGGTGCGAAAACATTTACCCGGTATGACACCACAAGTTCTGCGCATAACCCCGTCCATATCTTCCATCTGGTCATGAAGATACATAAAGCCACCGCATTCTGCCATACATGGCATACCGTCTCTGACTGCCTGCGCAATCTCTGCTTTCATAGATTCATTTTTTTCCAATACTTCTCCGTTTAATTCCGGATATCCTCCGTAAAAAAGCAGACCATCCAGCTCAGACGGGAGATGTGTATCATGAATCGGTGAAAAATGGACCAGATCTGCTCCCATTTTCTGAAGCAGGCGGAAATTATCCTCATAAAAGAAACAGAACGCTTCATCTTTCGCAACACCGATCCTCAACCTATGTGGAATCCTGAATCCAAATGCACCCTCTTTTAAAGTCAGAGATTCCGGTACTTTCAGATCCGGCGCATCTTCTGCCAGAGCGAGAATACGATCAATGTCCAAAGTCTTTTCCAGCACTCCTGCCAATTTTTTCAGACGTTCTTTCAGATTGGAAATCTCTTCAGGAAGCACCAGTCCCAGATGACGACTCTCTATCACACAGTCCTCCAGTTTTGGCACATATCCCAGCACCTCTACATCCATCTGGTCTTCCACCAGTTTCTTCATTCTGGGGTAAAGCATTGGTGACATCTGATTAAATATCACACCTTTAATATGACTGTTCGCTTTATATTCCATAAATCCCTTAATATATGCAGCCAGAGAAATACTCATTCCTCTGCTGTTTACCACCAGGATTACCGGAGTATCCGTCGTATCTGCCAGGTCATAGGCACTTGCCTTCGTGGATATGCCGGCCACTCCATCATAATATCCCATAACCCCTTCCATCACCGCAATATCACAGTCTGCAGCATTTTGTCCGAGAAGATATCTGGTAGTCTCGGAATCTGTAAAAAAAGTATCCAGATTCCTTGATTTCGTCCCAATAACCCTGGAATGAAACATCGGGTCTATGTAATCCGGTCCGCATTTAAAAGATGCCACTTTCATTTTTCTGTCGGTCAGTGCCTGCAAAAGTCCACATGTAATCAGTGTCTTTCCACTGCCGCTGGCTCCTGCTGCCAGAAGTATTCTTGGAATATTCATTTCGTTTTCTCCCGATTCTGCAAAGTAATGATATAAATAGGATTCTCTCCCATCATCATATGATAACGCCCGATAGCTTTTGAACGTGATACACCAAGCTGAACAATCTCATTCTCTTCGAACCCGAACTCTTTCGCTGTTTCCAGTGCTTCCGATACTGTTTCCAGTGTAATACAGTTGATGACGATACGGATCTGCGGATTCTTTTCAATCAGAAGTTTCACAATTTCTTTTAAATTTCCGGAAGAACCACCGATAAATGCATGAGTAGGTGTCGGGAGATCTCTCAGCACTTCCGGTGCGGACCCTTCCACAATCTCAAGATTATCAGCAGCAAATTTCACCTTATTCTGTCGGATCAGTTCCACTGCTTCCTCTTTCTTCTCCACAGCCCAGACTTTTCCCTGATGAGCGCGAAGTGCCATCTCTACAGACAAAGAACCAGTTCCTGCTCCCACATCATAGCAGATGGAATCTTCAGCCAGACAAAGCTTTGCCAGAGAAACTGTACGGACTTCCTCTTTAGTCATAGGTGCTTTTCCTCTGATAAATTCTTCATCCCTGATTCCATGGGTTTCCAGGCGGGATCCTGCCTGGTCATTTACTGCACAGACCACAGATAAAGGATCTCCCTCATATCCAGTCAGTTCACTGGCTGGTCTTACCAGAATTTTTTCATTACCATAGGACAGATTTTCTCCCACATACAGAACTACATTTCCCATTCCATATTTCACCAGTTTCTTCGCCAGAACAGCCACTCCGTCAGAAGTTCCCAGAATGGCAAACACTTTTCTTTTATAGCGAATATAGGAAATCAGGTTGCAGCCTCTGCCATGGGCACTGACGATCTTTGCATCATCCCAGGAGAGCCCGATCTTCGACATAAAATACACAACAGAAGAAATCCCACATTGTACTCTTACGTCTGATCCCAGCACATCCAGAAGCTTTCTGGCACCGCTGTAAAATCCCACATCTCCCGAAAGTACGATAACAATGCGTTCATATTCCGGATGATCATTTATATAATCTCTGATCTCCCGGCTTCTGTATTCCACAAATACATCCTGTCCCGGCCGTTTCACAGAATCAACCATTCTTTTCGCTCCGATAAGAAGCTCTGCCTGATCCAGGGTATCTTTTCCCTGTTCCGTCAACAACTCAGGACTTCCCATTCCAATTCCAAGAAGAGTAATCTGCGGCTTGTGGATGATCTGAAAATGTTCTGTCAGAAATCTTTTACATTCTTTTACAGACATTCCTTCTTCTTTTAATGGGCGCCCGATGATCACAGGAACAGCATCACATTCCAGTGCCGCATCGATCTTATCCTGAAATCCGCCTGCCTTCCCTGTATCTTTTGTGACAAGATACCTGCAGTTATACTGTCTGAGCATTGCTGCGTTTAATTCTCTTGAAAAAGGTCCCTGCATTCCAATGAGATGTTTCCCCTCAAACCCCAGTTCTGCACAGGTTTTCATTACATTTGGCAGAGAAAGAACTCTGGCATACAGACGTTTCTGATAATTTCTGATTCCCGTAAAACCGGTCAGTTCCTTGCTTCCTGTAGTCAGCAGAACATTTCCTTCTGTCTGATTCAGAAATTCTGCTGCCTTTTGTACACTGTCTACATAAACGGCCCTGTCTTCATGTTCACCGGCTTCCCGAAGTACTCTCTGATAATGTGTCTGTGTTTTCTCACAGGCTGTCCTGATATTCATGGTAACTTCTGAAGCATACGGGTGCGTGGCATCCAGGACCAGCTGCGGTTTCTCATCTGTGAAAACCTGTTCCATGGCTGTCTCATCCAGTCTTCCCGTCCTCACAGACAGATACGCATTTTCTGTAAGAGATTTGCTTCCATATTCTGTCGCCACAAACCCCGTGACCGGAATCTGATGAGCTGCCAGAAAACGGCAGATTTCGTATCCTTCTGTTGTTCCTGCAAAAACAAGGACTTTATACATTTTTATATCCTCTTGGTGTTACCATCTTATTATTGATTTCCTTTGTCTGAGAATTTCCGATAAATACAGTAGTAAACATATCTACCTGTGTATCTCTCAGTTCCTTTAATGTCATTACGTGAGCTTCTTCTCCCTCTCTTGCGATATTGGAAACTGTGCCGCAGACCGTATCCGGTGATTTATATTTCATCATCAGGTCACAGGCCTTCTGAAGATAATCGTGACGTTTCTTACTGGAAGGATTATAAAGACATACAACAAAATCCGCCTGGGCTGCTGCCAGAAGTCTTGCTTCGATTTTTTCCCACGGAGTAAGAAGATCGCTTAAACTGATCAGACAAAAATCATGGATCAGAGGTGCACCCAGAACTGCTGCACCTCCGGTAGCTGCAGTCACACCCGGAATAATCTCCAGTTCTATATCCGGATAATTGACGCCAACTTCATACATCAGGCCTGCCATACCGTAAACTCCTGCATCACCACTGCAGATCATGGAAACTGTTTTACCTTTTCTCGCTTCTTCAAAAGCAAGTACACAACGATCTACTTCTTTTTTCATTGGTGTAGTCATGAATTCTTTTCCAGGGAAATATTCCTTTACCAGATCAACATATACTGTATATCCGATAATCGCATCACTTTCATTCATTGCACGGATTGCTTTTCCTGTCATCTGATCATAAGCACCCGGTCCGATTCCGATTACATATATTTTACTCAAAATGTATCCTCCATTCTCTGGCAGCCACTGCTGTGGTCACACCGTTTTCTCCTGATTTTTTCTGCAGCAGTATTCCATTTCTGCCGGCAAGAACTGCACTTCTTTCACAGACATTATCCACACCTGTGATCTTTTTTACAAAAGATGAAGGGGTAAATTCCCCCGGCACCTGCAATAACTCTTTCTCTGTATAAGTAATAAATGGAATCTGCCATTTCTCTGACAATGCCAGAATCCCCTGCTCTTCCTTTTTCAGATCAATGCTGGCAATCTGTTCGAATGCCTCCTGATAAAAATCAGATCTCCTCAGAACTTTCTCTGCAGCTTCTACAATTCCATCTGTGTCTTTTCCTCTGCGGCACCCTATTCCCAGAGTCAGACACCCGGGAACTACCTGTGTGGTAAATGCAAAAGGATTGCAGGAAACATGTACAGTAACTGCAACTCCGCAGTCGATTTTAAAAGCTTCTGCTGTACTTTCCCCTGTACCTCTCAATTTTTCTGTCAAGGGTATTCCATTTTCATCACACAAAAGTAATCCCTCCGGCAATTCACCATCTACAGGAAATTCACTGTAAAATCCTACTGTTTTCCCTGCCAGAAGTGCTGCAGACACTTCTTTCGCAGCTTTCATGTTAAAAATACTGCATCCATTTCTCTTTGCAAAAACATCTACTGCAAAACGCTGATGCAGATCTGTGGCAGTTGTCACCACCGGCATGGCCCCCAGCATTTCTGCCACCTTCAGGGTCAGTTCATTGGCACCTCCCAGATGTCCGGATAAAAGTGAGATTACAAACTTCCCACACTCATCCACTACCAGTACTGCAGGGTCTGATTTTTTTGACACCACATAAGGCGCGATACTGCGCACTGCGATTCCCGCTGCTCCAATAAAGATCAAAGCATCCGTCTCTCCGAATTTCTCTCCTGCCCAGACAGAGATACCGGTCTGTATGGAATCCGGCAGATATTTACTTTTTTTATCAAGTGTTACTGTCATACCGGCACTCTCCATCTTTGTGCAGAGTTTTTCTCCGGTTTCCTGACCGGTAAGACTAAAGCAGATCATTGCAATTTTCATTTTACTGCTTCACGGAATTCTGTGGTAAATCCCGGATCATACAGTTTCGAACGATCATAATGGGCAGCTGCAACTGTATCTCCGATGATCATCAGCGCTGTTTTCGTGATATTATTTTCTGCTGCTGTCTCTGCCAGAGTTCCGACTGTACATACAAAAGTCTTCTGCTCAGGCCAGGTTGCTTTATATACAATTGCTGCCGGTGTATCTTCCGTATAGCCTCCCTCAATCAGACGTCTGCTCAGTTCTTCCAGCATTCCCGTACTTAAGAATACCACCATAGTTGCCTGATGAGCCGCAAACGACTGAATGCTTTCTTTGGATGGAACCGGAGTTCTGCCTTCCATTCGTGTAATGATCACACTCTGGGAAATGTCAGGCAGAGTATATTCCAGATTCAGCGCACTTGCCGCACCGCAGAATGCACTGACTCCCGGGCAGTAATCATACGGGATTTTTTTCTCATCCAGAATATCCATCTGCTCACGGATTGCACCATAAATACACGGATCTCCTGTATGGAGACGTACAGTTGTTTTTGCCTCTGACTCTGCTTTCTCAATTACATGGATTACTTCTTCCAAAGTCATTTTAGCACTGTTATAAACAGCACAGCACTCTTTAGTGTAACTGAGAAGCTCCGGATTTACCAGAGAGCCTGCATAAATCACTACATCCGCCTCTTCCAGATATTTTTTTCCTCTTACTGTAATAAGATCCGGGGCTCCCGGGCCTGCTCCTACAAAATGTACCATATTTATATTCCTCCTTTTAATCAGCTTCTTATTCTCTATTGTTTCTGATGGTTCTTTATTTCTGTACTTTCCTGTTGATCATTTATTCTTTCATTCTGTTCGTTGATTTTCATAATCAGTTCTGCTGCATCCTCTGTCTGACCAAGATACCCACAGGTATTGGAAAAAATAACAGCCCCCAGCCGAATCTGTTCATAAGATCTGTGATTTAAATAAAACTGGATCCTGTCCAGAATTTCCTTCATAGTTTCTCTGATCATACGAAATCGTCCAAGAATATCCAATGCCTCATCTGTAGTCGAAGCGTTCAGTATCTCTTTTGCACATTCCAGAGGTGCTCCTGCACGAATTGCATTGGACGCCAGAATTTCCATACGTCCATCTGCATTGTGAGAATGAGTATTCATGATTCCCGCTGCTACCTTCACAAACTTTCCGATATGGGCAATAAAAAGAATTCCCTTTATCCCCATATCAATGGCCATATCTATCGTATCCCCTACATAATTACTGCATTTGATATTTCTTTCATATGGAAGTTCCATATGTTCTCTCAGATAATCCGCACCATAATTTCCAGGCGTAACAAGCAAGTATTCCTCTCCCTGGGAAAAATGCTGTTTCATTTCCACACGAATACTTTGAACCAGAGCAGCTTCACTCATAGGTTCAACAATTCCGGAAGTTCCAAGGATGGAAATCCCTCCCTGAATTCCCAGACGCGGATTAAATGTTTTCTTTCCGATTTCCACTCCCTCAGGCACGGAGATTGTGATCTTCAATCCACCTTCATAATCATATTTCTCCGCTGTTTCCGCGGCGGCTTTAAGAATCATAGCTTTAGGCACCGGATTGATTGCTGCTTCCCCTGGTTTCTGGGAAAGTCCCGGTCTGGTCACTCTTCCCACACCAATTCCGCCATCTACATAAAGTCCAGGCTCTTTCCTTTTCTCTACAGTTGCAAAAACCAGGATTCCGTTGGTGGTGTCAGGATCGTCCCCCGCATCTTTCTGTACTGCACAGGTTACTTTATCTTTTTCCCTGTGAATTTCTTTCAGTTCCAGCGTAAGGAGAATACCCTTCGGTGTCATCAGCTGCACAGATTCCACCTGACAGTTTCCCAGAAGCATCTGTGCTGCCCCCTTGCATGCTGCCGCCGCACAGGAACCTGTCGTATATCCAAATCTCATTTTTTTATTTCCACGGATCACATAATAATTTTCCAGTCCGTTCTTCATGTCTCCTCCTGCCATAGCACAAAAAAGGGAATTTTGCATGCAACAAAATCCCCCTGAAAAATCAATCTTTGAAATATCCTCTGGTTGCCGCAGACGGTATTTCCCTGCAAAAAGCAAACAGTATCTGGCTTTTACAGTAACGGACTTGCGCAGGACTTCCACCTGCTTCCTGTATCTGCTTTTCTGAAATTTTACTGTTCATTCTATGACCAGTAATTATAGAATTACTTTTTCATCAAAATTATTATATAATTCCAGCACTTAAAAGTCAATGTCAAACAACCTTATGATTCAGCCATTTCCTGCTGTGGAAACGTATTCCAAAAACAATTCCTCTTACTGTCCAGTCTGTAAACATTCCGATCCATACAGCTATAGGTCCGAATCCTCTGAAACGGATCAGATATACACACAGACAGAACCGAAATGCCCACATGGTAATGCAGGAAGTAACCATGGAAAATCTTACATCTCCAGCTGCTCTCAAACCATAAGCAGGCACAAACGCCATTACCCATACCACCGGTTTTACAACTGTGATCCAGAAAACCATATGGAAACACATTCTGGCGCTCTCCGGTTCCATTCCGCCAAGTCTCGTCACAGGTATGGTCAGTGCAAATACCAGCAGACAGCTTACAATGATAACAATTTCTGCTACCACACTTAATTTCTTGATATAGTAAACTGCCTCGTCTTTTCTTCCCGCACCCAGACATTGTCCGACTACTGTCATCAATCCGATTCCTACACCGATAGCTGCTATACCGTTTAAATTCTCCAGAATATTTGTCATGGCCTGTGCTGCAATAGCTATTGTTCCAAGAGTAGACACAGAAGACTGGATTGCCAGTTTTCCCAGCTGAAACATACTGTTCTCCACGCCTGACGGAATTCCCAGGGCCAGAATCCTGCCGATCATTTTCCTATCAGGACGTATTCTGTAATAATCTTTTACTACAATCGGCTGCCTGTCCATTCTCAGCTGCCATAATACAACAACTGCACAAAAAATCCTGGATGCCAGAGTAGCAATGGCTGCTCCTGCCACTCCCATATGAAATGTCCAGATCAGGATCGCATTTCCGCCAATATTGATCACATTGGATATAACAGAGACCACCATGGGACCTCTGGTATTTCCCTGAGACCGGAATATGGATGCTCCTGCATCATACAGCGCAATAAACGGAAAGGACAACGCTGTATAAAAAAAATAAGTTCTGGAAGCAATCATAACATCTGCTTCTACCTTTCCGAAAATAAACTGTAAAAGCGGCATTCTAAACACCAGGCATAATGCGGTCACTGCCACAGATATAGCAGTAATGATAAACAAAACCTGCCTGGCCGATTTATTTGCCATCTCATGATTTTTCTGTCCTATGTACTGCGAACAAATAATGGCTCCGCCTGCTGCCAGAGCCGAAAATGCCTGAATCACCAGCACATTGACAGAATCCACAAGCGACACTGCAGAAATAGCTGCAGAACCCACATTGCTGACCATCATGGTATCCACAGTTCCCATCAATGAATTCAGTACCTGTTCAAAAATTACCGGAATCAGCAGATTCCGAAGCATTTTATTCGTAAAGATATGTTGCTGTTCTTTCATCTTTCCCCCACTGTTAATACTTTTTCTGTCTTTGTATTATACGCTTAATTTCCCGTCTTGCAAGTATCCCTGCCATACTTTTTCACTTGCCATTCCAGACAGAATCTGATACATTTATCCGTAGCTTCATCCAGACAACTGTACCGCAAATATCCGCTTGTTCTTATATTGGAGGACCTATGCAAAGAATTATTGAATATACTATTAATGCCTCTGAATATCCTGTAACGATCCTTGATTTTCTAAAAAACCAGGGATTTTCCCGCCATATCTTAAGTTCTATGAAGAATTCTTCCGGAACCATCCTGCTAAACGGAAGCAGGGGATTTGGTCACAGTATGCTTACACCTGGTGATCATCTGCGCATCACCGTTCCCGAGACAGAATCCGGTGAAAACATCATTCGCACTCCTCTGCCTTTATCCATTTTATATGAAGACGAAGACATTCTGGTTCTGAACAAACCTGCAGATATGCCGGTGCATCCTTCTGCCGGAAATTACGAAAATACATTAGCCAACGGAATCGCCTGGTATTTTGCACAAAAAGGAGAAGATTTTGTGTACCGCTGCATCAACCGTCTGGACCGTGATACCACCGGAGCTCTGATCCTTGCCAAAAATCCTCTCAGTGCAGCCATTTTGTCTGTTCAGATGCGAAACCGTCAGATTCGCAGAACATACCTGGCGCTGGTAGAAGGTATTCCTGATCTTCAGGGAACTGTCAATGCGCCAATTGCACGTATGGATGGTTCTGTTATTACCAGAGAGGTAAATTTTAAAACCGGAGAACCTGCCATCACCCATTATGAACGGCTTGCCACAGGAAGCTGCTACTCCTTGATGGAACTTCATCTTGAAACAGGCAGGACCCATCAGATCCGCGTTCATATGAAATATATCGGGCATCCTCTTCCCGGAGACTATCTGTATAACCCAGATTACAGCCGGATTCAGAGACAGCCCCTGCACTCCTTTCAACTGGAATTTACTCATCCAGTCACAAAAAAATCAATGCTTTTTACGGCACCGGTTCCTGATGATTTTCTTTCTGCATTCTGACAGATTTTTAATTTTCTTCTTTCCCGGCCTCAAGAGCCTCTTTCGCAAGCTCTTCTTCTGATATTTCTACCGGATGCTCCAGATCCAGCACAGAAGTAAGCTCTCTTGCTTTCTCCAGATCGGCAGGAGACACATAAATATCTGTCCCGTAAAGAGAGCTTGCTGCATAAAGTCTCATATATCCCCCTGTGGCATGATCCTGCATAAAACAGGGAATATGATGTTCCTCCAGTATGCTTTTTACAAGCCCCAGTTCATAATTGCCAGGTACATTCATAAGAATTACAGGTTCATTGGTATCTCTTTCTTTTTTGTGTCCAAACATATCTGCACCTCCCACTTTCTTTTTATTTGTTTGTTTTATTTATTTTTCTCGTAAATAACTTTAAGTCCCTTCAAAAGAAGATCTTCATCCAAAATAATCTTCTTTTTGCAATGAGAAACGATCTTTTTGGCCAGTCCGCCTGTAGCTATGACTGTAGTTTTCTGTCCCAGTTCCTCTTCAATCCGTTCCACAATTCCGTCCAGAGCTGCCGCACTGCTGTATAATACTCCGCTCTTCATACATTCAATGGTATTTTTACCTATGATATGTTTCGGTGCATCAATACTGATGCCGCTAAGCTGAGAAGCTCTGGCAGTCAGCGCATCCAGTGATATTCCCACACCTGGCAGGATCATACCTCCTATATACTGTTTCTTATCATTTACTACAGATACTGTAGTAGCAGTACCCATATCAATGATAATAAAAGGCACAGGATAACCTGCAAGACCGGCAACTGCATCAGCCACCATATCTGAGCCAAGCTGTCCCGGATTATCCATCATGATATTCAGTCCTGTTTTCACACCTGGTCCCAGTACCATAACCTCTTTTTTCAG
Organism: uncultured Blautia sp.; assembly: GCA_934409175.1. Taxonomy (GTDB): domain Bacteria; phylum Bacillota; class Clostridia; order Lachnospirales; family Lachnospiraceae; genus Blautia_A. The sequence continues at coordinate 18,140 of CAKRVX010000021.1, forward strand.
AATCTTTTCTGCTGCCAGTCTGGCAATATTGGTAATCTGTGGAACAACAGAAGAAATAATACATCCCTCTATATCAGTTTTCTTAATATGATAAATATCCAGTACTGTTTTAAGATCTACCGCATATTCCAGTTCTGTTTTCGTACGAACTGTAGAAAGACGCTCTATAAAATATGTTTTCTGGTCATCAATGCATCCTACTACAATATTGGTATTTCCAATGTCAATCGCTAATATCATACTTATTTATCTCCATTTAACTTGCTGATTTTTAATTTACTTTCGCCTGATTCAATTAAATTCAGGCACGCATAACTGCGTGCCTGTTTGTATTACATATTTCTACGCAACAATCTTGTCCTCATTATTGTTTTTGCCGTCTGTGACCTTTTGTGCAGGGAGCAGATGTGCTCTGGAAAGAGCTGCACCTACAGCACCTGTGATCACTGTAGACGAAATAATCTCAAAAATTGCATTAGTGCCAACCATCAGGCAGCATCCGATAATAATATTTTTACCGCCGATCAGATTTCGTACATCCGGCTGATTTCCAAACAAAATAACTAATGCAGACATAAAGAACAATGTATTCAAAAATGCAGAGAAGAATCCGGTCACTGCACAGGATACATATACATTTGTTTTTTTGCGCACAGCTTTGTAAATATAGCCAAGACAAATGCCGTCAAGAACACGCGGTACAAATCTCTGGATAAATGCTAGTACCGGACTAATTGCAAATGTTGTAGTAGCCATAATTCCTGCACCGCCAAATCCCATACACTGTCCAAAACTTGTCAGTCCGAAAATCGCGCCTGCAATAGCTCCGCCTGTCGGTCCAAGTACGACTGCGCTGATCGCAACAGGGATTACATTAAAAGAAATCGCCAATGGTCCGATGTTCAGATATCCAAGCGGTGTGTAAGCCATCAGTAACAGAACTGCTGCCATTAAGCCCAGCATGGCAATCTGTGTTGTTGTAAATTTCTGTGTTTTCATATTTTTCCTCCTTGTTACCGTTCCGTTTCCGGATACAATACGGTGATGGAAAGCAGATTTGAAAGTTTCCCTTATGGAATTTCTGCTTTTCGATATCAGTTACTCTCTTCTTTACTGATCCTTGTCTGAAGTCAGCAGAAGAATTTTATCCAGGATCTTTGCGGCTGCATCCTCCTTGCTCATAAGCGGGAGTGACACCTCCTCATCCTGTGTAATCAGAGTCAGCACATTTGTATCCCCCTGGAATCCGGCGCCTTCTGTTTTCACATTATTGGCAGCTACCATATCAAGGTTCTTCTTTGTAAGCTTGGCTCTGGAATTACCGATCATATTCTGGGTTTCCATGGAAAATCCGCACAGGAACTGTCCGGAACTTTTATGTTCTCCCAGATATTTCAGGATATCATCTGTTCTTTCCAGTTCTATGGACATCTGACCATCGCTTTTTTTTACTTTTTCAGTGCTTACATTAGCAGGTCTGTAATCAGCCACTGCTGCTGCCTTGATGATTATATCCTGTTCTGCACTGATGGAAGTAACTGCTTCATACATATCCCTTGCTGTCACTACAGGCACTGTTTTTACAAAAAGCGGTGGATCAATAGCAGTACGTCCGCTGACCAGCGTAACATCTGCACCACGAAGCATTGCCACTTTTGCGATGGCATATCCCATTTTTCCGGAAGAATGATTGGTGATATATCGCACAGGATCGATTGCCTCCTGTGTAGGTCCTGCTGTGACCAGGATCTTTTTGCCGGCCAGATCCTTCTCCCAGGCGATTTCTCTCTCGATATATGCAAGCAGAGTCTCCGGCTCAGGCATCTTTCCTGCACCTGTATCTCCGCATGCCAGATAGCCGCTGGCAGGAGCAATCACTTCATAACCGTAATGCTCAAGAACTTTCAGATTATCCTGTACAACAGGGTTTTCAAACATATTCGTATTCATGGCAGGAGAAATAAATTTCTTACATTTACATGCCATGATCGTGGTAGTCAGCATATCATCTGCAATGCCATGAGCCAGCTTGCCGATCACATTGGCACTGGCAGGGGCGATCATCACCACATCTGCCTTCTTTGCAATAGACACGTGTTCCACCTGAAACTGAAAATTCCGGTCAAAGGTATCCACCAGACATTTGTTTCCGGTCAGACTTTCAAATGTAATGGGATTAATAAAATTCGTGGCATTTCTGGTCATCAGTACATGAACATCTGCATGACGCTTCTTCAGTGCACTGGCCAGATATGCAATCTTATATGCAGCAATACTGCCTGTTACTCCCAGCAATACGGTCTTTCCTTCCAGCATCTCTATCTCCTCTTTTCCAGAAAATTCATATCATCTTATTATAGCCCACCATGTATTATAATTGCAAGATAAGATTTGTTTTTATTTACAAACAGTAACGCAATAAATATATTTATAGTTGAGCGTTACAGAAAAAAGCATTAAAATACAGTTATCTCATTCAGGAGGTGCATTATGAAAAATTATCAGATCACACAATGGTGTGCCACATTTATACGGCAGCAGGTAAAAGAAGGGGATCTTTGTATTGACGCCACCATGGGCAATGGGAACGATACTCTGCTTCTTTCGCGCCTGGCCGGTCCGAAAGGACATGTTTTCGCCTTTGATATCCAGAAACAGGCTCTGCAGACAACACACAGGAAGCTTCTTGACGAAAGTGCCCCTGCAAACTATACCCTGATCCAGGAATCCCATACCCGGATATCTGAATACGCTGTTCCAGGCAGTGTAAGCTGTATTGTCTTTAATTTTGGATATCTTCCAGGCGGGGATCACACTCTGTCCACAAAAGCAGCCACCAGCATACAAGCGTTGGAACAGTCTCTTACACTTCTGAAAAAGGGGGGACTTCTTTCTTTATGTATTTACAGCGGAGGTGATTCAGGATTTGAAGAGAGAGACGCTATACTGTCCTGGTTAAAAAATCTGGATTCCCACAATTATCTGGTGATCAAAAGTGATTATTACAATCGACCCAATCATCCACCCATTCCTGTCCTGGTCATTCGTCTGCATTAAAAAAAGTCTGTGCCAAAAGTAAACTTTCTTCTGGTACAGACTTCCTTTTTATCTGTTATAATATCTGCTGTCAGTCAATAATCTTAATAGATTCGATCACCGGCTGCTGGTCTTTTGCAATAGAACCGTTATTATCCGTAGGCTTTGCTTTTTTACTGATCTTGTCTACCACATCCATACCGCTTGTAACATGTCCAAACGCCGCATAGTCTCCATCAAGAGAAGTGCTGTCTGCCTGAACAATAAAAAACTGAGAACTTCCACTGTCCGGATCTGTAGCTCTTGCCATGGAAATAGTTCCTCTTGTATGGGAAATATTATTTTCTACACCATTACTGCTGAACTCTCCTTTGATGTTTTCATCAGCTCCGCCTGTTCCATCACCATTGGGATCTCCACCCTGGATCATAAATCCATTAATAATACGGTGGAAAGTCAAACCGTCATAAAATCCCTCCTGTGCAAGCTTAACAAAATTAGTCACTGTAATCGGAGCTTCATCTGCATCCAGTTCCACATCAATAGTTCCATAATCCTTTACTTCAATTTCTGCATGATGTTTACCGGTCAGTTCTTTGGATGTATCAAGGAGAACACCTGATGCATTGTCCTTCTCATCCTCTGTGGTATTCTGATCAGTATCTTTCGTATCATCACTGTCTGAACCGTCCGAAAATCCAGCCTCTTTTGCTTCTTCCTCTGTTGCTATATTATCAGATGAAGCATCTGTTTTTTCTTCTGTAGTTTCACTTTTCTGATCAGAAGTGTCTTCATCTTTAACCAGATCTTCTTTCTTGGTTGTATCCTCTGTTTTCTCACTGCTTCCGCAGCCTGCAAGCAGACTCACTGACATAGCAGTTACGCAGAGTACTGCCAGAACTTTTCTTTTCATTATTATTCTTACCTCCATATTTTACTGCTTTCTTTTGATTATAAACTGTAATCACAAAAAAACAATCCTTTTCACAAAATGTTCAGAGTTAGTTTAAGTCTACCATTCTATTGAAATAAAATCAAATCCCTGCTAAAATAGAAAACGTATGTTACTGTTTCTGCAAAATATTACAGACCGGCAGCAGCAAACCGATAACCATGCAAAGAAAGCGAGGAATCTATAATGGAAAAAATCACAAGTTTCACCATTGACCATATTAAATTACAGCCTGGAATTTACGTATCCCGCAAAGACAAAGTAGGCGACAGTGTGATCACAACTTTTGATATCCGCATGACCTCTCCTAACGAAGAGCCGGTCATGAATACTGCTGAACTCCACACTATTGAACATTTGGCTGCTACTTTTCTGAGAAATCATAAAATATTTGGTTCAAAAATGATCTACTGGGGTCCTATGGGATGCCGCACAGGTAATTATCTTCTTCTGAACGGAGATTACGAATCCAAAGATATCGTTCCTCTTATGATCGAAACTTTCGAATTTATCCGTGATTTCGAGGGTGATGTGCCCGGTGCTTCCGCAAAAGACTGTGGAAACTATCTTGATATGAATCTGAATATGGCCAAATATCTGGCAGATAAATATCTTAAAGAAGTTCTCTATGATATCAAGCCTGACAGACTGGTATATCCGCAGTAATCTACTAATCGGGCAATTATATCTGCTTCCACACTATAAAATAAACCCCATCCCGCAGTTATTTAAAAATCTGCTGAATGGGGTTTTATTTTCTTTATTCTGTTGCTCCATCTGTGGAAGTATCCGATTCTGCAGAAGTATCTGCTGTTCCAGCATCTCCTGCCGGAGCTGATGTGGATACATAATCACCGCTGGCATAACAGGTTTGTCCGTTGTAGTCCACACGAATCCATCCGTTCTCACATACACCTGTACTCTTTAATTCAGTTCCGGATGCCACGCTGGAAACCAGATCTGCATCCGCATTTGCGTCAGAACGAAGATTCAATTCAGAAGCAGCATAATAAACTCCCTCTTTCACTTCTACTTTCACTCCACTGGCAGTCTGCTCTGTAGTCACCTCCGGAGTCGGAGTTGCCTCTGGTGCAGTTGTAACTTCCGGGGTCGGAGTTGCCTCTGGTGTCGGGGTAACTTTTACAATCATAACGCTGGAATCAATGGTAGGGTCAAATCCACAGCCCTGAACTGCAAAAGCAAGGCCCAATACCAAAACCATCCAAAGTGATTTTTTCATAAGTAAGAATCCTCCTTTTTCAAAACAGAAGAGATTTACAATTCTGCTTTTACATTCGCCTATTCTTTAATATACACGATTCTTCCTCAATATGCAAGTTCTATCTTATCAAGCCAGTATTCACAGACGTTCAAAAAGTACTTCCACCTGTCCTCCGCAGATCATTCCCAGATTTGCCCCACCCTGATTAGAAAGATTATATCTGACAACTTCTCCATGAAAAGCCTCAGGGCCATGCTTTAATGCCTGGAATTCTACATTTCCACCGCCTATGCTTCCGTAAGATCTGCCTTCCTGATCCAGAAACATCTTGCTTCCGGTTCCCCTCGGAGAGGATCCTGATTTGGAAATGATCGTTATCATCACACCATGTTTTTTCTCTGAAACTGCCCGTTCTACTTCTTCGTCAATATACGAAATTTTATATTTATTTTTTTCCCTGACGATTTCTGCCGCAATACTTACTGCAATTTCCGCAGGCATCTGTCCGCCAAGAGGGATTCCAATAGGAGCATGTATCGTATTCAGCTGTTCTTCTGTGTATCCCTCTGCCAGAAGTTTATCTCTGGTAAGTTTTACTTTATTTTTGCTGCCGATCATGCCCAGATAAGAATACGGGCGTTTTAAAATCTGCCTTGCACTGGCACTGTCTCCCAGGTGGCCACGCGTCACGATTACATAATACGCATTTTCATATTCCGGTATCTTTTCCGATATCTCGTCAAAGCTGCCTGTGATCAGACAGTCAGCTTCCGGAAATCTTTCTTTTGTCACAAAATCTTCTCTGTCATCCATAACTGTGATGTGAAATCCCAACATCTTACCAATCTTCGCTACAGGCTGCGAAACATGTCCGCCTCCCAAAATGACCAGTCTTGGATTTTTTGCATATATTTCCATAAATATATCTTCTTTGCCATGCAATACCATTGTATCCTGACATTTCATAAGGTCAGACTCATATTCTTTCCAGAAATCAGCAGCCTGTGTCCCATCAAAGGAACTGCAGCCATTCTGTGTGACCAGACACTTCTCACCTTTATGAATTCCATTTATGACCATAGCAGTTTTTACACGTCCTGCTTTTTCAAGTTTCTGATAAATTGCTTCGTACATTGCAGCCAACTCCTTGTGTTGTTATCAATAATTCATTGTGGTTTTTACTATTCTATATTATAATTGACGAAAAAGGGGGAATTATTATGAAAAAATACAATTTTTTCCAAAGCCTGCCATTTAAATTGCTGGTAGGTGTTGCGCTTGGTATTGGACTGGGACTGCTTTTGAATTTTTCTGCGGAATCTGCCATTACCACAGCGGCTTTAAATATTATCGTTACCCTAAAATATATTCTTGGACAACTGATCAATTTCTGCGTGCCCCTGATCATTATCGGATTTATTGCACCATCTATTGCCAAACTTGGAAATCAGGCTTCACGCATGCTTGGTGTGGCAGTCTGTATTGCCTATGCTTCCTCTCTGGGAGCAGCCTTATTCTCTGCTCTGTCCGGTTATATACTGATCCCGCATCTGTCTATCAGTTCCACCGCAGACAGGCTGAAAACTCTGCCTGATGTTGTTTTTGAACTTTCCATTCCACAGATTATGCCTGTAATGAGTGCCCTGGTACTTTCCATTATGCTGGGACTCGCAGCAGCCTGGACAAAGGCGAAACTGACAGCATCTTTTCTGGAAGAATTTCAGAAGATTGTTCTTTCCATCGTATCAAGGATCATCATTCCGATCCTGCCACTTTTTATCGGGTTGACTTTCTGCTCCCTGGCATACGAAGGAACCATCACCAGACAGCTTCCCGTCTTTCTGAAAGTCATACTGATCGTACTTGCAGGACATTTCATCTGGATGACTCTTTTATATGTAATCGCAGGCATTTATTCCGGTGAAAATCCCATAGATGTCATCAGGCATTATGGACCCGCATACCTGACGGCCGTAGGTACCATGTCATCCGCTGCTACCCTGGCTGTTGCACTGCAGTGTGCAGGCAAATCCAAACCATTGCGTAAAGATATGGTACAATTCGGAATTCCGCTTTTTGCCAATATCCATCTTTGCGGTTCTGTTCTGACAGAAGTTTTCTTCTGTATGACGATTTCAAAAATTCTTTATGGAGCTGTACCTGCGCCCGGAACTATGGTTTTATTCTGTGTCCTTCTGGGTATTTTCGCTATCGGTGCTCCGGGAGTACCTGGTGGAACTGTCATGGCTTCCCTGGGAATCATTACAGGAATTCTGAAATTCGGTGATTCCGGCACTGCCCTTATGCTGACGATCTTCGCACTTCAGGACAGCTTCGGAACTGCCTGCAATGTAACCGGTGACGGTGCTCTGACTCTGATTCTGACCGGCTATGCCAAAAAACACAACATTAAAGAACAGAATATCAGTATTGATCTGTAAAAACTCAGAGGGACCTTATTTTCCGGTCCCTCTTTTTATTCTTCTGAATTTACGGACGGATGATCTTATCTGCTCCCATCATACGTTCTGCAATCGTATACATATCTGTCACTTTACCTACCTTAAGTTTGTCCATAAGTCCATAATGTTTCAGGCAGGTACCACAGGTAAGTATCTCCACACCTTCCTCTTCCATGTTTTTCAAATCTTCCAGGCTCGGGGATCCTTCTGTTGTAAGTTTCGCTCCACCATTATAGAAAAGAATAGTATCCGGATGCGTTTCCAACTGGGAAAGAGCATATAAAAAGCCCTTGATCAGAATTTCTCCCAGGTCGTCGTCTCCATTCCCCATGACATTGGAAGAAATTACGGCTACTGTAACTTTCTTATTAGTTGTCTCGCATACAAATTCCTCTTCCTCCACAGGTTCTCCCTTCTGCTCTGTCTGAACCACCAGTTTGACCTGATATTTTTTCTCATCCAGTTTTTGAGAAACAAAAGAACAACCGGTTTTATTTGCCAGTCTGCTGAGATTATTGACTGCTGTTTCATTATCTACAAATACTGTAATCTCATCGCCGACTCCTGCACCATCGATAACTTTTTTTGTCATCACTACCGGAATCGGGCACTGTTTGCCCATTGCATCTACTTCATGTCTCATATTTATATACCTCTCTTTATTATAATTGATTTTTACCGCGTTTAATATAAATACCTGATTTTTCCTGAATAATCTTTCCCTCCTGGACCACCTGTTGTCCACGAAGAAATACCCGGTCAATATCTCCGTGGAGGGCAAAGCCCTCATAAGGATTATTATCCGTATTATACAGATGAGTTTTCGCTGAGATCACATTTTTTTTCTCCGGATCAAAAACCACAATATCTGCATCACTTCCCTTGCGGATCACACCTTTTCTGGGATATACGCCATACAGTCTTGCTGCATTTTCACTTAGCAGTCCGCACATCTGCTCCTGGGTGATCTTTCCAGTTCGTACCCCATAAGTATAAAGTAAGGTTCCTCTGGTCTGAACCCCTGGCAGACCTCCTGGAATTTTTGTAAAATCATCTTTTCCCAATTCCTTCTGCTCCATTGTAAAGCTGCACTGGTCTGTCGCAACTGTCTGGATTTCTCCATTTGCCAGAGCCTTCCACAGACAATCCTGATCCTCTTTTTTACGAATTGGTGGTGCACAGACATATTTCGCGCCCTCAAAATCCGGTCTTAAGTATACGCTGTCATCCAGAAGCAGATACTGTGGACAGGTTTCCGCATAAACTTTCTGCCCGTTCATACGTGCTCTCATAACTTCTTCAAATGCTTTTCTGTTGGTCAGATGCACAATCATCACCGGAGCATTCGCTTCTCCTGCGATAGTAAGAAGTCTGTGTACTGCCTCTGCCTCCATAGTATCCGGTCTCACCAGAGGATGATTCTCAGGACCTGTTTTCCCCTGTTTTTTTGCTTCAGCAATCAAAGCATCAATCACTCCCGCATTTTCACAATGTACTCCTGCAAAGCACCCACATTCATTCAGTTTCTTTATAATCTTATAAAGGTCCGAATCATTTACGATCATGGCAGGATAAGTCATATAAAGTTTAAAGCTTGTGATTCCTTCATGAATCATATCGTCTATTTCTCTTTCTGTCTCCTCATTCCATTCCACAACAGACATATGGAAGGAATAATCACAGGAACATTTGCCATCTGCTTTTTTATGCCATTTTTCCAGTCCTTCTTTCAGCGTATGTCCTCCCTTATCCTGGGAAGCATAATCAATGATCAGCGTAGTTCCACCTGCAACTGCCGCCTTGGTTCCTGTCTCAAAATTATCCGCAGTCACTGTACCAGCTACTTCCAGATCAAAATGTGTATGTCCATCTATAAAACCCGGAAAAAGCAGCTTACCGCTGACATCAATCACTTTAGCTCCACTTTCGTCAAGATTCAATCCTACATCAACGATCTTTTCACCCTCAATCAAAACATCTGCCTGTACAGATTGTTCTGCTGATACAACTGTACCGTTTTTCAATAAATATCTCACAACCCGACACTCCCTTCCCTTTATGTTTTATTATGTAAAAATATACCACCATTCCAGTTTACGTTCAATCATTTCCCATTGAATCCGCAATTTTTTTTAGGTCACCACATTATTTTTATTTCCCGTCTTTCTATTTTTTCTTTTTTGTGTTAAGATAAAAAAAAGTTTTAAGACATGTATTATCTGAGAGGAGGATTTTTATGGGACGTCTTACTGTCTTAAAGCAGATTGCTGCTGATATTGCTTCTCAGTTCGGACCAGACTGCGAAGTGGTGATCCACGATCTGAAAACTTCAGAACCGGAACATTCGATCGTATATATCATTAATGGTCATGTTACAAACCGTGATGTAGGTGATGGGCCTTCCAATGCTGTTTTTGATGCTATCCGCAATCAGAATAAAGACAAAAGTCCGGAAGATCACACCGGATATCTGATGAAAACCTCAGATGGCAAAATTCTCAAATGCAGTACATCTTACATAAGAGATGATGATGGCTCACTGCACTATGTATTTGGGATCAATTATGATATCACCAAACTTACTATGATTGATTCTGCCTTACACGATCTTATCACTCCTGAAAACAAAGAAGAAAAGCCAAAAGAAATTACTCACAGCGTAAATGATCTCCTTGACCATCTTATTGAAGAATCTGTAGCTTTAGTCGGCAAACCGGTTCCTCTGATGAACAAAGAAGACAAAGTAACCGCCATCCAGTTTCTCAATGATGCAGGCGCTTTTCTCATCACCAAATCAGGTGATAAAGTGGCCAGTTACTTTGGAATTTCCAAGTATACTCTTTACAGCTATATTGATGTAAACAAATAATCATTTATGTTCAGCCCGAAACATTGTTCTATACAGATCAGTGTCTTCGGGCATCTGTCTTCTACTCTTTTCTCTACATCTGCTTTTCATTTGCTTCCCTGTAAATTTCACAGCTTGCCGTATTCACACATCGCTCATGTGCACAATCCATAAATGTCAGTTTCCATTTACCTTCATTACTTACTTCATATTCGCAGCAAACAGTCTGACTTCCATTACAGGTTCGACAAAAACCGGAAATAAATTCTTCTCTGATTTCCATATTGTTCTAACTTCTCCTTTTTAATTCATGTTTTTATTTATTTTTTACAAATATCTATTGCATTTTCCCACTTTTTATTGCATTTTGCAATACAGCGTTTTATAATTAAATCACAAAAACTGCGGAAACTAAAATTTAAGAAAAAAGAGGGACAAACTATGAACAAAGAATTATACGACGAAGCCATACGCTCCAACATCTTATCCAAAAAGCTCATCGAACAGCTTATGGAAAGCATGAACTACAGCAGTATTTCTTTCATCAACTGGACCATAGAAGTTCTGCGCATAATCAAGACTCGTCTTGAACGAGGTGACAAAATTACTGATGAAGTATCCGGAATTACCTATGATATGAAATCTTTTCGAAAATTCGTAGGAACCAACTTTTCCAGTTACATCACCAGTCAGGTATTCGACACACCTGACAAAGCTGAGAAAGTATACTTCTCACTGGAAGCATCCGAAGATGGACATGCCTACAACATGATCATGGCAGACTCTTCCAGAAACAAGACATACAAATGGATTTCCAGTCTCAGTGAGCGTTTTTCACTGGTCGAAATGATCGCTACAGGAATCGTATATTTGAAAGACAACAAAACAGATACATATCAGCCATTTATTTCCGGAAACGGTAAATATTGCAGATATGATGCAGAAAAGGGTTGTATCATCGAACTTTTATAAGAACCTATTCTGAAAATATCAGAAAAAAGTCCTGCAGGCAGATCACTTCAGTGACCTAATCCTCTGATATAAAAAATACCTCTGCCATCTGGCAGAGGTATTTTTATTAATCTTATTATTAGTTGTTGATAAGTTTGTCTTCGCCATTCCAGCTGTAAAGTTTACGGATTTCTTCGCCAACTTTTTCAGACTGATGTTCAGC
>CAKRVX010000022.1 GCA_934409175.1 uncultured Blautia sp.
AAAGACGGCGTTATCACAGTAGAAGAATCCAAGACAATGCACACAGAACTTGACCTTGTAGAAGGTATGCAGTTCGACCGTGGATATGTTTCCGCATATATGTCAACAGATATGGAAAAAATGGAAGCAAATCTGGAAGATCCATACATCCTGATCACAGATAAAAAGATCAGCAACATTCAGGAAATCCTTCCATTACTGGAGCAGATCGTAAAAGTTGGTGCCAAACTTCTTATCATCGCTGAAGATGTAGAAGGTGAAGCTCTTACAACTCTGATCGTAAACAAATTAAGAGGAACATTCCAGGTAGTAGCTGTCAAAGCACCAGGATATGGCGACAGAAGAAAAGAAATGCTTCAGGATATCGCAATCCTTACTGGCGGTCAGGTAATTTCCGAAGAAGTTGGTCTTGAACTGAAAGACGCAACTATGGAACAGTTAGGACGTGCAAAATCTGTTAAAGTTGCAAAAGAGAACACAGTTATCGTTGATGGTATGGGTGACAAAGATGCAATTGCAAACCGTGTTGCTCAGATCCGTGGTCAGATTGAAGAAACAAAATCTGAATTTGATAAAGAAAAATTACAGGAAAGACTTGCTAAACTGGCAGGTGGCGTAGCTGTTATCCGTGTTGGTGCTTCCACTGAAACAGAAATGAAAGAAGCAAAACTTCGTCTGGAAGATGCTCTTGCAGCTACAAGAGCTGCAGTGGAAGAGGGTATCATCGCAGGTGGCGGATCTGCTTACATCCATGCATCCAAAGAAGTTGCAAAACTTGCTGCTACACTGGAAGGTGACGAGAAGACAGGTGCAAATATCATCCTGAAAGCTCTGGAAGCTCCTCTGTACCGCATTTCTGCAAATGCTGGACTGGAAGGTTCTGTAATCATCAACAAAGTAAGAGAATCTGAACCAGGAATCGGTTTCGATGCTCTGAATGAAAGATATGTAGACATGGTAAGCGAAGGTATCCTTGATCCTGCAAAGGTTACAAGAAGCGCACTTCAGAACGCTACAAGCGTTGCATCTACATTACTGACAACAGAATCAGCTGTAGCCATCATCAAAGAAGACAACCCGGCACCGGCTGCTAATCCGGGAATGGGAATGATGTAATCTTATAGGATAATTTCATAATTACGTTAGACATATAATCTTCACATGAAATAAGTTTCACAGAAAAACGGGACCGTCGTCATAGACGATGGTTCCGTTTTATGGTATAATGAGCCACAAAGATCCGGAACATCCGAGATCCAGAACATGAGAAAAGGAGAAGAGAAGAATGAGTGATCTGTATTCAGAACTTCTGGTAAAAAAAGAGCGTACAATCATGGACAGTCTGGTAAAATATGGAATGATTGTACTGACGGTACTGGCGGTGCTGGCTGGACTTTTTGTTAATCAGCTGTTTCTTATCGCTGCTATTGTACTGGGAATTGCATGTTATTTCATGATTCCGAAGACAGATATTGAATATGAATATCTGTTTATCAACGGAGATTTTGACATTGACATGGTCATGGCGAAGACCAAAAGAAAAAGAGTAAAGAGTTTTAAACTGTCAGATGCAGACCTGGTAGCACCGTTAAATTCGCACAGAATGGACTATTATAATGGAAATAAGCAGATGAAAGTACTGGATTTTTCCTCCGGAAATCCGGAACATAAACGCTTCGGTGTTATTACCAGACTGGACGGAGATACCTGTAAGATCATTCTGGAACCGGATGAACATCTGGCACAGGCTATGAAAAATTCAGCACCCAGCAAAGTTTTTTTGGATTGACACAGAATCTGATTTTTGTTACACTGTTACACAAAATAAAGGACCAGTTACTGGTTCCTTATTTTTATTACTAAATTAATTTCATATACGCAAGGGAGGAAATGCAATGGGTACTATCATTGGTGAAGGCATTACTTTTGATGATGTTCTGTTAGTTCCAGCATATTCGAAGGTAATTCCGAATCAGGTAGATGTTACAACGTACTTAACAAAAAAAATCAAACTGAACATTCCTATGATGAGTGCAGGTATGGATACGGTAACTGAGCATCGAATGGCAATTGCCATGGCACGCCAGGGCGGTATCGGTATTATTCATAAGAATATGTCCATTGAAGAGCAGGCAGAGGAAGTTGATAAGGTAAAGCGTTCTGAGAATGGTGTTATTACAGATCCGTTCTATTTATCACCTGAACACACACTGAAAGATGCTGATGACCTTATGGCGAAGTTCCGTATTTCCGGTGTGCCGATTACAGAAGGAAGAAAGCTGGTAGGTATCATTACCAACCGTGATCTGAAATTTGAGACTGATTACAGTAAGAAGATTAAAGAGTGTATGACTTCTGAGGGACTGATCACAGCAAAAGAAGGAATCACCCTGGAAGAGGCTAAGAAGATCCTGGCTAAATCCCGTAAAGAGAAATTACCCATTGTAGACGATGATTTTAACTTAAAAGGTCTGATCACAATCAAGGATATTGAGAAGCAGATCAAATATCCTCTGGCAGCCAAAGACGAGCAGGGACGTCTGCTTTGCGGAGCTGCAGTAGGAATTACAGCGAATGTCCTGGCACGTGTGGAAGCACTTGTAAAGGCTTCTGTAGATGTCATTGTAATTGATTCTGCACATGGTCATTCAGAAAACATTCTGAAGGCTGTACGTGAGATCAAGGCTGCATATCCTGATCTTCAGGTGATTGCAGGAAATGTTGCCACAGGTGCTGCTACAAAGGCATTGATCGATGCTGGTGTAGATGCTGTCAAGGTAGGTATCGGACCTGGTTCTATCTGTACGACCCGTGTTGTTGCAGGTATTGGTGTACCACAGATTACAGCTGTTATGGACTGTTATGAGGTTGCTAATCGCTTCGGAATTCCGATCATTGCAGATGGTGGTATCAAATATTCAGGAGATGTTACAAAGGCGATCGCAGCAGGTGCCAATGTATGCATGATGGGAAGTATCTTTGCAGGCTGTGATGAGAGTCCAGGAACATTTGAATTATATCAGGGCAGAAAATACAAAGTATACCGTGGTATGGGCTCTATCGCCGCTATGGAGAACGGAAGTAAAGACCGTTATTTCCAGGAAAATGCGAAAAAACTTGTTCCGGAAGGTGTAGAAGGACGTGTCGCATATAAGGGACATGTAGAAGATACAGTGTTCCAGCTTATGGGTGGTCTTCGTTCTGGTATGGGCTATTGTGGTGCTGAGAATATCGAAACTCTTAAGACTACCGGTAAGTTTATTAAAATTTCAGCGGCTTCTCTTAAGGAATCACATCCTCATGATATCCATATTACAAAAGAAGCTCCGAACTATAGCGTAGATGATAAATAAATAGAAGATATACCCCGGCCGGCTGCCGGGAGAGAATCCGGTCAGTGATTTTCTCCATGCCTGGCCGGGGTATCTTTTTTCAGAAACAGGTGATAAACGAGAAGATGATTTCAAAAAAGGGGAATGGAAAAGCAAAGAAAGCAAAGAAATCTGTGAAGGTTACGAAATCTACCCGTTCTACACAAAAACAGCAGTCCACTGTAAAAAATCAGAAAAAGAAAACATCTGTCAGAAAGAGCAAAGTGCGCAGAGGTAGAAAAACCAGCAGGGTATTTCAAAGAAATCTGAGAGTTCTTCTGTCATGTCTGGTGATTCTGGCAGCTGTGGGGGTAGCTGTCGGATACTGGATGAGCAGACAGCAGGAAAACCAGACAATGCAGATGGTAAATGCTGACAATAATGAGGATGGCCCGGAACAATGGCAGCAGGAGGGGGCTCCTTATATTGATGTAGAACTTCTGACGCCGAATGAATATTCCAGACCGCAGATTGGTATCAGCAGTGTGAAGTATATTGCTATCCATTATACTGCCAATCCCGGAGCTACAGCTATAGCGAACAGAAACTATTTTGAAAATCTTGCAAAGACTCATGAGACAAAAGTAAGCAGCCATTTTGTGGTAGGTCTGGAGGGGGAAGTAGTTCAGTGTATTCCGACTTCTGAGATGTCCTACGCTACTAATTCAAGAAATGTGGATACGCTTTCTATAGAATGCTGTCATCCGGATGAAACTGGAAAATTTAATGATGGGACATATGATTCGGTGGTTAAGCTGACCGCATGGCTTTGTACCAGGTTTGGTCTGACCTCTGAAAATGTAATACGTCATTATGATGTGACTGGCAAAGATTGCCCTAAATATTATGTGGAGAATCCGGATGCCTGGTCGCAGATGAAGGAAGATATCGCAGCGCAGATTGACGCAGACTATGAACTTCAGGCTGAGTAACAGCTTACAGAAAATCAGCAGACTACAAAAAAATTTGCCTTGAAATCCGTACAGAAGTATTGTACTATAATAACAACGTGTGAGTTTTCACAACAGTACCTGCATGACTGGCGGAAGTAGGATCACCTACAGGGAGTGCAGTGTTTATATGAGCCGACCGCCTGGGCAGCCTGGAGATAAAGGGTTTCCCAGGCTTTTTTTGACCTTATTTTCAATGAAAAGGAGAAAAATTATGGAAATGTTATCACTGGAAAAAGAACTGAAAGAGAATTCCTATCCTGGAAGAGGAATTGTGATCGGACGTTCAGCGGACGGCAAAAAAGCAGTGACAGCTTATTTCATCATGGGCAGAAGCGAGAACAGCAGAAACAGGGTATTTGTAGAAGATGGCGAAGGAATCCGCACACAGGCGTTTGATCCTTCAAAGCTTACAGATCCAAGTCTTATTATTTATGCACCTGTACGTGTACTGGGAAATAAAACAATCGTGACTAACGGTGATCAGACTGACACAATATATGAGGGAATGGACAGACAGCTTACTTTTGAGCAGTCTTTAAGAAGCAGAGAATTTGAACCGGATGGACCGAATTATACTCCTCGTATTTCTGGTATTATGCATATTGAAAATGGAAAATTTAATTATGCAATGTCTATTCTTAAGAGCAATAATGGAAATCCTGAAGCATGTAACCGTTATACATTTGCATATGAGAATGCAATTGCAGGAGAGGGACATTTTATTCATACCTATAAATGTGATGGAAATCCTCTTCCGAGCTTTGAAGGGGAGCCGAAACTTGTGGCTATTCCGGATGATATGGATGAATTTGCAGAACTTCTCTGGAACAGTCTGAATGAGGATAATAAAGTTTCTCTGTTTGTGAGATATATTGATATTGAAACTGGTAAATATGAAAGCAGAATTATCAACAAAAATAAATAACAGTTATCTTAATATGGAGGATTTATATAATGAAAGAATTCGAATTAAAATATGGCTGTAACCCGAATCAGAAACCTGCGAAAATTTATATGGCAGATGGTTCAGAACTTCCGGTAAAGATTCTGTCGGGAAAACCAGGATATATCAATTTTCTGGATGCATTTAATGGCTGGCAGCTTGTAATGAACCTCAAAAAAGCTACAGGACTTCCTGCAGCAACTTCTTTTAAACATGTATCTCCGGCAGGGGCTGCTGTAGGACTTCCGCTTACAGAGACACTGGCGAAGATTTACTGGGTAAATGATATGGACTGGAAGAATTTTTCACCGTTGGCATGTGCTTATGCAAGAGCACGTGGTGCTGACAGAATGTCTTCTTTCGGTGATTTTATTTCTCTTTCTGATGTGTGTGATAAAGATACGGCACTTCTGATCAAGAGAGAAGTATCTGACGGTGTTATTGCACCGGGTTATACAGAAGAAGCTCTGAAGATTTTGAAACAGAAGAAAAAAGGTAACTATAATGTAATTCAGATTGATGAAAATTATGTGCCGGCTCCGTTAGAACATAAAGAAGTATATGGAGTTACTTTTGAACAGGGACGTCAGGAGCTGGTAATTGATGATGCGATGCTTTCAAATGTCGTAACTGAGAATAAATTACTTACAGAAGAAGCAAAGCGTGATATGAAGATTTCTCTGATCATTCTGAAATATACACAGTCCAATTCTGTATGTTTTGTAAAAGACGGACAGGCAATTGGTGTTGGTGCAGGTCAGCAGTCCCGTGTACATTGTACAAGACTTGCAGGTCAGAAAGCAGATAACTGGTTTCTTCGTCAGTGTCCAAAAGTATTAAACCTGCCGTTTAAAGATACGATTTCACGCGCAGAGAGAGACAATGCCATCGATGTTTATATCGGGGATGAGTATATGGATGTACTGGCTGATGGCATGTGGGAGAAAACTTTTACAGAAAAACCGGAAGTGTTTACAAAAGAAGAGAAACGTGCATGGCTGGCTCAGATGACAGATGTTACGTTGGGATCTGATGCTTTTTTCCCGTTCAGCGATAATATTGAGCGTGCACATAAGAGCGGCGTGAAATATATTGCTCAGCCGGGTGGATCTGTACGTGATGATGCTGTAATTGAGACTTGTAATAAATATGGAATGGTGATGAGTTTTACCGGAATCAGACTGTTCCATCACTAAGAGAAAGTTGGTATAGAGACGCCAGGAATATATATTCCTGGCGTCTCTGACTGACTGCTGAAAGAAGCAGCAGGAAAGCTGCTAATTGAATTAATGAAATAAAAAAAGGAATCAGCAAAGCTAATTCCTTTAGAGCGATAGACGGGGCTCGAACCCGCGGTCTCGACCTTGGCAAGGTCGCGCGTTACCAACTACGCCACTATCGCATTCGGTTGTCTCAGCGACAAAATATATATTACTATAGATGGACGGATTTGTCAAATGTTTTTTTAATAAATCATAAAAAATATGGAATTTGAATTTTTGGTGAACTGTGGATGGGAAAATTGCAAATTGGAATTGTGTGTGTTATTATGGGGGAGATTCAGAGAAAATGAATTTATTCGGGGGAAGAATTTTCTGACAGAAATATTTGCTTTGATATAAAGGAGATGTGATTTATTAATGAAAAAAAGATTGCTGGTTGCTTTACTATGTTCTGTACTTGCAGTTCCGTCTGTAAATTCGGCAGTTTCGGCAGAGATTCTGGATTATGAGGGAACATTGAATGCTTATAAGCAGGATAATAAAACACCGCAGATGTTTGAGATAGATAATGGAAACGGGAAGAGTGTAATGGCAGTAGCGAAGTCAGATTCAGTGACAGTTTCAGCGAAGGCTGTTTATATTCGTTCTAATCCAGGAAAAAATGGTAAGAAGCTGCAGAAAGTATACCTGGGGACAACGGTTGAAAGGGTAGCTGTCTGTGACAATGGCTGGAGTAAAGTAAATTATGAAAAAAAGATTAAAAAAGGCACAAAGAAGATTATAGGATATGTACCTACTGATAAAATTGATAATGGAGATCAGGTGGCAAAGGCGAAAGGTACATTTACAGCACTGAAAGACAGCGATATTCTGGATTATCCGGGTAAGAAAGATGGAGAAGTTGTAGGTGAAGTGATTCAGGAAGATTCTGTGAAAAGGCTTGCAACCATTAATAATATCTGGAGTCAGATTTCTTATAAGAAGGAAAACGGAAAAAAGGGAATAGGATACATTCCAACCAGTGTTCTGGAGCGAACTACGTCTGCGAAAGCAGAAGCAAAGGCTGAAAAAATCGCTAAGGTTGATGGAGAAGAAGCTGGTGTGATACATAAAAGTGAGGGCAAGGGAGTTTTTGCAGATGCCGTGGACGGTGTGACTGCATCCAAAGATCCTTCTGTCAATGGAGTGCAGGTGGGAACACCGGTTGCTGTATCTTCTGATGCAACCTTAAAACCGCTTGGTACCTTTAAAATCACACATTATTGTCCCTGCAGTATCTGTTGTGGTCCATGGGCCAATGGAGTTACATCTACAGGTGTGATTGCTACTACCAACAGAACAATCGCAGTAGATCCATCACAGATTCCCTATGGATCCAAGGTAGTAATTAATGGACAGGTTTATGTGGCTGAGGATTGCGGAGGAGCGATTAAACAGAACTGTATTGATATTTATGTAGCAACCCATGAAGAGGGAGAAGAGAAGGGTGTTTATTATACAGATGTTTATCTGCTTCAATGATTCGAAGAAAGGTATAAGATAAAAAACGGGTGTACATCATGAATTGCATGATATACACCCGTTTGCAGTTAGATTAAGCATTCCGCAGATTCTGTTCCAGATCCTGGATCAAAAGAAAAATGCCCAGAGCCGGAATCGAACCAGCGACACGAGGATTTTCAGTCCTCTGCTCTACCAACTGAGCTATCTGGGCATATGGTAAGATAGCTACTACAAAATTTATCTTACCATATAAATTGTATAAATGCAAGAAAAAATTGCAATTAATTGAATAATTTACTAACCTGGGGATTATTTTGCCATGAGATAAATTTTTTCCATATCCTTCATATTTAATTGTTTAAAAACTCCGATAGTTCGGGTATCCTGAAAACTACATTTGAAAGCAAGATCGTGGATTTCCTGGTCATTCAGATACAGGCCAAGTTCGTGAAGATTGGTGGGCATATTGATAGAACGAAAGAAATCTTCCATGGCTTCGATTCCTGCAAGGGCCGTTTTTTTGAAGTCTGTTCCACATGGAATATCAAATACATTTGTGGCAAACTGAGCAAAACGTTCCGGATTTACATCGTATACATATCGTGCCCAGCTTCCCCACAAAGCAGCCAGACCAGCACCATGAGTTACGTCATAAACTCCGCCAAGTTCATGTTCAAGCTGATGGCATGCCCAGTCTCCACCACCTGTACCGCATCCGGTAAGACCGTTATGGGAAAGGCTTCCAGCCCACATGACTTCAGCACGGGCATTATAATTTCCAGGTTCCTTCATCAGGATACGCGCATTGTAAATGACTGTCTGCATAAGAGATTCGCTAATGCTGTCAGTAATCTCCATGGTTTCCAGATTTACAAAATACCGTTCCATTGTGTGCATCAGGATATCGACGCAGCCGCTTTCTGTCTGATATTGAGGCAAAGAATAAGTAAGTCTTGGATTGAGAATCGCAAATTTTGGTCTGCAGTAATCTGTTTTTGAACTGCCTCGTTTTTCTTTAGTCACTTCATTGGTAATTACACTGGAACTGCTCATTTCACTTCCGGAAGCTGCAATGGTCAGAATGACACCTATCGGGAGACACGCTGTGGGGGTTTCTTTTTTCAGATAAAAATTCCAGACATCTGTCCAGGAATTTGCAACACCGTAACCGATGGCTTTGGATGAATCGATTACACTGCCACCGCCTACTGCCAGAATAAAATCTACCTGTTCTTTTTTGCATAATTCAATGCCTTCCCGTACTTTGGAAAGATGTGGATTGGGAACTACACCTCCCAGAGTTACGTATTCCAGACCGGCGTCTTTTAGAGTGGCTATTACTTCGTCCAGTAATCCACTGCGAACAGCACTTTGACCGCCATAATGGATCAGTACTTTTTTTGCTCCGTATTCCTTTAACAAGGTTCCTGCCTGGAAATGAGTGTCTTTGCCAAAAATAATCCGTGTAGGAGTATAATATTCAAAATTTCGCATATCTGTATTCCTCCGTTCAAATATGATCAGATGTAACTTAAACATTTATTATTAAAACAAATTCTTATAAAATAGTCAAATACAAGAAACATAGTTGTTACATAGTGAAATATCTGATATGATACAATCAATTGTAAATATATGACAAAAGGCAGAGAAAAATGAAAATAAAAAAAATATTATGGGGAATTCTGATAGGAATTATTTTATGTACGGGGTGTGCAGGGACTGTTACGGCGTCACAGAATAATAGGATCAGTTCTGTGGCAGAAAAGAATGATCAGAGTAAAAAAAAGTACATGGTTGTTCTTCATTACAGTAATGGAAAAGTATATAAAAAATATACGGTATCAAATGGGAAAATAAAACTACCATCCATGCCAAATAAAAGGGGTATCACATTTATGGGATGGTCCACAAAAAAGGGAACAGCAACAAATCCTGAATATGAAACGGGAGATACCATACAGGTAAAGAAAAATAGGAATCTTTATGCTGTGGAATTCAGACGCAGCGCAGAAGCGGATATTTCGAAAAATAATATCCCGAATCCGCAGAAATATTCGCGTATTATTTATGTTGGAGATTCAAGAACCTATGCTATGGGCAGGGTTGTCAGAGAACAGTTTGGAAACAGAAATTTTAAAAATATATATTTTGTAGCAAAGACAGGAACTACGCTGGATTGGTTGAAAAATACAGGTGAACATGAACTTATGAAGATCCTGGAAGAAAATACGGATGGAAATAAGAAAACAGCGATAATATTCAATCATGGAGTTAATGATCTCAATCATAACTGGAGCAATGTTAATGTGAAAAATCTGGTAAGTGATTATAGTTCTTATATGAAAAAACTTGGCAGAATGCTTCAGAAGAAAAACTGTGATCTTTATTTTATGTCTGTTAATCCGCTCAACTCAGGAGTGAAATCCTGTACAGGTCGTCATGATCCACGGGAGATCAGACAGTTTAATAAAGAACTTGGCGGGCGGCTCGCAGGAATGTATCAGTACATTGATACATATTCCTATCTGAAAAAAACGGGATATGGTACGGCCAGATGGCTGGACAGACAAAATGAAGATGATGGTCTGCATTATACATATAAAACATATAAAAGGATATTTTATTATTGTATGAGAAAACTGAGTCAATAATAAAGGAAAAGAAAAGCACATAAGTGCTTTCTTTTTTAAATTAAAATCTACTAAAATCATCCAGATAAAACAATGGATTTTTCCGGAAAAACGTAGTATAGTAATAAGTGTTTAAAGTGATGTTTGGAAAGTAGGTGATTGAAATTGGAAAAAATAATAATCATAGGAGCCGGGCCAGCCGGTATTTCTGCAGCACTTTATGCAGTAAGAGGAAACATGAATCCACTGGTGATCAATAATGGCATTGGTGCTTTGGAGAAAGCAGAGAAAATAGAGAATTATTATGGGCTGGAACATCCTTTGTCCGGTAAGGAACTGTTTGATACAGGATTGGAACAGGCGAAAACACTTGGGGTCCGTATCCTGGATGCAGAGGTACTGGGCGTTGGGGGATTTGATACTTTTACAGTAAAAACTACAGAAGGCGAATTTGAGACGCAGAGCCTGATTCTTGCGACGGGAAGCCGTCGTGCAGCACCAAAGATTCCGGGAGTTAAGGAATTTGAGGGAAGAGGTGTCAGCTATTGTGCAATTTGTGATGCTTTTTTTTACAGAGGCAAGGATGTGGCAGTTCTTGGAAACGGTGATTTCGCCATGCATGAAGCCAAAGAGCTTGCCAATACAGCATCCACAGTAACCATTTTTACAAATGGTGAAGAACCGGAGTTTGTTCCGGAGGATAATATTGGTGTAAATACAGTGAAGATCCAGTCAGTTGAGGGAGAAGATCTGGTTTCTGGAATACGCCTTGCTCCAGATGTACAGGCACAGGAAGCAAACTCAGAAGAGAATGATTTCTGCCCGGCGGATGGCATATTTATCGCTATGGGTACTGCGGGAAGCACGGAAATTGCACGCCAGATGGGGGCTGAACTTACAGAAAAAGGAAACATTAAAGTCAATGAAAACATGGAAACAACCATACCGGGACTTTATGCGGCTGGTGATTGTACAGGTGGACTTCTTCAGGTGGCGAAAGCTGTTTATGAAGGGGCTCAGGCAGGGATTAATGCCGGAAAATATGTAAGGTCATTAAAATCCTGATAAATTCATATGACCAGGTAAAGGAGAAATAAATCATGGCAAAAGAGATTACAACAGCAAATTTTGAAACAGAAGTATTAAAATCTGAAAAACCAGTTCTTATTGATTTCTGGGCAACATGGTGTGGACCATGCATGCGTCAGGGCCCAATCGTAGAAAAACTGGCAGAAGAAGGATATACAGTAGGGAAAGTGGATGTAGATCAGAATATGGTTCTTGCACAGCAATTCAGAGTTGTAAGCATTCCTACACTGATTCTTTTCAGAAACGGTGCAGAAGTGAAGCGATTTGTAGGTCTTACATCTAAAGAAGAGCTGAAACAAGCTCTGGATGCATAAGAAATAACTGAATCAGGACAAAAAATCGGATCAGAAATAGAGGCAGGTCATATGCGCAGGCAGACCTGCCTTTTATAGTAATGATAAAGTTTATTAAAACTAATTAATAATTGACGTTTTCAGATGCTTGTCATATAATTTCCATAGAACTACAAAAATGACAAAAAATTTCAATAAACACAAAGGAGCAACATGACATTACTTGAAACGAAGATTACGCAATGGTATCAGGTGGAGGGAATCCATGAGCGTGAAAATGTACAGAGGCGTCTGGAAGCACTGGGAATTCTGGAAGGAACCAGAGTGCAGGTTCTGAACCAAAAGAAAAACGGCTCCACTATCATCCGTGTCCGGGGAACCAGATGGGCACTGGGAAAAGAAATCGCAGGAGGAATTGAGGTGAAAGAATATCATGAACAGTGAACAACACACCATTCAGGTAGCTTTCGTAGGTAATCCAAACTGCGGAAAAACTACATTATTTAATGCACTGACAGGGGCAAACTTAAAAGTTGCAAACTGGCCTGGAGTTACAGTAGAGAAAAAAGAAGGAACTGCATTTTATAAAGGTCAGAAGATCAATCTGATTGATACTCCGGGTATTTACAGCCTTACTTCATATTCTATAGAAGAGAAGGTCACAAGAAACTGTGTAATGGAAGATAACATTGATGTGATCGTTAATGTAGTAGATGCTTCTTCACTGGAGCGAAATCTGTATCTGACTTTGCAGCTTCTGGAACTTGGAAAACCTGTGATCCTGGCCATGAATATGATGGATATTGTGAAAGAACGGGGAATGGAGATCGATAATCATCGTCTTCCGGAAATGTTGGGAAATATCCCGGTAGTACCCGTTTCTGCCCGAAAGAGAACGGGGCTGAACATTCTCCTTCATGCAGTAAAGCATCATTATGAGGAAAATGTTCAGGAACTGGTGGTGAAATATTCCGATGAGATTGAGAGTAAAATCACTGTGCTGACAGAAAAGCTGTGTGAAAAATATCCGGAACTGAGTTTTAAACGCTGGACTGCTGTCAAACTTCTGGAAGCAGACGAGCAGACGATGAAAGAATATCCGGTGGATTTTCCTACCGTTTTAGACAGAAGTTATGAAAAGGAAATTATTAACGGAAAATACAGATATATCGAAGAAATTATAGACGATGTTCTGTTTTACAAGCATTCTTCCAAAGAAGAGATAACTGACCGTGTGGATCAGATTCTGACACACAGAATCTGGGGCGTTCCGGCATTTCTGGGGATTATGGCACTGGTATTTTTCCTGACATTTACCATTGGTGATCTGCTGAAAGGAGTCTTTGAAATCGGTCTGGATGCATTACTGAATGGAACGACGGCGTTGCTGACATCTATGAAAGTGGCAGACTGGATGATCTCCCTTGTGGTAAATGGGGTAATTGCAGGCGTAGGCGGAATCCTGACATTCCTGCCCAATATTTTTATCCTGTTTCTGGCTCTGGGTATTTTGGAGGACAGCGGATATATGGCCAGGGTTGCCTATGTCATGGATGGAATCATGGGAAAAGTAGGACTTTCCGGAAAAGCTTTTCTGCCAATGGTACTGGGCTTCGGCTGCAGTGTTCCGGCAGTAATGGCATCCAGAACTCTTGAAAAAGAAGAGGACAGAAGAAGGACCATTTTTCTGACACCTTTTATGTCCTGTTCAGCCAGACTCCCCATCTATGTACTGTTTTCGTCCATCTTTTTCCCGAAATATGCGGCTGTGGCAGCGTTTTCTCTGTATGCGCTGGGCCTGATCATTGCAATCATCATCGCATTGATCATGGGAAAAATAAAAAAAGGTGACAGTGCAGGAAGCCTTCTTATGGAGCTGCCGGAATATAAGATGCCAAATGCCAGAACCATTGCTATTTATGTGTGGGAAAAGGTAAAAGATTACCTGAGTAAAGCAGGAACTACCATTTTCCTGGCATCTATCGTAATATGGTTCGTATTAAACTTCGGTATTCATGGTATGGTTCAGAATGTACAGGACAGCTTCGGAGCTATTCTGGGTCACTGGCTGGAGCCTGTCCTCGCACCTGCCGGACTGGGATTATGGCAGATTGCCCTTTCTCTTATTGCTGGACTTTCTGCAAAAGAAGTGGTAGTATCAAGTATGGCAGTGCTCTTTGGTATTGCTAATATTAACTCAGCAGCCGGTATGACCGGTTTATCCACTGCTCTTGCTCAGTACGGTTTCGGACCAGTCAATGCTTATGCATTGATGGTATTCTGCCTGCTTTATACACCTTGTATGGCAACAGTGGCAACCATTCACAAGGAGAGCAATTCATGGAAATTTACTATGAAGATGGTAGTATTCCAGCTTTTCCTGGCTTATATTGCTGCTGTGATCGTATTTCAGGCAGGGAGTTTGTTTTTATGAAAATTATGTTGGTGGCATGTAATGCCAAATATATACATTCCAATCTTGCAGTGTATGATTTAAAAGCATATGCGCAAAAGTATGCATCAAGTGTAATTCTTAAAGAATACACCATTAATCAGCAGAAAGATGATATCCTTCGGGATATTTATCTGGAGCATCCTGATATGGTATGTGTGTCCTGTTATATCTGGAACATTACCTTTGTGAAGGAACTGATGCGTGATCTTGCAAAAATTCTTCCGGGCGTCTCCTTCTGGGCAGGCGGCCCGGAAGTTTCTTTTGATGCACCGCAGTTTCTGGAAGAGAACAGGGAGTTTACAGGGGTAATGGTCGGTGAAGGAGAAGAAACTTTTCTGGAACTTGCAGGACATTATATAGAACAGAAACCGAAAAGACTGGAAGAGATTACCGGAATCTGTTACAGAGATTCAGAGGGGATTCATCATAATGGCTGGAGACAGATCCTTGATCTGTCCACGATTCCTTTCGTTTATGAAAATCTGCTGGATTTTAAAAATCGAATCATTTATTATGAAAGCAGCAGAGGCTGTCCTTTTTCCTGCAGTTACTGTCTGTCTTCTATTGATAAGAAACTTCGGTTCAGGGATACGGAACTCGTAAAAAAAGAACTGCAGTTTTTCCTGGATCATAAGGTTCCGCAGGTAAAATTTGTAGACAGAACTTTTAATTGTAAGCATGATCATGCCATGGCTATCTGGAAATACATCAAAGAACATGATAATGGAATCACAAACTTTCATTTTGAGATTTCCGCAGATCTTCTGAGAGAAGAGGAATTGTTGTTGATGGAAGATATGCGTCCGGGACTGATTCAGTTGGAAATCGGTGTACAGTCTACGAACCCCCAGACAATTAAAGCAATCCATAGAACCATGGATTTCCAGGAGCTGACCAGGATTGTAAACAGGATTCACAGTTTTGGAAATATTCATCAGCATCTGGATCTGATAGCCGGACTGCCATATGAGGATTATGACAGTTTCAGGAAATCTTTTAATGATGTTTACGCTTTAAAACCGGAGCAGTTACAACTGGGGTTTCTGAAGGTATTAAAAGGTTCACACATGCAGGAAATGTGTGAAGAATATGGAATCGTCCATAAGGAACAGGAACCATATGAGGTACTTTTCACCAGATGGGTGGATTATGGAGATGTTTTGAAACTGAAAACGGTGGAAAATATGGTGGAAGTGTATTATAATAGTGGACAATTCAAGGAAACTCTTGCATATGCAGAGAAATTTTTTGAAGATGCTTTTTCCATTTATGAAAGCCTTGGACGTTTTTATATGGAAAAGGGTTATGGAGATGTTTCACACAGCAGAATGAGACGGTATGAGATTCTTCTGGAGTTTCTGGAAACCATACCTGGAATTTCCGGAGAAGAGGCAGCAGACCGGATGATCATGGATCTTTACCTGAGGGAAAATTTAAAGAGCAGACCAGGATTTGCCCGTGATCAGAAGCCGTATGAAAAGCCTGTGTGGGATTTCCGAAAGCGGGAAAATGTGGCGAAAAATGCCCATGTGGAAGTATTTGGAAATGGAAGAGCTGTGC
Organism: uncultured Blautia sp.; assembly: GCA_934409175.1. Taxonomy (GTDB): domain Bacteria; phylum Bacillota; class Clostridia; order Lachnospirales; family Lachnospiraceae; genus Blautia_A. The sequence goes on from CAKRVX010000022.1 coordinate 16,024, forward strand.
TTTTTGATTATAACCATCGTGATCCTCTGACGAATAATGCGAATGTGGAGGATGTAACAGAACAAGTATTTGAAAAAGCGCAGGCATGAATTTAAAGAGGTGAATGAAATGGGAATGTTTAATCCGAAAAACCGTAAGATCATCACAGCTATTATTGCAATTATTCTGGTGCTTGCAATGGTAGTTCCAACTGTTCTGTCTCTTCTTATATAGGAGTTATGGAATGAGACTGGGACAGGCTGCAATGGAAGCTTTAAGAGCCGAGATTACAGGATGCCTTCTGCCGGGAGATGAGCTGGTGGTGGTGTGCCCGGTGGGACTTAAGGGAACTTCCATTATAGCAGAACAAAAGAAAGAGAGACTGGCAGAGCAGTTTTCTGCCGGATTTATTTATAACTGCAGAACACTTTTCAGGGACTATGGTGTCGGAAATGCGGTGTCTGTAAAAGAGAGTTCTGTATGGAAAATGGCACAGAAGGCCGGAGCCAGTGCTATGTATGCCATGAACGATGGAGGATTTCTAAGTGCGCTGTGGAAAATGTCGGAAGCATCACAGATAGGACTGACGGCAGATTTTCGCAAGGTACCGATTCGCCAGGAGACTATAGAAGTCTGTGAGATTTTTGATATTAATCCTTACAGGCTGGTATCAGAGGGGGCCATTCTGCTTGGAATCCGCGGTGGACAGGGGCTGGTACAGGACCTTCGTAAGGAAGGTTATATGGCAGAGATCATAGGGCAGACCAATGATGGAAATGACAGGCTTTTATACAGTGGTTCTGGTGCACGTTATCTGGAACGCCCCGGAAAAGATGAACTTTATAAGATCAAAAGATAATACCAAAAAGGAATCATAAAAATGGCAAAATTAAATATTGTACTTCATGAGCCGGAAATTCCGGCAAATACAGGAAATATCGGACGCACCTGTGTGGCAACAGGAACCAGGCTTCATCTGATTGAGCCGCTGGGATTTTCCTTAAGTGAGAAGGCTTTAAAAAGAGCTGGAATGGATTACTGGAAAGATCTGGATGTGACCACATATCTGGATTTCGAGGATTTTATGGAGAAAAATCCTGGAGCAAAGATTTATTATGCTACTACAAAAGCTCCTCAGACTTATACAGATGTGCATTATGAGGAAGACTGTTATATTATGTTTGGCAAGGAAAGTGCAGGAATTCCGGAGGATATTCTGGTGAATAATCAGGAAACCTGCGTGCGTATTCCAATGATCGGGGACATTCGTTCTCTGAATTTAAGCAACTCGGTTGCAATTGTTCTTTATGAAGCATTACGCCAGAATCATTTTGATCATATGAATCTGGAAGGGCATTTGAGAAATTATGACTGGAAGTAAATTGAGAAGTGATCATTCTGCAGGAGGAATGGAATGTCAAATACTACGAAATTAGCACTTGAGGAATCTCTGAAACGATTACTGCTTCGCAAGCCTCTGGACAAGATTACAATTTCAGATATCACTACAGATTGTGGAATCAGCAGGATGGCCTTTTATTATCATTTTAAGGATATTTATGATCTTGTAGAGTGGAGCTGTGTGGAAGATGGAACAAAAGCCCTTCAGGGAAAGAAAACCTATGATTCCTGGACAGAGGGATTGACCCAGATTTTTGAGGCTGTGCTGGAGAATAAACCGTTTATTATGAATGTGTACCGCTGTATCAGCAGAGAAAAGATGGAAAATTATCTCTATAAGCTCACATATGATCTGATTGCAGGTGTTGTGAGGGAGAAATCCAGAGAAAAGAATTTGAGTCCGGAGGAACAGCAGTTTATTGCAGATTTTTACAAGTATGGATTTGTAGGAGTAATGCTGGAATGGATCAATGATGGAATGAAAGAAGATATTGAGGATCTGGTGCATAAAATGAGTCTGACACTTCATGGAACGATTACAACTTCTATTGAAAACTTTGAGAATAAAATATGAATTTAATCAAATCAAGTAAGGCCCTTGCTTTAATTACAAATATTCGTCTGACATTTTTATACAAAACCCGTGGAATGATAAAAAACTTATCATTCCACGGGTTTTGTATATTGAAAAGAAAGTTTTTCGCTGATAAGATACAGCCATGATCATAAAAAAGAAATGCCTTACTTTCCAAGGGATGAAAAGTTCTGAAGAAGGGAAGAATGCACAGTAGCAAGTAGAGAAGTAATTCATAAGAAAAATTCATAAGAAAGGTGGATTCGATTATGGGAAAAAATAAAGGATTAGGTATTGCATCAGCACTGGCAGTAGGTGCAGGAGTGGCTGCTCTGGCAGCAGGCAAAAAAATAAAAGACACAGATGCCAAGAAAAGAAAAGCATTCGAAGAGACTCATTCACCGGAAGATTACCGCAATACAGAACGTGGTAAATATGAGAAAAACAGCAAGGGAATTTATTATTCCAATGGTAACTATGAAGCATTTGCCCGTCCAAGAAAACCGGAAGGCGTAGATGACAAACATGCTTACATCGTAGGAAGCGGACTCGCTTCTCTGGCAGCAGCCTGTTTCCTTGTTCGTGACGGACAGATGCCTGGAAAAAATATCCATATTCTGGAAGCAATGGACATTGCAGGCGGTGCATGCGATGGAATTTTTGATCCGAGCAGGGGATATGTAATGCGCGGCGGACGTGAGATGGAGAATCACTTTGAATGTTTATGGGATCTTTTCAGAAGCATTCCTTCTATTGAAACACCGGGCGTATCTGTGCTTGACGAATATTACTGGCTGAACAAAGAAGATCCGAACTATTCTCTCTGTCGTGCAACCAAAGAGCGAGGAAAGGATGCACATACAGATGGTAAATTCAACCTGAGTCAGAAGGGCTGCATGGAGATTATGAAGTTGTTTATGACAAAGGATGAAGATCTTTATGATAAAACAATTGAAGATGTATTCGATGATGAAGTATTTGATTCTACATTCTGGTTATACTGGAGAACCATGTTTGCATTTGAAAACTGGCATAGTGCACTGGAGATGAAACTGTATTTCCAGAGATTTATTCATCATATTTCCGGACTTCCGGATTTCAGTGCTCTGAAATTTACGAAATATAATCAGTATGAATCCCTGATTCTGCCGATGCAGAAATATCTGGAAGATGCAGGAGTTGATTTCCAGTTCAATACAGAGGTTACCAATGTGTTGTTTGATTTTGAGGGTGGCAAAAAAATTGCAAAGGCTATTGAATGTAAGGTAAAAGGCGTGGAGAAGGGAATCGTTCTTACGGAAGATGATCTTGTATTTGTCACAAACGGAAGCTGCACAGAGGGAACTATTTACGGTGATCAGAATCATGCTCCGAATGGTGATGCAGAAGTTCGAACAAGTGGCTGCTGGAGTCTCTGGAAGAATATTGCAAAGCAGGATCCGTCTTTCGGACATCCTGAGAAGTTCTGTTCTGATATCGCAAAAACAAACTGGGAATCTGCTACAGTTACGACGCTGGATGATAAGATTATTCCGTATATTACAGATATCTGCAAACGTGATCCAAGAACCGGCAAAGTTGTTACAGGCGGTATTGTCAGCTGCCAGGATTCCAGCTGGTTAATGAGCTGGACCATTAACAGACAGGGTCAGTTTAAGGAGCAGGATAAAGATAAAGTTTGTGTATGGGTATATGGTCTGTTTACAGATGTTCCTGGTGATTATGTGAAAAAACCGATGAAGGAATGTACTGGTAAAGAGATCACTGAAGAGTGGCTGTATCATCTGGGCGTTCCGGTTGATGAGATTAAAGATCTGGCTGAGAACAGTGCAGTTTGTGTTCCTACTATGATGCCGTATATTACAGCATTCTTTATGCCGAGAACCAAGGGTGACAGACCGGATGTTATCCCGGATGGCTGTGTGAACTTTGCATTTCTTGGACAGTTTGCAGAGACACCAAGAGATACAGTATTTACTACAGAATATTCTGTCAGAACTGCCATGGAGGCTGTTTATGGACTTCTTGGTGTGGACAGAGGCGTTCCGGAAGTCTGGGGCAGTGTTTATGACATCAGGGAACTGCTGGACAGCAGCGTGAAGCTGATGGATGGAAAATCTCCCCTTGAGATTGAATTGCCAGGACCGCTGAATGCACTGAAGAAGCCGCTTTTGAAGGTGGTTAAAGGGACTGTGATCGAGAAAGTGCTCAGGGATCATGATGTGATCAAAGAGTATATGATGTAATATCTGCAAATATTTATATGGAGAAGGCTGTGGGAAAATATCCTGCAGCCTTTTTTGTATAAGAAAATGAGACCGCATACAGTGGGATAGTGCTGGCGTGATTCTGTTTCAGAGAGAAGTGAGTGAAGAAATAGAAAATGGGGGTTGCGTATTGAGAGGACAGATGATAATATATAATGAAATATATAGAAAAAGACTTTGAAATACAAATAAAAGTCTGAAAATAATAGAGCTTTAAGGAGGGTTTGAAGGCTTCTGCGGGATGAATTGTGAGCAGGAGACTTTGTGTGGAAGGGAGGTTTTTATATGGATCTTGATGTTTATCGCAGATATTCAGAGATGGCGAGAGGGATGAAGAAAGCGGAACTGGTGTTTAAAAATGGGTGTGTGTTTTGTTCCGGGACCGGGGAGTTTCTTGAGGGAGATGTGGCAGTTGCGGATGGAATCGTGATCGGAATTGGTACATATGAAGGAGAACGTGAGATTGATCTGGACGGAAAAGTGATCTGCCCGGGGTTTATAGATAGTCATCTGCATCTGGAGTCTACCCTTGTGACTCCTGGGGAATTGGTGAGACAGGCGGCACAGTGTGGAACAACCACTTTTATTGTAGATCCTCATGAGTCTGCCAATGTGGCTGGTATGGAAGGAATTGATTATATCATGGATCAGACGGAGAATGTGCCGGCAAATGTATATGTAATGATGCCGTCATGTGTTCCGGCTACTCATGTGGATGACAATGGCTGTCTGCTGAGTGCGGGGAAAATGAAAGGATATCTGAATCATCCGAGGATTTTGGGCCTGGGTGAGGTAATGGATGCGGTTTCCGTAATCAATGGAAGTGTTTCCATGCATGAGAAACTGCAGCTGTTCCAGAATAAGGTGAAGGATGGGCATGCCCCGTTTCTGGCACCTGGCGACCTGGCAGCTTATGTGCTGGGAGGGATTGCCACGGATCATGAGTGTGTGGATTATGAGTATGCAATGTCTGAAGCCAGGAATGGAATGCATGTGCTGATCCGGGAGGGCAGTGCTGCAAGAAATCTGGATGCGATCGTAAAGGGAATCGTGGAACATCACACAGATACTTCGGCATTTTGCTTCTGTACAGATGATAAGCATATTGAAGAGATTCGGAAAGAAGGGCACATCAATTATAATGTGAAACGTGCAGTGGAGCTGGGACTTCCTGTGGAAAAGGCTTTGCAGATGGCTACCATACAGCCTGCCAGATGTTATGGACTTTCCCATCTGGGAATGATTGCACCGGGACGGCAGGCAGATTTTGTAATTCTGGATAATATGACAGATCTGGATGTGGTAGATGTTTATTATAAGGGAAAAAAGATTCTGCGTGACGAGAAGATAGAACCGAAGCCATGCCCTCCGAATCTGAAAAATACGGTTCATGTATCCGGATTTGGAGAAGAAAGACTGTTATTAAAACATCCAGGAACCAAGGCACATGTGATCGGAATGCTGGAAAGACAGATCGCGACGAAGGATTTGATAGAAGAGGTTCCATGGACAGAGAAAGACGGACTGAAAGTTTTTGTATCTGATAAAGAATACCAGAAGATTGCAGTGATCGAGAGGCACAAGAATACCGGAAAAATGGGTGTTGGTATTGTGAAAGGATACGGAATTCAGGGAGGGGCCATTGCCTCCAGTGTATCTCATGATTCTCACAATATTATTGTAGTGGGAGACAATGACCACGATATGGCATTGGCAGTGAAAGAACTGATCCGTAATCAGGGTGGTTATACATTAATCTGTAATGGAGAAATTTATGGGACTTTGCCGTTACCGGTACTGGGACTGATGAGTGATGCCGGATATGAGAATGTAAATGAAACCCTGTCCAGAATGATCCCGAAAGCTCATGAAATGGGGGTAAAAAAAGGTTTTGATCCGTTTATTACCCTCTCATTTATGGCTCTTCCGGTTATTCCGGAAATCAGGATCACACCAAGAGGAATTTATCTGGTAAATGAGGACAGGATGCTGGTAAGTCCTTTTATTTACACTTTTCCAGAGTAAAAATAAATTCAGTTCCGACTCCCTCTGTACTGATCACATCAATATGCTGATTGTGTGCATTGATGATTTCTTTTACGATAGCCAGACCAAGCCCTGTACCTTTGCGGTCTTTGCCGCGGGAGGCATCAATCTTATAGAAACGATCCCAGATTTTCGGGAGGCTGTCTTTAGGGATTCCCGTTCCGTGGTCTTTGACAGAGACGAAAACACGACCATTTTTTACAGTCGTTTCAATCTGAATAGAAGAATTATCCTCACTGAATTTGATCGCGTTGTCCAGTAAATTGTACAGAACTTGCTGAATCTGTTCCATATCTGCACGTACATAGAGTTCATGTCCCGAAAGAAAAAGTTCAAGGCGAATTTTCCGGTTGGAACAGATTCCTTCAAAAGTGGCGGCAGTCTGTGTGATTGTATCGTTGATGTCGAAACGATGGATATGCATCATTCGTTTTTTGATATCCAGTTCATTCAGGGTCAGAAGACTGCGGGTAAGTTTTTCGAGACGTTCTGATTCAAATGCAATGATTTTCAGATATCGTTCCTGCATTTCTACCGGTATAGTGCCGTCCAGCATGGCATTAACGTATCCTTTTATGGAAGTAAGGGGAGAACGGAAATCATGAGAAACATTGGCAATGAATTTCCGCTGGTATTCTCCGTTTTGGTTCAGCTTATCTGCCATATAGTTCAGAGTTTTGGCAAGATATCCCAGCTCATCGTCAGAGTTTACCTCAATCATGTATTCCAGATTTCCTCCAGCATATTCGGAAGCTCCTTTGATGATCTTTGTCAGTGGCCGGCGTATGTAATGGCTGTAAACCCACAGCAGCAGGCTGGTTGCAGCATAACAGATCAGAAAAATGATCTGCATGATGAAGAGAATACTGCTTCTGTGTTCGTACAGATGATGCATATCGTAATGAATGGTTACATATCCCAGGACACCCTCATCGGAAGTTACAGGAGCAAGGACACTGAGATGGTCACAGGAAAACTGTCCGTAGAAACGACCAATCTGATAATGGGAAGGACCCCATGCTGAAGCGTCGAAATTATCCGGAAGAATGGATTTACCGGCAGCTGATTCAGAGTTTGAACTGAAAACAAGTCTGCCCCGGGCATCTGTGATCCACAGAACTGAGTCCCGCAGATCAGTGATGCCGGAGAGTTTCTCAAGAAGACTGCTGCCTTCCGGTTCGGAAAGTTGTTCTGTAATCAGATTGCTTGAGGCAAGATTACTGGCTTCTTCGTATAGAAGGGTACTTTGGGCATTTTCAAAATACTTTTCCACCATATAAGAACCGCCAAGGGTAATAAGGAAAAATCCAAAGATTCCGATGCAGATATAAAACATCAGGAACTTGGTAGAAAGATGGTGCTGCTTCATGAGTTTTTTACCTCAAATTTATATCCGATTCCCCATACAGTAGCAATAGACCAGGAAGGATTATCTTTGATCTTTTCACGCAGTCGCTTGATATGAACATCTACAGTACGGGTATCACCGATGTATTCATAACCCCAGATGTGATCCAGAAGCTGCTCGCGGGTAAATACCTGATTGGGAGAGGAAGCCAGAAAATACAGAAGTTCAAGCTCCTTTGGCGGCATATCAACCTGCCTGCCCATATAGGTGACTGAATAATTGGTCAGATTGATTGTAAGGTCCGGATAACTCACACATTTTTCATTAGAAGAAACGGTGGGCTGTTTTACCTGGAAGCGGCGTAGTACAGCGCGGACACGTGCGACCAGTTCTTTGGAATCAAAAGGTTTGATCATATAGTCATCTGCACCAAGTTCCAGTCCAAGAACCTTGTCAAAGGTTTCGCCTTTGGCAGAGAGCATGATGATCGGAACATCGGAAGTGTGGCGGATCTCACGGCAGACCTGATAACCGTCAATTCCCGGAAGCATCAGATCCAGAACGATCAGATCAGGATGAAAACGGGTAAATTCCTTCAGAGCTTCTTCTCCGTCATTTACGATTTTGGTTTCAAAGCATTCCTTTGTCAGATACAGAGCAATGAGCTCTGCAATATTATTATCGTCATCAACGATCAGGATTTTCTGTTTGGAAACCATAAAAAATCCCTCCTTTTTATTTTTTGAATTCTACGATCGTTACACCTGCATCGCCCTCGCCGAATTCCCCAAGGCGGAAGGATGCAACATGTTTCTGGCGTTTCAGGTAATTATGAACACCTTTTCGAAGAGCACCGGTACCCTTACCATGGACGATACGTACAGATTTCAGATGTGCAATATAAGCGTCATCCAGATATTTGTCCAGTTCCGCAACTGCTTCATCTACAGTTTTACCCAGAAGATTGATCTCTGTAGAAACATGGGCGGATTTTGCCATACGGATTTTTCCGGCACCTGTTCGCTGCAGGGTAGGGGTAGTGATCTCTGCCTCATCGATCAGCTCCAGATCGGAAATGTGTACCTTGGAACGGATGATTCCCATCTGTACGAAGAGATAGCCTTTGGCATCCGGTCGGCTGCTTACAGTGCCTTTCAGGTTCATACTGAGTACTTTGACAGCATCCCCCAGAGAAATGTCTTTGGCAGTGAGTGCTTTCTTGGGTTTCTGTGATGTGGTTTTCTGGGTCATGCCCTTTTCTGCTTTGTTCATTCGTTTACGCAGATCCTGGCGTTCCTTTTCCACAGCTGCCAGATCTACGTGATCCTTCTGGAATTTATGGAACATTTTCATGGTCTTGTCCGCGTATTCTTTTGCTTCGCGAAGAACAGAGTGTGCCTCTTCATTTGCCTGACGAATGATACGATCGCGTTGTTCGTTGAGCTTCTCCTGCTTGGATTCCATCTCAGATTTCAGGGTTTCGATTTCCTTTTTATACTGTTCAATCTGGTGCCGTTCATTTTCGATGGTAACACGGCTGCTTTCCAGAGAGGTCAGTACATCCTCGAAGGACTCGTCCTGTTCACTGATCTGTTCCTTTGCTTTATCAATGATAAAGTCAGGAAGCCCAAGTTTGGAGGAAATGGCGAAAGCATTACTTTTGCCGGGAACACCAATCAGAAGACGGTAAGTGGGGCGTAAAGTTTCTACATTAAATTCACAGCAGGCATTTTCTACTCCCGGAGTAGAAAGAGCATAGATTTTAAGTTCACTGTAATGGGTAGTCGCCATAGTGCGAATTCCCTGCTCATGAAGATGAGAAAGAATGGCGATGGCGAGAGCTGCACCTTCCGTAGGGTCTGTTCCTGCGCCAAGTTCATCAAAAAGAACGAGAGAGTGGCGGGTTGCTTTCTTCAGGAAGGACACCACATTGGTCATATGAGAAGAGAAGGTACTTAGTGACTGCTCGATACTCTGTTCATCTCCGATATCTGCGTAAACTTCTTCAAACAATGCCAGTTCAGAACGATCCAGAGTGGGAATATGCAGACCGGACTGTCCCATGAGTGTCAGAAGACCTACTGTTTTCAGAGAAACAGTCTTACCACCTGTATTCGGTCCAGTTACGACCAGAAGATCAAAGTCATCTCCCAGGCGTATGTCGATAGGAACAGCTTTTTTCTTATCAATGAGAGGATGACGGGCCTGTTTCAGGCGGATGCGTCCTTCATCATTAAAGATTGGTTCTGTAGCATTCATATCCATGGCCAGAGAAGCACGGGCAAAGATTACATCCAGCTGAACCATGATATTTAAGTCTGCACGGATGGCATCTGTCTGTTCAGCAGTCTGCTGGCTCAGTCCGGCAAGAATAACTTCAATTTCTTTCTGCTCCTGAAGTTCCAGCTCACGGATGTCATTATTTAATTTTACGATGGCCATAGGTTCAATAAAAAGTGTAGAGCCTGTGGAGGATTGGTCGTGAACCATACCGGGAACCTGTCCTTTATATTCTGCTTTGACAGGAATACAGTAGCGACCGTTTCTCATAGTGATCACGGAATCCTGAAGATAACTGCGTGCACTTCCGTTTACAAGAGAAGAGAGCTGAGTGTGGATCCTGTCTCCGGTGATCTTCATGTTTCTGCGGATCTGTCGCAGATTGCTGCTGGCATCATCACTGATTTCATCTTCAGACAGGATACATCTGCGGATTTCAGTGGTGAGTGGAGTCAGCGGTTCAAGTGCATCGAACATACCGTCCAGAGAATCGGGAAGAGAATCTCCACGCTCATTTCTGGAATACGCTTTGACACGGTTTGTATTTTCAAGCAGGCTGCAGATTGCGAGAAGTTCTCCGATTCCCAGAGAACTTCCAATTTCCAGACGTTTCAGGGAACCGCGGACATCCTTTACGCTTCCGAAGGAAATATTTCCTTTCTGGAAAAGACGGGAGAGGGCATCTTTGGTCTGAGTCTGCATATGGCGGATCTCATCGAGGTCCGTGGATGGTTCCAGTCTCCGGCAGATTTCCTTGCCCATGGAAGAAGAGGCCTTGTCTGTCAGCATGTTGACGATTTTGTAATATTCAAGTGCTTTATAAGCTTTTTGATTCATATTCATCTCCTGAATTGTTATTGTTGCGGGTAAAAAATACCTTTCTTATTATATATGATTTTGTATGTAATGAAAAGATTGAATGTCCAAAAGTTTTTTTGAAAAAAATAAAGAAAATTTGAAAAATACCCTTGACATATAAATGAGTTTTTGATATAGTACCAATTGTCGCAACAATAAAACAAATTTATTGATGACACGCGATATGCGGAAGTGTCGGAACTGGCAGACGAGCAAGACTAAGGATCTTGTGAGCATTGCGCTCGTGTGGGTTCAAGTCCCATCTTCCGCATGAGAAACCTTGTATCATTTCGGTACAAGGTTTTTTTATGTCATAGAAGAAAGATACTTATATTCAGACAAAAAGATATTCATAAAAAATTCATATTTATCTGGTATGATAATTAAGAAATTGTGAGCGTACTTCCCGCTTCGGAAACAGGAAGAAAGTTAAAGGAACAAAAAGATCTGGAACAAATATAGAAAGGCAAATTTTATGCGTTTTTTAAATGAATTACATGAGGGAGACAGAATCAGTGGAATCTATCTGTGCAAACAGAAACAGTCTGCAGTAACGAAGAATGGAAAGCCATACGAGAATATCATTCTCCAGGATAAGACAGGAATTATGGACGGTAAGATATGGGATCCGAATTCTTTGGGAATTGATGACTTTGATGCGTTGGATTACATTGATGTCATGGGCGATGTGACAAGTTTTGCAGGTGCCATGCAGTTAAATATCAAGCGTGTGCGTAAGGCATCTGAGGATGAATATGATCCTGCAGATTATCTTCCGGTCAGCGAGAACAGTACAGACGATATGTACAGCCAGCTGAAGTCATTTATCGGCAGCGTGGAGAATACGTATCTGTCAGCACTTCTGAAAATGCTTTTTGTGGAAGATGAGGAATTTGTGAAAGCATTTGAGGGACATTCTGCAGCCAAGACAGTACATCATGGATTTATCGGTGGCCTGATGGAACATACATTGAGTGTTACCAGACTCTGTGATTACATGTCCAGGGCATATCCGGTTATTAACAGAGATCTGCTGATCACGGCAGCTCTTCTTCATGATATCGGAAAAACAAAAGAACTGTCAGCTTTTCCTATGAATGATTACACAGATGAAGGACAGCTTCTGGGTCATATTTATATTGGAGCGCAGATGATCCATGATCTGGCAGTAAAAATTCCGGATTTCCCACAGGTACTGGAAAATGAACTGATCCACTGCATTCTGGCCCACCATGGAGAACTGGAGTATGGTTCTCCGAAAAAGCCTGCGCTGGTGGAAGCGGTTGCTTTGAATCTAGCGGATAATACAGATGCGAGAATGGAAACTATTACAGAGATTTTTGCCGCAGATAAGGGTAAGAAGGAATGGCTTGGATACAACAGACTGTTTGAGTCCAACTTAAGAAGAACAGATGAGGTGTAATCTTTATGGAATTTCGTAAGAACGATCTTGTTACGTTAGAGATAGAAGATTGCGGAATTGACGGTGAAGGTATCGGAAAAGCCGATGGCTTCACCGTTTTTGTCAAAGACGCAGTAATCGGAGATACAGTAACAGCTAAAATTATTAAAGCAAAGAAGAATTACGGCTATGGCCGTCTGATGGAGGTGCTGAAGTCATCTCCTTACAGAGTAGAACCGAAATGTACATTTGCCCGTCAGTGTGGTGGCTGCCAGCTGCAGGCACTGGCCTATGATCAGCAGCTTGTATTTAAAACAAATAAAGTGAAAGGTCATCTGGAGCGGATAGGGGGATTTACTGATATTCCAATGGAACCGATTATCGGAATGGATGAACTTTTTCATTACAGAAATAAGGCACAGTTTCCTGTAGGAAGAAACAAAGAAGGAAAAATAGTTACAGGTTTCTATGCAGGAAGAACTCATAATATTATCGAAAACCGTGACTGTGCACTTGGTGTAGCCGAGAATAAAGAAGTCCTGGACCGTGTGATCGCACATATGGAGAAATATGGAATTGAACCATATAATGAAGCAACCGGCAAGGGGCTGGTGCGACATATCCTGATTCGTTACGGATATTTTACAAAAGAAGTGATGGTCTGTCTGATCCTGAATGGAAACAAAATCCCGAAAGAAGATAAACTTGTAGAATCCCTGCGTGAAATCCCGGGAATGACAAGCATTACCATTAATATAAATAAGAAACGCAGCAATGTGATCCTTGGTGAAGAAATCTGTCTGCTTTGGGGACAGGAATATATCACAGATAAGATTGGAGATATTTCCTATCAGATTTCGCCGCTGTCTTTCTATCAGGTAAACCCGAGACAGACACAGAAACTTTATGCCAAGGCGCTGGAATACGCAGACCTTCATGGTGAAGAAACTGTCTGGGATCTTTACTGCGGAATAGGAACCATTTCCCTGTTTCTGGCACAGAAAGCGAAATTCGTTCGCGGTGTGGAAATTGTTCCGGCTGCGATTGAGAATGCGAAGGAAAATGCGAAACTTAACGGGCTGGAGAATACAGAATTCTTCGTTGGTAAAGCGGAAGAAGTATTGCCG
>CAKRVX010000023.1 GCA_934409175.1 uncultured Blautia sp.
GCGGGCATCCGCTTCCGGATAACGCATCGTTCTGTCCACACTGCACAGCAGTTCAGATGGAAAAAAAAGAAGTAAAGACCCCGAGAAGGTGGAAAAAGAAAATGCTTATGGTTCTGGGAATACTGGCTGTAGTTGCTGCAGTGGGGACGCTGATTTCTCTGCATCACAGACCACAGACTTATGAAGGCAGCGCGCAGATCGTTTATCCAGATAAAGATAAATCTTACAAAGTTCTGCTGACTTTCTCTGAAGGGGATGGGGTGACAGGACATGCACAGGGAGAACGTACGGATACTTTGTCAGAGGGTATGGACAGCGCACTTCCCTGTCAGCTGTATGTTTTCAATCAGGAGACTGGGAAACTGGCATGGGAGGAATTTACACAAGAGGTGGAAGCCTGTAAGGTTGATACAAAGCCATCTGAGAATTCGCAGAAAATGGAATATGTAGAACCAGTACATAACGAGAGTTTTCCGAACGCAGCGTATGTTTCGGATATTAATTTTTCTGCCGATAGTGGTACCAATGATATCCTGTGGACACTGACTATGAAAAATGGTGATACCATTTCTCTCAGTACACGGCTAACTATTGAAAAACAGACTGCAGTTACTTATTTTTCGGAAGATGTTCCCATGGAAACAACGGATGATCTGAAGACGCTGCTGGCTTCCATTGAAGAAGAGGTGTCTTCTGATACACCGGTATATCTGCATCTTCCGGCGGTGACTTATGATGGAGATGTTACCTTCGGCAATCATGTCTGGGGTATTTATGGAAGTAAGGAAGGAGATACTGAGACTACTTTTACCGGAACAGTCAGCATGAGAGGGCTTAATGGAAATTATGCAGATGTGTCGGGAATCCGTTTCGAAGGCGATTCAGGGATTGGGCTGAATGCGTATTGCCTGGTACTCCTTTCTCAGTGCACCTTCGAAGGCTGGGATACGGCTGCCATAGCGCAGAATGGAGCGTGGATCAACGCCAGTGACTGTACTTTCACAAATAATAATACAGCCCTGAAATTCAATACAAGTTCCGCATATGGAACAGCCCCCAGCTATTTAAATAATATATTTACAGGAAATGGAACAGCTGTCTGTATTGACAGCCTGCCCGGATCAGAAGTCCTTGATTTCGCTGGAAGTACATTCTCGGGAAATGATACGGATATTGATAATAAAGCGGAGCATCCGGTGGATACGGCGAAAGCGGTTATGGAATAAAGGTGGATAACACTATGCTGTCAGTTAATTGTATTTAAGATGAATCTGTTTTATGATAATTCATCGGCTTTTATGCAAACGGTGGAAAAGAGAGAATGGGGGGATTACATAAAGGGAAGGAAGATGGAGCGTTCAAGCTGACTGTTGGTAAGAAGAACAGTACTATATGACTTACACAAGTGAGCATTTTGGATAAGCAAAATCAAGTAATCGTGGCATATGATGACGGCAAATTAGAAAAATTTATCGTGAATACAAGGAAAGTATGAGGAACGAAAATGAAAAAAATAATTACGATACTGTTAGCTTTGGTTATATCTATTAGCACTTTAACTGCTTGCGGTTCGAACACAAAAGAAATAGAAGAAGAATTACGCGGCACATGGAGTTACGATAAGTATGCTTCTGCGGTTGATGAACATTGTCATCAAATTTATAAATTTGATGGCGATGGAAATGTTGAATCAAGTTGGGTCAATGATGAAGCGCCATCCAAAAACAGCCATCACACTGGAACTTATAAAATAGAGGATAAAAAAATTATAATTGAATATAGTGATGGCGCAGAATCAGATACAATCGAATATTCATATAATAATGGTAATTTAAAATTATTTGATAAAGGCGACGGGTCACTAGAAGAAGAATTAACGAAATAAACTACATAAAAGAAGAGGGATGAAAATGAAAAATTCAAGAATAAGTCAAATTATAGTGCTTGTGTTATTGGCTATTTCGACTATAATACTATTTTTTGCGACATTTGGCTTAAATAGGTTAAACTATAGGTTAAGCTATCAGATATACGACTCTACTACGGTATGCTATATTTTATTTACAATTATGATAGGCGCACTTATATATTATATTGTCATGTCTAAAGAAAAGAAATTTTCTATCATTATTAGTATTATAGCAGTAGGGATTGAATTTTTAGTAACATTTGCGCGAGCTGGCATTGTCCGTTGGGGTACCTTAGGCTACAGAACCCTGGGTATGCGTGCACGTTGGAATGCTATGTGGAGTTACAGGATAATACCTACTCATGTGGTTTCTGGTGGTGTGTTCTTGGCAACAGCCATTATTTTTGTTGTATTATTGATTACTTTTATAAAAACTAAGCCGATTACGCAATGTAAAAAAGAAGAAATTAATTATACGAAACCGTACACAACTGTATCAAGCGAAATTTATTGTGGTATGACAAAACACGTTCTGTTGCTTCTGTTTACTTTTGGAATTTGGTATTATATATGGATTTACCGCATGACTGGTTATACAAATGCAGCAGAAAATGAAGAATATCGCAACCCAACAAAGAAATTACTTCTTTGCTTATTTGTTCCATTTTATATTATTTACTGGATATACAAAACCGCGCAGCGCGTAGATAAAATGGCAGCAGTAAAGGGAATTTCCTCTGATATGGCTACATTATGTTTGATTTTGGCTTTCTTTGTTCCGATTATCCCACCTATTTTATTGCAGGATAAAATGAACAATATTGTGATGGCAAATGATACACAATCTGTTTCTGCTCAAAAGGTAGAAACTGTAAATGGTGCAACACTTGGAACAGCAGAGGAATTGAAGAATTTCAAGGAATTGCTTGACGACGGCGTAATTACACAGGAAGAATTTGACGCAAAGAAAAAACAGTTGCTTGGACTGTGATTTTGAATAAGAGTACACCTTTACAAACACGCAAAATAGAGAGCATTTTTATGTTCGAGAAAGTTGTTTTTATATTTACGAACGCTTTTGATATAATACGAACATAAGGAAATTTCTGATTGAAGTGTTGGGAACAATCGCAGAACAAGAGCGCACAACAATTAAACAACGTCAGGCAGAGGGGATTGCAGTAGCCAAACAGAACGGAAAACGTCTTGGACGTCCCGCACTCACATTTCCCGAAAACTGGAATGAAGTCTATTCCTTTTGGAAAGCGGGAGAGATTACTGCAAAGACCGCAATGGAACAGACAAATACCAAAATAACAAGCTTTTATAAGCTTGTAAACATGACAGAAAACAATTAAAATTCGGGACACATTTTTCAAGGACACATTTTCTTGCGTTTAGAATTTTCAAAAAGGCAGTAGGACACAGGAGATATAAAAAATCAGCAGGAGCAGCAAAAAAGAGAGAACCACTTTCGTGATTCCCTCCGTCGGGTTTCATCGCACAGATCAGCGCATATCCAAACGCTCAAAGACTAATGTTGCCTGAATGCGGTCACCGCCGCCAAAGCCTTTGCTTCCGCCATTCGAAGTCGACATAGTATGGAGGCGATAGCCTTTGGCGACTTGTGCATTGATAACATCTTCAAGATCAGTTAGATTACCGGATCCGGTGCCAAAGAGCTTTTCTTTAAGTGTTACCTGCATCACTACATAGGGTAAATCATTGCCTGAAGCACTTGAAAAGCGCGATTCCTGATTCCAGCTTCCCATAGAGTGTATCCTCCTTGTTGCATTTGTAGATTAGCCGAAGTATCTCTTAAGCAGACCTGCGAATGCTTTTCCGTGTCTTGCCTCGTCGCGAGCCATTTCATGAACTGTATCATGGATAGCGTCCAGGTTAGCTGCTTTTGCACGTTTAGCAAGGTCTGTTTTACCAGCTGTAGCGCCATTCTCAGCTTCTACACGCATCTGAAGGTTCTTCTTTGTGCTGTCTGTTACGACTTCACCTAATAATTCAGCGAATTTAGCAGCATGTTCTGCTTCTTCATAAGCAGCTTTCTCATAATATAAACCGATTTCCGGATATCCTTCTCTGTGAGCAACTCTTGCCATTGCAAGGTACATACCAACTTCGGAGCATTCACCCTGGAAGTTTGCTCTTAAATCAGCCATGATGTCTTCGCTTGCACCTTTAGCAACACCTACAACATGTTCAGCAGCCCATGACATTTCACCTTCCTGTTTTACGAATTTGTCTGCTGGTGCCTTACATACTGGACAGACTTCCGGAGCGCTTTCGCCTTCATAAACATAACCACATACACTACATACCCATTTTGTCATAATTAAAATCTCCTTTTCTCTTAATAATTTATTATTGGATGCCAGATAGAAATTAATTTTTAGTGGCATCAATTCGTTTGCCTGTTACTTACTGCATATGCTACAGAAATAGTTAATAATAATAGTAATTATTACTGTTTTCCTGCTGCGATTTTAGATTACCATACTTGATATAAAAAGTCAAGTTTTATTTTCCGTTTTTGCTGATTTTTATCATTAGCAGTTTGGGTGGAAATATTCCAGTTTTATCAAAGATAGTTTCAATTTTTATCTGAAGCATTTTCAGGAATATTCTTAATTTCTTTCAGGCAATCCTCACACAGTCCGAAAAATCTGGCACTGTAATCTGTAATCTTTCCGCCAAAGTTCTCACCTGCAAGTTCCATAATGTGATGAATTCCCTCATTCTCCAGGTCCATGATCTGCTCACATCTGGTACACATGAAGTGGCAATGCCTTTCGGTACGCCCATCAAAGTGATCTGCCCCTGCGAAAGAGGAAAGTTTTTTGATCTCTCCCAGATCAGCCAGCAGAGATAAGTTGCGATATACCGTGCCAAGGCTGATATTCGGGTAGATAAGCTTCATATTCTCATATACCACATCAGCCGTAGGATGATCTGTTCTGCCTTGTAGAAATTCTTTAATAGATTCTCTTTGACGGCTGTATTTCAGTGTAGCCATGGTATTCCTCCCTTCTCTGTTTGTCATCAGATAATTATTTAATAACAATAATCATTACTGATATTGTTAATATACAATACTTGATTGATTTTGTCAAGATATAAATAAAAATAATTATCCGAAATAGGTTCTTACCTTGGAGGAATTCTTCATGAGCGAGAGTACTGGAGGATTTTATTTACCTTTAAACAGGGAAACGATGTTTACAAACCCACCAAAATGTGCTATATTCTCCCTATAACAGGAAATAATTATTTCCTATAACTAACAGCGACTCACGGCATAGAGCGAACCGCTGTAACGAAATAACACAAACTCATTGAAGAAGAAAGTACATTTGCAGACCGCGTTACAGAGAAATCCCCATGGACAATGATAATAAGTCCTGAAGGCTGAGAGGGATATGCAAGGAGCAGATCGAAGATGGCTTCCGAGAGGCACTGCTGAGAGTCAACAGCTTTAGGCAGCGACAGGCACGCCTGTTACAGCGTAGAGGTATCACAATGTACCTCCCAAGGTTTCCCCGCGCGAGCCCGGAAACGAACAGAAGTGGTAACACGGGTAAATCTCGTCTTCTCAGATGATCTGAGGAGGCGTTTTTTTATTTCTCCCAACACCAGTTCCTTCCCACCATGAAGAATTTATGTTTTTCTTCCATAAATAAGGAACAGTTGTTACTATTTCAAAAACCAGCCTGGGAAATTATTTCTTTTTTCATGCATTTACAGGGATCGTGTAAATCTTAGAGTTACTAGATTCCGAAACCGCATGAAAAAAGAAATAATTTCCCGGGCGTCCACACTCAAAAAAAGGAGACAACAACCCATGGAAAAACAGAAATACTACATCACCACCGCCATTGCCTACACATCCGGCAAACCGCACATCGGCAACACCTATGAAGTAGTCTTAGCTGACGCCATAGCCCGCTACAAACGCCAGCAGGGCTACGACGTATTCTTCCAGACAGGAACCGATGAACACGGACAGAAAATCGAATTAAAAGCCGAAGAAGCCGGCATTACCCCAAAAGAATTCGTAGACAACGTATCCGGCGAGATCAAGAGAATCTGGGATCTGATGAACACATCTTATGACAAATTCATCAGAACAACAGATGAAGACCACGAAAAACAGGTCAAGAAAATCTTCAAGAAAATGTACGCAAAAGGTGACATCTACAAAGGACACTACGAAGGAATGTATTGCACACCATGTGAATCTTTCTTCACAGAATCCCAGCTTGTAGACGGCAAATGCCCTGACTGTGGCCGTCCATGCGTACCTGCAAAAGAAGAAGCATACTTCTTCAAAATGAGTAAATATGCTGACAAACTCATCGACTATATCAACACCCATCCGGATTTCATCCAGCCGGAATCCCGTAAGAATGAGATGATGAACAACTTTCTTCTTCCGGGACTTCAGGATCTCTGTGTATCCAGAACATCCTTTAAATGGGGAATCCCGGTAGATTTTGACCCGAAACATGTTGTATATGTATGGCTTGATGCTCTCACAAACTACATCACAGGAATCGGCTATGACTGCGATGGTGAAAGCACAGAACAGTTCAACAAACTCTGGCCTGCAGACCTGCACTTAATCGGAAAAGACATCATCCGTTTTCATACCATTTACTGGCCAATCTTCCTGATGTCACTGGATCTGCCGCTTCCGAAACAGGTATTCGGACATCCGTGGCTCCTTCAGGGCGATGGCAAAATGAGTAAATCCAAAGGAAACGTAATCTACGCAGACGAACTGGTAGATTTCTTCGGTGTAGATGCAGTCCGTTATTTCGTACTTCACGAAATGCCATTCGAGAACGATGGTGTTATCACATGGGAACTGATGGTAGAGCGTCTCAACTCCGAGCTTGCAAACACCCTCGGAAACCTTGTAAACCGTACAATTTCCATGTCCAATAAATACTTTGGCGGCGTTGTAGAGAATAAAGGCGTAACAGAAGCAGTAGATGATGATCTCAAGAACTTCATCCTCTCCGTACCTGCAAAAGTAAACGAAAAAATGGACAAACTTCGTGTAGCAGACGCAATGACAGAAGTATTCACAATCTTCAAACGCTGCAACAAATACATCGACGAAACAATGCCATGGGCACTTGCAAAAGACGAAGAGAAGAAAGACCGCCTTGCAACCGTTCTCTATAATCTTGTTGAGGGAATCTGCATCGGCGCAACTCTGCTGAAATCCTTTATGCCGGAAACAACAGAGAGAATCCTTGCTCAGTTAAATGCACAGGACAGAGAATTAGAAGACCTCAAGACATTCGGACTCTATCCATCAGGAAACAAAGTAACTGAGAAACCGGAAATCCTTTTCGCTCGTCTTGATCTCAAAGAAGTAATGGCAAAAGTAGCAGAACTTCATCCGCCAAAAGCTGAAGAGCCTGTAAAAGAAGAGAACGAGGATGTGATCGATCTCGAAGCAAAACCAGAGATCACATTCGAAGACTTCGGAAAACTCCAGTTCCAGGTTGGTAAGATCATCAAATGTGAAGAAGTAAAGAAATCCAAGAAACTTCTCTGCTCACAGGTACAGATCGGAAGCCAGGTACGCCAGATCGTATCTGGAATCAAAGCACATTACAGTGCAGAAGAAATGGTAGGCAAGAGAGTTATGGTAGTAACAAACCTCAAACCAGCCAAGCTTGCCGGAGTACTCAGTGAAGGAATGATCCTCTGTGCGGAAGATGCAGATGGAAATCTTTCCTTGATGGTACCGGAGAAAGAAATGCCTGCAGGTGCAGAAATCTGCTAAAATCAGAAACCTGAGCTGTTAAATGTAATTCAAGTTATAAAAGCTTCAAGTAATTAATATAATTTATATGGGCTGTGAAAAACTTCACACTTAAGAGAAAATCATTCCCGGAAAACCGCAATGATCATGAAATTGATACGGTTTTTCGGGAATTTTTTGTTTATTCAAGAAAAGCTTGGTTATATGGAAGATTTATAACTGGCAGATGACGTACTTACGATAATAAAAGTAAAGGAGGATTTTGCCGTTTCAGCGGCTCACTGCGAGGGAAAACCTGAGTAGTGAAAATTTTATCCAGAAATAGAGTAAGGAGGAGGACTATGAATAAGAAAAACAAAGTCAAACGTTATCTGGCGGGGCTTTTGACTGTGCTGATGATCTTTCAGCAGTCAGGAATGAACAGTATTCTGGCAGACAGTGATGAGATTCCGGCAGCCTTCGTATCGGAAGAGGAGCTATCAGGATATGAAGTACCGGAATATGAGGGACAGGCCCAGGAAGAAGGCATTGAGGAAGAGCCTGTAACAGAAGAAGTGGTGGAGGAAGAACCGATGCAGCCTGAAATTACAGAAATACCGGAACCGACAGCTACACCGGAACCGGAGCAGACAGAAGTTCCGAAAACAGATTTTTCATATGAAGATGGCAGTATTTATGTAACAGCTCAAGTTGAAGAAAGTGCATGGCTGCCCCAGGATGCGCAGCTGAAGGTTGAGAATCTTCTGAATATGGATCCCCAGAGATACGAAGGAGAAAAATCTGAAATGAATTCACTGTTTGGGATCAATGGAGAGAATTTTACCGCGGAATATCTGCTGTATGATATCTATTTCTGGTCAGAAACAGCAGGCGGACGGATAGAACCGGCAGATGGAACTGTAAGAGTGCAGATGAATTTTGCAGATCCTCAGCTGGAGATGAACGAACAGGAACAGATTGCCCAGAGTAATCTGAAGGTTTATGTAAACAGACAGGAAGATACAGCAGCCCAGTTTGATACAAATGAAGCGAAGGCAGTTCAGGGAGCAGCTTTTTCTACTATGAACATGGGAACTGTTGCGGTTGTCCGTGTGAATGAAATAAAGAAGAATGAACAGCTCGTTTATACATATGAGGACAGTGAGGTAGTGGTAACTGCTACGCTGGCAGCACCGGATGCAGTACCGGATGAAGCTGAGTTCAGAGTTACCAGAGTAACTCCTCAGACTGTAGGATATAATTATGATGTTTATATGCAGGCATTAAATAACAATGCGGAAATGATCACTCCTGATAATTCAGCCAATATGCAGGCGGGTGATATATATACAGAAAAGAATACACTTCTTTATGATATTGCATTTCTGGTGGATAAAACAGATGAAAACGGAAATGAGATCTCAGGAGAAAAAGAGGAATATCAGCCTATAGAGGGCGCAGTAAATATTTCCTTTGACTTTAAAAAGAGCCAGCTTACACAGGAAGTTGAAGCAGAAAAGGCAGAAGAGATTTCAGTTGTTCATTTGCCTTTGGATGAAGCAACGAAGGAAACGGTAGATACGACTGCTGATGCGACAGAGATTTCAGCGGGAAATATTAATGTAGAAGTGGTTTCGGATGCTGCAGTTCAGCTGGAAACAGAAGCAGCGGATTTTGACCTGAATGATTTCTCGTTGGTTGCTTTTGTAAATGTGAATGGACAGGAGCTGAATCCTGGAACACCACAGGATTATATGAGTATTCTGGGAAATGCCATTTATTATGGCGTTACTGCGAATACTATTAATAAAGATGCTCATATGGATACCAATTTTGCCACAAAGTATTTCACCGGAGGCGGTAATGTCACAGCCGGTGCGTATACTGGAAATAATGGAGATTCCAATAACGGCGGTGTATATGTGATCGCTGATATGGGCAGTGATTCGTCACTGAAGATTGATGGAAAGAATTCAGATGTGTGGTGTACAGAGGCCATAAAAAACAGACTGGATCTGGAAGTAAATGGAAAAGGACAAAAGAAAATCTTTGATAAAGGTGTTTTGGAAGCCTATGTGAACAATCTGATTACAAATGTGGCCTCTGTGTCTGCAAACATGGCATTCGAGAAAAGTTATCAGGTTAAGAATCAGAATGAAGTTATGAACCAGGCGGAAATCGATATTTCTGAGCGTCCAGATGGAACTTATTATATTGATGGTGACTGGTTGAACGATACAGGTGAAGGTGCATTGCGGATTAAAAAGAGATCCGGGCAGACGATTATATTTAACTATATGGGTACCAGTGTAAATCTGAAGAGATTTGATATCTGGGATACAGACCGTGAAAGTGGATATATGCAGAGTACTACATCCGGTGCTTCTGCAGATCAATATGCCAGAACGGTTGTATTTAATATGCCGAATGCAACAGATGTTACTTTTGCCAGCGGTATGTTTGGTATTTTCCTGGCACCGAATGCGACTGTACATGGACTGGGTGGAACAAGTTCAGGATGGCTGGTTGTGGACACACTTGATAAGAATAGTTCAGAATGGCATTGCGTATGGAGTGACATGCCGGATTCTGATCGTATTCCTGTTCCGGCACAGCTGACTGCAACCAAGACTGTAAATGGTGACAGACCTGGGGATGATGAGAGATTTGAGTTCAAGCTTGAGGAGTACGATAAGGAGACCAGAAAGTGGGCGCAGGTTGAAATTCTTCCGAATAAAGGAACTTTTGTAACATTCACTTCGAGAACATATCAGGCAGATGGACAATATTATTATCGTATTTCGGAATACGGTGATGTGGATGGATATATTAAGGATGATACGGTTTACATCGCAATGATTACTGTATCGTCAAGTTCTCAGATTTCCGGAGATACAATGATTACTTCGTATAAGATTGATTCTGTGAAATATTACAGAGCTTCTGATCTGGAAGAAATAACAGAGGATAATCTGGTTTCGGCTGCTACATTTGATAATACCAGGCAGGAAGATGAGAAAATAAAAACAAGTGTGTATAAAGAATGGGATGATGCAGAAAACCAGGATGGAAAACGTCCGCCCAGTATTCTGGTGCAGTTATATGCTAATGGTCAGAAACAGGGAGAGCCGGTTGTACTGAACGACGAAAATGGATGGAGTTATGGATGGACTGATCTTCCAGTTAAGCAGAATGGAGAAACGGTTGTTTATTCTGTGAAAGAAGCTGGAAGGATTCCAGGGTATGAATGTACAGTGAATGGAGATGTGCAGACTGGATTTGTGATTACAAACAGTCATATACCTGAGAAGACGGAGATTTCTGGCGAGAAAATCTGGGACGATGCAGAAAATCAGGATGGAAAACGCCCGGAAAGCATTACGGTGAATCTCTTTGCGAATGGCGAAAAGATAGACAGTAAGGTAGTAAAGGAAGATGCCGAAGGAAACTGGAAATATAGCTTTAAGAACTTACCGAAGTATGCAAATGGAGAACAGATTAATTACACAGTGACTGAGGATACCGTAACCGATTATACAACAGAAATCACAGGAACCACTATCATCAACAAGTACCAGCCCGGAAAGACCAGCGTTACTGTAACCAAAGCATGGGAAGATTTCAACGATCATAACGGTATCCGTCCATCGGAAATTAAAGTACAGCTTTACGCAGACGGAGAAGCCAAAGGAGAAGAAATCACATTAAACGCTGAAAGTCAGTGGACTTACATCTGGACAGATCTGGATGAAAGAAAAGCCGGTGAACTCATTGACTATACAGTCAAAGAAACAGAAAACAGTGACGATTATGAAACAACCATCAGTGGTGATGCACACACAGGTTATATCATCACAAACATCCTGAAAACAGGAAATCTGGAATTGAAAAAACTGATCACAGGTGATCTGTCAGACGAAAAACTAACGGCAGAAGAAAAAGAAGCCCTGACATTCACAATAACCGGTCCGTATGATTATCAGGAAACGGTTCACTACAGCGATTTCACAGACGGTAAATATCTTCTGAGCAGCCTGCCACTTGGACAATATCAGGTAATCGAGGCAAACGCGAAGATTCCTGGCTATATCTTGACAACAGATTATAGCGTAGAAGAAGGAACCGCAGAAATTCTGTGCAATGAGACTGCAGCAGTCACCATCACCAATAACTATGAAACAACTTCTGTAAAAATAGGCAAGGTAGATATTACCAGTCATGAAGAACTGGAAGGTGCGCACCTCCAGATTATCGATCAGGAAGGAAACATTGTAGATGAATGGGATTCCACAAAAACCGCTCATGAAACCATCGGACTCAGAGCAGGAGAAACCTATATTCTCCGAGAAACAGTAGCCCCTGATGATTACAATATCACCAGTGACACAACCTTCGAATTAAACGAAGACGGAACCATCAATACACAAACAACCACAACAACCATTGAAGATGGTATCCTGTTAGTAGAAGATACCATGAAAGAATACAGCGATGCTGATCTGACAGTAACCAAACATCTGACTACAGATGAAGGCGAAGATATTTATGCAGTAGACCAGACTTTCTATGTAGCTCTCTATGCAGACGAAGACTGTACAGAACGTGTTTCTGACATCAAGCCGCTGGTATTCCAGAATGCATCTGCATCCTTTGTAACATTTACGAAGCTGGAAAAAGACCATACTTATTATGTAGGCGAATGTGACGAGTACGGAACCAGTTATCTGTCAAATGTAACTGCAGATGGAATTCTGTATACAGTAGAATTTAATGATGGAAATGTGGTAGAAATTGATAATCCGGATGGAAGTAAAGCAATCTACTTCGATAATCAGTTCGAAGAAATTCCGGATAATTTCTACAGAGACGGTAAACTTACCATTACCAAAAAACTTCTGAGAGCAGATGGAAAAGCAAAAAACAGCAGTCAGACCTTCTATGCCGGAATTTTTGCAGACGAAGAGTATACACAATTTGCTGAAGAAGCAGCAGAAAAGATTGTGGCACTGGACCTGGCAGGTAATTCTCAGACAAGTAAAACTATTACAATTGCCCTTCCAAAAGAAGGAGATGTAACCTTATATGTAACAGAGGTAGATTCCAACGGAAAACCGGTAGATGGAGCGGCAGGATTCAAGTATAAGGTTAGTGTGGAAAATGCCGAGATTACTATGAATCAGGAGAATTATAAAGAGACTGTGGAGATCACTAACAAAGAAACCGCAATAACCCCAACCCCGAAACCAAGCTCCACACCAACTCCAACAGTAACGCCTAGAATCCCGAACTCCAGCAGATCGCAGAAAACTCCCGGAAGTTTCACCGGAACATCTACGAGAACAGCAGTAAAAACCGGAGATACTACATCAATTGACGGATTTATTGCATTGCTGGCAGCCGCCGCAGTGGTAACGGCAGCGGGTGTATACTTCAAGCGAAGAAAAGAAGCTAAATAAGATGCTATTTAAAAATGAAAACAGGGTACCGCGCTTGCGGTACCCTGTAAATTTATAAAGACAGCAGATTCATTGCATTTTGTCTTGTTACATAAATCACTTCTTCCGCTGTGATCCCTTTCAGATCTGCAATAGCCTGAGCTACATAAGGCAGATTCAGAGAAGAGTTTCGCTTACCGCGATTAGGCTCCGGAGACATATATGGACAATCTGTTTCCAGAACGATCTGAGATAAAGGAGCATATTCCACAACTTCCTTCAGCTTTCGTGCATTTTTGAAAGTAACCACACCGCCGATGCCCAGATAGAGTCCCATTTTCAGGTACTGCGCGGCAATTTCCTTACTATAGGAAAAACAATGAATGATTCCTCCGTGCATACCTTCCTGCATATAGGCTTTTACTATTTCCAATGTATCCTCGGCAGCATCCCTGCTGTGTATCATAAACGGCAGTTTCTCCTCTTTGGCAATGTCCATCTGTACGGCAAACATTTTCTTCTGTACTTCATGTTCTTGTTCTTCTTTGTGCCAGTAATAATCCAGTCCGATCTCACCAATAGCCACCATTTTATCCATACGGGAAAGTCTGCGGATTTCATCCAGAGTTGCCTGTGTCATCTGCGGTGCATCATCCGGATGAGCGCCAACCGCACCGTATACAAAAGGATATTTCTTCATCAGTTCCACTGTTCTGTGAAATTCGGAAATAGACGCACAGACATTTACCACTTTTTCAATTCCATTTTCAGCCATGGAATTCAGCAGTAAATCTCTGTCCGGATTGAAAGCTTCATCGTCATAATGGGTATGTGTATCTATGATCATTGCAAAAATCTCCTGTCATATCTGATTTTATTTGTAGCTGTCTGCCAAGATGCAGTTACATTTATTCCAAAATAGTCAGTTCATCACCAGGATGGATGATCCCACCGTGAAGAACCTTTGTAAAAACTCCCTGTTTAGGCATAATGCATTCACCCATTTTCTTAAAAATGGCACATCCGCTGTGGCATTCCTTTCCAATCTGGGTAAGCTCCAGAACCACATCATTACAGACGAATTTCGTACCAACAGGAAGTGCTGCAAAATCAATTCCCTGTACAATAATATTTTCGCCGAAAGCGCCATTTTCAACTTCCGCACCTCTGGCACGAAAAGCTTCTATTTTTTCATAAGAGAGCAGACTTACCTGACGATGCCATTTTCCGGCATGTGCATCACCCTGAATTCCCCAGTCTTCTATAACTTCAATCTGAGGGACACTGGTTTTCTGAGTCCCTTTTTTTTCACTTGTGCATACAGCGATTACTTTTCCCATAAGAAATCCCTCCTTTATCTTGCACAGTTTCCTGCTTCACCGGTCATGATCTCGATT
The DNA here is from genome assembly GCA_934409175.1 of uncultured Blautia sp. GTDB lineage: Bacteria > Bacillota > Clostridia > Lachnospirales > Lachnospiraceae > Blautia_A. The sequence continues at coordinate 14,512 of CAKRVX010000023.1, forward strand.
CCATGAGCCAGAGGATCAATAATATATTCCAGACTTTCTTTCACTGCCTTCGGACTTCCCGGCAGATTAATAATAAGAGTTTCTTTACGGATACCTGCAGTAGCGCGGCTGAGCATGGCGCGTTTTGTAATAGTCATACTGTAGGCACGCATAGCTTCCGGAATTCCCGGAATCCGACGTTCAATAATATCTTCTGTTGCTTCAGGCATAACATCTCTCGGTGAAAAACCTGTTCCTCCTGTGGTCAGGATCAGTTCTGCAGTATTATTGTCTGCGATTTCCGCCATTTTTCGTGAAAGCATAGCCCTGTCATCCGGCAGAATATCCATGGACACTACTTCATATCCGTTTTTCTCAACAATCTCACGGATTGCCGGACCACTTAAATCTTCTCTTTCTCCACGATACCCGGTATCGCTGGATGTAATGATTGCTACTCGTTTCATAAAAATCCCTCCGTATGATTCTATATTAAAGCGAATATCACGTTTCGCATATATTATTTCTGAAACTGGAAGTCTCCGCTTTTTCCACCGGTTTTCTCAACCAGATGGATTTCTGACATTACCATATGTTTGTCAATTGCTTTACACATATCGTAGATAGTGAGAAGCGTTACCTGAACACCTGTAAGAGCCTCCATTTCTACGCCGGTCTTTCCTTCTGTTTTTACTGTGCAGAAGACTCGGATGATCCCTTTGTCCGGTTCCAGTTCGTAGTCTACAGAACACTTCTGGATGGGAAGGGGATGACACATGGGAATAAGCTCTGAAGTACGTTTGACTCCCATAATACCGGCCACCCGGGCTACTCCCAGAACATCGCCTTTTTTGACAGAACCTTCCTGTACGGCTGTCATGATTGCTTTTCCAACGTGAATCTCACCTGTGGCGATGGCTGTTCTCTGTGTAATATTTTTGCCGGAAACATCTACCATAACTGCGTTTCCATTTTCATCAAAGTGATTAAATCCTTGAGACATTTAATGTTCTCCTTTCTTAAAATAAACAAAGGAGCATCCAAAGATGCTCCTTATATTATATCATAGAAAATTATCCTGTAATGTTCCTATGATATAAAAAGCTCTCCAGACAGGGTATAGATATTATTTCTGACCAGATTAAATAAGTCACCTGCCTCAGGTTTAATTTACGGAGTCATCATAGGAACTGTCATAAGATCCGTCATCATAAGAGCTGTCATATGAACCGTCGTCATCAGAACTGTCGTAGGATCCATCATCGTAAGAACTGTCGTAGCTGCTGTCATAAGATCCGTCATCATAGGAATTATCATCGGAGCTTTCGTCAGTGGAAGAAGAATCCCCATCAGAAGAATTTCCGTCAGAAGAATCACTGCTGTCGGTGCTGTTTCCCACAGAGGCCTGATATTCCCAGGAATGAATGGATTCTGTATCTTCGACTACGTTTCCGGTAGTTTTATCAATCATGTTGCCTTCCCAGTCAAATTTTACATTCAGCAGATTGGTATTCGTGGAAGGTTTTACATTCATGGACATGATCTCCTGAAATTTAGCTTTCAGATTTGCCAGAGTAAACTCATCTCCGATGAGATTACGCACACTGTGCTGTGATGCAAGCTCCTCTGTATAATCTGATAGCATATAAGGTCCATAGTCACCGGTATCATGATTGTAGTGCATGACCATAGGCTTTACTGTCGGAGAAAGGATTTCTATGGTACTCTTGCCGTTTAAAGTTGTTTTCTGGATAGTAAAGCTTGCCATTCCTTCCAGAAGTTCCGGCAATTCCTGCTGTGTGGAAACAAAATTGCCCAAAGAATAAAAGACAAGTGTGCTGTGTCCCTGATCATCCGAGAGACGGCCGTAAGGCTGCAGTACATGAGGATGTCCGCCGATGATCACATCTACACCCTGTTCCATAAGAAAAGCAGCCCATTGCTTCTCATATTCATTAGGCATTGTTTCGTCTTCGGTGCCCCAATGAGCAACAAAAATGATACAGTCGCTGACTTCTTTGGCCTTCTGAATCATGGTTGAGATTTTATCCTTGTCGAAGATGTCAATCATGTAATCATTTCCTTCTCCTGCACCGGAATTATTGGTTCCGTAGGTATAATCCAGAAATCCGATTTTGATTCCGTTGACTTCTTTTACCTTGACAGTATCTGCGTCTTCCTGTGTGGCATGAATGCCAAGAACCGGAATATCCGGATAATTGGTACTCCAGAAATCAAGAGTGTTTTTCAGATAGTCATAACCGAAGTCATCCACATGGTTAGTGGCAGACTCTACAACATTAAATCCGGCTTTGATAATGGCGTCACCGACTTCTTCCGGAGTGGCAAAGGAAGGATAGGTGCTGACAGAGTTATGATCAGGAGCAAAAACGGTCTCCTGGTCGATCATAGCTACATCCGCAGCCTGTACCTCCTTCAGGACATTTGCATAGATGTGATCATAATTCCATGTGCCAGAGTCGTATTCTCCGGATTCATATAATTTACTGTGATAAAGATTATCGCCTACTGCGATGACGCTTGCAGTAGAAATCTCTGGGGTTTGAGCCTCTTCCTGTGCTTCCTGTTCTTGCAATGCCGCTGCTTCTTTTGCGTCTGATTCCGGTTTGGTAATCAGACTGTGATCAAGCTGATGAATACCGAAAATAAGAATGATAAGAATAACAATGGAACAGTACAGACTGATCTTTGAGTTATTTTTTTCTCTAAAGTTTAAAGGGATATTGTTTTTTTTCATAAAATCAATCCTTCAACATGATGTTGTGTAATCAAAATTTTTCCGATATCAGATAACCGGAAATATATCACTTCATTATAACAAATTTCATGTCTTAAAGAAAGAATTTCTTTTAAAAATGTTTTGTACGGCAAATTGATTTAGTGTATAATGTAGCTATGAGCGTAAAAAAGGGGGAGAACCGGATGAACCATTATGAAGCAATCAATGATGTGCTTGTCCATTTATTTAATGAAATTCTGGATCTGGAAGAGAGGGCATTGATCACGCCTGAATATAAAGATATTTCCGTAAACGATATGCACATTATTGATGCAGTGGGAATTCAGGATCAGAAAAATATGTCCACAGTGGCCAGGACATTGGGAGTGACAGTAGGGACGCTGACCATTGCTGTGAACAATCTCGTAAAAAAGGGGTATATTCAACGTATGCGAAGCCAGGAGGATCGAAGAGTAGTGCTGATTTCACTTACTGATAAGGGAGAGAAAGCATACCGTCACCATCATGATTTTCACGAGAAAATGGTACTGGCTGTCCTGAAGGACCTGAATGTGGAGGAAACAGAAGCCCTGACGGAGGCTCTGATCAAACTGCAGAAATTTTTCAGAAGCTACCAGGTATAGGTAGCTTCTTTTTTTATATATTTTTCCAGAACAGGAAACTGTACAGGTCCGATTTCCAGAATCCTGCGATGAAAATCTTTCAGATTAAAATTTTTTCCCGCTTTTTGCTGATAACTGTTTTTCAGATCCAGAAAATTGAGATATCCCCAGTAGTATTTCAGATAATTTCCTGGTGTTTCCATAATATACTGGTAGATTTCGGTGACTGTAGAAGTACTGGTAATTCCGAAGGCTTTAAGAAAAACTGCGGTTTGTGCCTGATCCCAGCCGTGGTAATGGATTCCGATGTCGATGAGAGAGTAAATACACAGATTCATGCTGCGGTTTAGCCATGCAAGGATTGCTGCGCTAGTGGCAGCCCTGGAACCGGCATCAGGCATGAGGTCAGCTGCATATCTGTAAGCGTAAGATTCTACGTAGGTAGCCCAGCCTTCTACATAACCGGGAGAAGTGATCAGATAACGAATATTAGAAGGTCTGCTTCTGGCAAAAAAAACGGTTTGATACAGATGACCTGGAAATCCTTCATGTGCCAGAGTTCCGAAAAGCTCCAGGCTGGTGGTACGTTCTGATTCATTAATATAAATCACATTTGGGATTCCAGTGTCAATGGGCGGAGTAAGGTAAAAAGCAGGACTCAGAAACTTTTTCATAGAAGGGTGCACATACCGAATTTCATAGGAAACGTCTTTCAGTGCAGGAAAATCCTCTGCCATAAGAGAAGGGAGCTTTTCCAGCATCTGGACTGGTGTGAGAATAATGGCATTGGAATATCTGTTCATGGAAGAGATTATGGAGGAATCTTCCTGAAGTAGTGAACGAATCTGTTTATAATCTTTCAGAAGCTGTGTGGAAAGACGCTGCTCTATCTGGTTTACGGGAACGTAAGAACCGGTCTGGGTCTTCAGAAGATAGAGATAGTATTCTCTGCCGCCGGGAAAATATGCCAGTCCTTTGTTGTTTTTACCGGTTCCCCGAAGTTTTTCCAGTCCGGTAATCAGTTCCTGATAGGCAGGAATAACCTGTTGCAGAATCAGCTTGTGGTGCCAGGCACATAGTTTTTTGCAATCCGTTTCTTTTAACTGGTTGAAGGATTGAAGTTTCTGGGCAAAAATCTCATCTATGTAATTGGAATCGGGATCCTGGATAAAAGATCTGCACTGAGTAAGGATACGGTCCAGGGATGCATCACTCATAAAGAGTCCGGCTTGTGATTTTTTTTTCTCCAGTTCCAGAATACTTTGAAAATATGGTCTTATCGTACCAAGAAGTTTCAGATAATCGGAGATATCTTCCTTTGTGTAGAAGGCGTATTCCGCCAGGAGGACAGGAAGCTGTGCCTGAATGCCGAGACTGGCACCTAATGGTTCATCCAGAAGATAATTTTCTCCCAATGTACTGTGCGTGTGAAAATATAAAAGCAGCATATCCAGGGTCAGCTGATTTTCTTCGGAAAGCTTCGAGTAGGCGAAACTTTTCAGTGTTTTTTCGTAATCAGCGCAAAGTTTGGCAGTTTTCTGAAAATCAGTGTTTACTGTACCCAAGGAAATATCATCGGTGGAAATCCCCAGAGAAGCAGGATCCGCCAGAGTATAGTGAAGAGAAAGTGCACTGCCGGAGACTTCCGACCGGAACAGTTTTTGAGTAAAAGCTTCGAAACGTGAATTCTCAGTAAAAGGATACTCAGATAAGCAGCCCAGACCAAGTCCCAGACAAAAGACCAGGCAAAGGGCGATGATTCTTTTCAGGATCTTCATACAAACCTCAGAGGCTGTTTTTACTATCTTATTGGAAAAGGGGAAGGAGTATGCTATCATAGTTCATGGTGAAAATTGTAAAGATTAAAAGCTGCAATGAGAGCGGTTGAGGAGGTACATAAAATGTCAGAGATTTATGATATAGCGATTCTGGGAGCAGGACCGGCAGGAATCAGTGCTGCAATCTATGCGGCACGGGGCAGGCTGAAAACTTTATGGTTGGACAAACAGTTTACAGAAGGCGGACAGATTCTTAATACGTATGAGGTGGATAATTATCCGGGACTTCCGGGAATCAGCGGAATGGACCTGGGAGAAGCTTTTGGAAAACATGCAGAGAAACTGGGAATTGCTCCTGTTCGCGAGAATGTAGTTTCTGTGGAGGATATGGGTGCCGAGAAGATCATACGCACCAAAAAGAATGAATACAGGGCAAGAACTGTAGTATTTGCCTGTGGAGCCAGCCACAGAATGTTGGATATCCCGGGGGAGCAGGAATTTTCCGGAATGGGAGTTTCTTATTGTGCTACCTGTGACGGGGCATTTTTTAAGGACAAGACAGCCGTGGTAGTTGGCGGGGGGAATATTGCAGCAGAGGATGCACTTTTTCTGTCAAAAATTTGTCGAAAGGTTTATGTGATTCACAGGCGTAATACTCTTCGCGCGGATCAGATTCTTCAGGACAACCTGGCTTCTGTGGAAAATATCGAAATGATATGGGACAGCGTGGCTGTGGAGATACAGGGAACAGACAGTGTGACAGGATTGAAAATACGGAATGTAAATGATAACAGTGAGTCTGTGATCAGTACAGATGGTGTGTTTATTGCAGTTGGTATCATTCCAAATACAGAGAAATTTAAAGAAGTGGTGCCGCTGGATGAGGAGGGTTATATCGTTGCAGGTGAAGAAGGAATTACCGGAGCACCGGGAATCTTTGCGGCGGGAGATATTCGCACCAAGGCACTCAGACAGGTAGTCACAGCAGTGGCAGATGGGGCAAACGCTGTAATTTCCGCGCAGAATTATCTTCTGAGAAACAGATAAAAACAGAGAACTGTTTACAGGAAATCGTATAGTCTGAATGGCAGACTGTAAGTGAAAATACTGTGAACAGTTCTTTTTTTATTTGACAAATCTTTTTTCTTATGTTAACATACAAAACTATGTAACAAAATGTAACAAATATGTAACAATTTTAGAGAGGAATATTCATGAGAAATAAGATAAAGAAAATAATACTTGCAACAGTGATCAGCACTATAGTCTGTGTACCAGCTCAGGGAGTATGGGCAGCGGAGACAGAGGTTGCAGAGCTTTTCTCTGATGGAAGTGATGTAACGGAGAGCAATAGCAATGTATCTGAAAGTGAGATTTCTGATTCAGAGGATGCAACAGGCAGTGTGAGCGCATTTGCCAGCGCATTGGCAAAGCAGACAGAGGAACAAACTCAAGAGTACATGGAAAAAGAGGAAGAAGCTGCACAGATCAGAGAAGAACGCCGGGTAGAGGAGGCGAAGAAAAAGGCAGCAGAAGAAGCCGAAGCACAACGTGTGGCGAAGAGACAGGAACTGATAAACTTCGCATTACAGTTTGAGGGAAATCCATATGTATATGGTGGGACAAGTCTGACAAACGGTGCAGACTGCTCCGGATTTGTAATGTCTGTGTTTGCAAACTTCGGATACAGCCTTCCACGTGTGGCAGCAGATCAGTGTGCTGCTTCCACTAAGAAAGATGTAAGCCAGATCGAACCTGGAGATCTGGTATTTTATGGAAATGGATATGTAGATCATGTGGCACTTTATATTGGAGATGGAAAGATCATTCATGCCAGCGGTGCTGCTACAGGAATCAAGATTTCCAATTATGATTATCAGCAGCCGGCAGCGATCGGAACATTTATGGAATAATAGAGATACAGAATACAAAAGAAGTCCTTATCTGTTATGGTACCTTGGATGGGTAACAGCGGATAAGGACTTTTTTATGCGTGTGCGCCTGGCGGCGCACGTTTCTAACGGGTTAAAGTCCCGAATCCACCCGGTAGTGGGAAGGATATAGCCGAAGGCAAGGGTGTCCACCGTGAGGCGGAATCTGAAGGAAGCTGGATGTGAGGAACATACTAACTCATGGGCAAATCTCTGGTTTGACGAACAGAAATCTCCTATGAGGTTATGCATGAAGAACAACATAGATGACATCAATGGATGGCTCTATCACAGAATACGTATGTGTATATGGAAACAGTGGAAGAAACCGAGGACGAAATATAAGAATCTAGTCAAACTGGGAATTCCAGAACACTATGCGACAACAATAGCAAACAGTCGCAGAAAGTATTGGTATATCAGTAATAAAAAAGCTGTGATTTGGGCGCTGAATAAAGAAAGACTGATAAACAGTGGCTTTTACGATTTAGCCACAGCCTATCAGTCTGTGCACGTCAACTATTGAAACCGCCTCCTACTCGATTTCTTCGGGCAGGAATGACAGGTTTTTAGTCGTTTCGACAAATTGCACAAAGAATGTCGATAGATGGGAAAAGTGGATAAAGTCTTACACACTCTATCCACATGTCAGATCTGTGAAAAAGCCCGTAAATTAAAGTTATACACAAAGTTATCCACATTATCCACATTTTATGTGTGTGGAATACTTGATTTACATAAGGATAAAAGAAACAAATGTTTTGTGTAAAATGATAAATCGACATTTCAGGACAAAAAAATAGAAAAATCTATTGACTTTTCTATATTCTAAAAAACATATAATATTGTCTGTAAAAGACAAAATATAGCAATATACAGATGAATAATCAGAATATTCTAAAAGATATTATACTGAAATATACAACAGGAGATAAAAAAAGAATCCAGATGTGGATGAGGAGAAATTTCCACATAGAAATGACCGATGTGGATGGGACAGACACAAAACAAAATGGCCTGGGGATAACTTTCCACAAGGGTTTTCCACACTCAACATGATGCTTATTGTGATCGGGAAAAGTAAAAGCAGTTAAATGGATGATGAAATATCCATCTAACTGCTTTAGAATATTTTGATATTTACTTTTAAGATTATTGCTGCTTCATTCGTTTAATTACTTTCAAACGGGTGAACTCTTCACGTTCTTTCTCTTCCAGAGCATTCTGGATGTCTTTGGTCAGTGCTTCGTACTTTGGAATGGTGATATTCTTCAGAGCGTTTGCACGTTTCTGTGTCTTCTTGATATTTGCGGCAAGTCTGATGGCTGCGTTTTCCACCATAGAGAGACGGATGGACAGCTCTTTTACTTTTTCAAAGGCAGCCTTGGCTTCATCCAGGGACATCTTGGTGCTGTAGTAGGCATAGGTAGGGGTGTTGGTTGTTTTGTCATATTCCACAAGAGGAATCTCTGTGCCCATAACGCTTCGGGTTTTGATGCGGATGGAGTTCTCAATTGGAACGGTACATGCAATCTGCTGGACAAAGGCGATACCGATCTCCATGTTGGCTTTCTGCAGTGCGGCATAGGCGGCACGGAAAGTTACATCAATCTGTGTCTGGATATCTTTTGCCTGATCGATCAGATCCATCATTTCACGGATCAGGATGTTACGCTTCTTGTCCATCAGCTCATAGCCCTGACGGGAAAGTTTCAGTGAGTTCTTTGCAAGTATCAGGTTTCCCTTGGTGGGAAAGGTATTCGGATCCATTCAATCACCTCGCTTCTTTTAGCGTACTGTTTCGTGATAGTACTTATCGAGGATCTTCGTATCGATTCGGTCAAGTTCTTCCTTCGGAAGAAGTCCCAGAAGTTCCCAGCCTTTATCAAGAGTCTCGGTGATGCTTCGGTTCTCAGTCTCGGACTGGCCGACGAATTCACTCTCAAAAGCTTTACCAAATACCAGATAACGTTTATCCAGCGGGGAAAGCTCGTCTTCACCGATAACGGAAGCAAGGGCTCTGGCGTCTCCAACTTTTGCATAGCAGGAGAAGAGCTGGTTTGCTACGTCCTGATGGTCGGCTCTGGTGTAGCCTTCACCGATACCGTCTTTCATAAGACGGGAAAGGGACGGCAGTACGTTAATTGGCGGGTAGATTGCCTGGCCGTGAAGCTGTCTGTCCAGAACGATCTGGCCCTCAGTGATGTAACCGGTAAGGTCAGGGATCGGGTGGGTGATATCATCGTTTGGCATGGTCAGGATTGGGATCTGGGTTACAGAACCCGGTTTGCCTTTAACGATACCTGCACGTTCGTACAGGGTTGCAAGTTCACTGTACAGATAACCCGGATAACCTTTACGGGACGGGATCTCACCTTTGGAGGAGGAAACCTCTCGCATGGCCTCACAGAAAGAAGTAATATCTGTCAGGATGACCAGGATGTGCATCCCTTTTTCAAATGCAAGATATTCTGCGGCAGTGAGGGCGATCTTCGGTGTAAGAAGACGCTCAACAACCGGGTCATTGGCAAGGTTCAGGAACATGACTACGTGGTCAGCAGCTCCGCTCTCCTCAAAAGTACGGCGGAAGAATTCTGCGACGTCGTATTTGACACCCATTGCTGCGAAAACAATGGCAAATTTCTCATCAGAGCCTTCACCCAGGGATGCCTGCTGTACGATCTGTGCAGCCAGCTTATCATGAGGAAGACCGTTTCCGGAAAAAATCGGCAGCTTCTGTCCACGGATCAGGGTGGTCAGTCCGTCGATCGCGGAAATACCGGTGTTGATATAGTTTCGCGGGTATTCACGGGCCACCGGGTTCAGCGGCAGACCGTTGATGTTTAATTTGACTTCCGGGGTGATATCTCCCAGACCGTCGATGGGCAGGCCGATACCGTTGAAAGTACGTCCAAGGATCTCCGGGGAAAGCCCGATCTCCATTGGGTGGCCGGTCAGTCTTGTGTGGGTATTGCTCAAGGACATGCTGTCTGTTCCTTCGAAAACCTGAATGACAGCTTTGTCCTCATAAATTTCAATAATACGGCCGATCTTGCGAGTCCCGTCATCCATGTGGAATTCTACGATTTCCTCATAGGAGGCATTCTTGACGCCTTCCAGGACCACCAGAGGTCCGTTTATTTCGCTTAAGCC